>NZ_JBQAGB010000007.1:0-244728 GCF_051916145.1 Bacillus cereus group sp. MYBK245-2 | reverse complement strand
CTGAAATCGGATAAAAAGAAGGCTTGAGCCGTATGATGGGAAACTGTCACGTACGGTTCTGAGGGGAGTTGGGGGCAGCGATGCCCCCCGCTTACCCGACTAAATAAGCTGTTCACTGGATTCCCATAGAAAACTGTGATGAGATGAGATTTTTGATTTTGAAGTACTTCAAAATCTTAGCTAGGTGGCTATGTATCGGTACCCCACAATAAAAAGAGGCTGTCTCATAAGTCTCTTTCGAAGTAAGATCACATGAAATTGAAAAGGCAGAAACGTTATAAAATCAGCGTTTCTGCCTTTCGCTTTTTATTAGATTTTGGCTAAAAAGCACCTTTTGGGACAGACTCTTTGATTTTAGAGACATGTTTCCTAACAGTTGATTTTGTTAACGAAAGTCGACTTTAAATCCATATTTTGTGTGAAATAAAAGCATATAATAAAAGTATGAGGTGATGGTGTGAAGGAGATAAACATTCATAAAATAATTGCGGATAAGAGAAAAGAAAAGGGAATTACACAGGAAGAGTTAGCGGCGTATATCGGTATTACGAAGGCATCTGTTTCCAAATGGGAGACAGGGCAGAGTTATCCGGATATTACATTTTTACCACTGTTAGCATCGTACTTTAATATAAGTATAGATGAACTAATCTGTTATACACCGCAAATGGAACCAGAAGATATTAGGGATTTATATCATAGACTAGCGGAAGCTTTTAGTGAAAAACCGTTTGATGAAGTAATGGTGGAGTGCAGAGAAATAATTAAAAAATATTATTCTTGTTTTCCGTTATTACTTCAAATGGGACTACTTTTTATTAATCACCATATGTTAACAGAGGATACGGATAAAAGAATTGAAATGTTAGAAGAAGCAATGAATCTCTTTAGCAGGGTTCAGGAAGAAAGTGATGATGTTTCTCTTGTGAAAGAGGCGGTATCGTTTCAAGCAACTTGCTATCTTATACTCAATAAACCGAATGAAGTATTGCAATTACTTGGCGGAACGATACGTCCTAACGTTCCAGAGGAAGATCTAATCGCACAAGCGTATCAAATGCTTGGAAATGCTGAAAAGGCAAATGAAATAATGCAAATTAGTATGTATCAACATTTAATACAACTCGTTGCGACAATACCAAATTACGTAGTAGTAAATGCCTCAAACGTTGAAAAAGTAGAGGTGATTTTAAATAGAGCTTTTATGTTAATAGATATATATGAAATAGAAACATTGCATCCCAATATGACTTTAAAAGTATACTATGCTGCTGCACAAGTATATTGTATGCAAGGGAATTTTGAAAAGGCATTAGAAATGTTACGTAAATATGTAGCAGTTTGTGCGGCAAGCTTCACAGTAAATAGTCTACATTTACATGGAGATTCTTATTTTGATGCGATTGATGGATGGTTTGCAGAATTTCCACTCGGCGCTAAAACAGTTAGAAATGAAGAGATTATAAAGCGAAGCATGTTACAAAGTATTGCAGAGAATCCAGTTTTCACTCCGATGAAAGATGAAAGAGAGTTCAAAAATATAATAACGAGTTTGAAATTTAAATTGGATATAAAAGAATAGTGGGAGGACAAATATAATGACCTTTGAAGAATATGAAGTAGCGATAAATAGTGAATTTACTTTGTATGGAACGCTTACAAAGCCGAAAGCTGACGGGAAGTATGCTGCTGTTGTCATTATTGCTGGAATCTGGGGAAATTGATCGTGATGGAACGATCGTACCGTTAAAGCTTGCGTCGAACGTATATAAAGATTTAGCACATGTAATGGCGAAGCTTGGAGTAGTAACGCTCCGTTTTGATAAGCGCGGAGTAGGAAAGAGTGACGGAGATATCATGAAGACTGGAATGTGGGATTTAGTTAGTGATATAGAGTCTACGATTACGTATTTAAAAGAATAGCCATTTGTTGATCCAGAAAATATCATTTTAGCTGGTCATAGTGAAGGATGTATGTTGGCAACAGTAGTAAATGCAAGAACACCAGTTAATGGGCTTATCCTTCTTACAGGCGCCGCGGAATCATTAGAAGAGGCTACGAAAAGACAAAGAGAAATTGCATATAAAGAACTAAAAGAGCAGAAAGGAATAAAAGGAAAACTAATGCGTCTTCTCAATGTAGAGAAACGTGGAGAGAAGCAAATGGAAAAAATAAAAGAGAAAATGATGAACACAGAAAAAGATACGATTAAAGTTGGTTTTAAACCGATGAACGCAAAATGGTTTAGAGAGCATTTTCAGCATGACATCTATAAAGACTTACAACAAGTAACATGTCCAGTACTAGCTATTGCTGGTGATAAAGATATTCAGGCTAATCCTGAAAGAGCGAAGCGGATCGGTGATTATGTGAAGGGTGATTCTGAAGTATATGTAGTACAAAATATGGATCATAGTTTGAAAAGTTTTGAAGGTGAGTTTAAAGCATTAGAGTTTAAAAAGAATTATGAAGAAGGGGCAGGAAAGTCACTACATCCAGAGCTGGAAGAAATAATTGTGAATTGGATGGAAACACATTTTATCTCGCAACATGCGGGTAGTAAGATCCCCGGCTCAATATTAGGAGAAAATGAGGAAGTCGGAAGGGAGAGAAATTGTCTGTAAAAAAACGGTTGTTATAGGTTGATTTAGTCTAGTATATGAATTTATTTTTTGTGAATTCATTCATTATAAAATGTTCGTTTTTATTAATTAACGAGATAAAAACGAACATTTTTTTATTTTAAATAAATTGGATAATTAGTTTATAACATTATTTTTTATTACTGAATATCATAATACTATAATGGAGGTGATGTTATATGGCTCTTACCACAGGACCAATTGAAAACGTAGGAAATCAACCTGCTAATGCAAATAGAGTTAGGGTGAAAATCCTTAACCGTACTGCGGGCCCGCTTACTGGAGTAGCTAGAGTTTTTAGACTTGACGGTTCATTAGTGTTGATTGAACAGGTAAACTTCAATGTAAATTCTAATGCTTCTACTTTCGCAACTCTAAGTTTAGTTCATCCTGCTTTTGGACAAGCACTTGAATATGAGGTTCAAATTGTTCCTAATCAACCTGGTGGACTATATAGTGTTTATGGGCTAACAGCTGAAAGTGTTATTATTACTGCACAACGCGTTGTGAACTCAGAATTGACACAGTTTCTTTAATGAAAATAGATTGGTGCCTACATGGTATCCAATCTATTTTTGTACGTATTATTCAGAGAAAGAAAGGTTTTACATAAAAATAAAGACAGGTATGGAAAAGGGAAAAGTTGAGCTATCATCTTGATTTTTATTATTTCTGTCTTAGACTGTATCTGTTTTGTGGCATGGTTTTCTTTGAATGCTTTTTATTCAAAATGTTTTTTAAGTATTTATCAAATATGCATTATTGCATAAATAAATTTAAATTTATAAGTTAACATTAAACTACTTTTAAATTGCAAAGAATATTTTAACAATCTTTACTAGAGGGGAATATTCCTTGTGAAAAGTAGATAAGCCAAAAGTGTGGAAATGATACAAACTCATTAGAGTTTTGTATTAAATAAAAAGAAAAGGGGTATGGGTTTCTAAAGAGTTTTTTGGGGGAAGAAAGCATTTTTTAGTGAATAGTTTCAAATTATATATTAAAGGGGAAATGGGTATATGAAGTTTCGAAATACAAAAATTGCTATGGTTACACTATCTTCATTTTTTATTTTAGGTTCTGCATCTTTATCATTCACAGATACTATACACGGTGAAGTAGCTTCTGCATCACCACAAGAGATTGCTGTAAAAAACTATGACGATACATATTATAATAATGCAATAGGAAAGACTGGTTTAGAATTAAAGAAGGAACTTCATAATATTATTGATGATCATACAAAGTTATCATACAGTGCGGTTTGGGGAGCGCTAAGAGATACTGATGAAGATCCGAATAATAAAAATAATGTGATACTCTTATATACGGGGCGTTCGCAAGGGAAACTTACGAATGGTTCAGGAGTGGATAACTGGAATCGAGAGCATGTTTGGGCAAAATCACACGGTGATTTTGGAACGACTGCAGGACCTGGAACAGATTTGCATCATTTAAGAGCGACGGATGTATCTGTAAATAGTTCACGTGGAAATCTGGATTTTGATAATGGTGGCGTGAACCATTCGGAAGCGACAGAATGTAAATATGATAGTGATTCTTGGGAACCTCGTGATAGTGTAAAAGGAGATATCGCTAGAATGCTATTTTACATGGCAGTTCGTTATGAGGGAGACAACGGTGAAATAGACTTAGAACTAAATGAAAAGGTGAATAACAATAAAGACCCATACATGGGTAAACTATCCGTTTTACTAAAATGGAATGAACAAGACCCGGTCGATGATTTAGAGAGAAAGCGTAATGAAGTGATTTTTACGAAATATCAACATAATCGTAATCCTTTTATTGATCATCCGGAATGGGTAAATAAAATTTGGAACTAAGATTTTTAAAGGTATTATATTTTGATAAAAGGGATTGATCATTATGATCAATCCCTTCTTATATCTATACTAGAATAAGTGATTTTTATTGGATTGGAGAGGAGAATAGGATAAATATTTTATCAAGTTAAGTATAATACGCGTCTTTTAATACGGTCCCCACTCAATATTAACCCCAACAATAAGAAAAATAAGTCCAATAATAAACCAAATGAGTGCAAGAGGAGCCATAAATCGAATCCATTTTCCGTAAGAAATGCCGCTCGCTGCGAGAACGCCCATTAAAACACCGGAAGTTGGATTGAGGCAGTTCACTACACCTTCGCCGAGCATAACAGCTTGTACTGTAACTTGGCGTGTAATGTGCATGAAATCAGCTAATGGAGCTAATATCGGAATGAAAATCACAGATTCACCTGTCCCGGATGAAATGAGGAAATGTAATGCGGCACTACTTACATACATACCGATAACGCCAAATACTGGGCTTTGTCCTTCGAGAGACTGTGCGAGTTGGTTAACGATTGTATCAAGTAATTTCCCTTGCTCCAAAATGACTGAAATACAACGAGCCATTCCGACGATCAAAGCACCGTATATGAGATTTTGGCAGCCTGCTAGAAAAGTAGAAGCGATATCGTTTGCTTTCATGCCACCTATTATTCCGGCTGTAATTGCTATGAAAATAAAAGTAGCAGTCATTTCTGCGTCTGTCCAATGTAGACGAAAAGCGCCAATTAAAAATGCAATTAATGATAAAGCTGAAACGAGTAAAATTAATTTATGACGTATTGTCCAAGGAACTTCTGTTTTCTGCGCTTCTTTTCCACTTGAAAGAGCATTACTTGGAAACCAGTTATCTCCGAGTATGCTTCCTTTATTCGATTTTTTTAAGCGTTTTACGTACCAATTAATATATAGAATGGTAGCAAGTAAAAAAGAGAGATAAATTGCTGTGCGTAAACCAATTCCTGAAAACATTGGGAGTTCCGCAATTTTTTGTGAAATGCCTAAAGGTGAAGGAGATAATATAGTAGCATTAAAACCAGCATAAGTCCCTAAATAAATAATTGCTACGCCGACGATAGCGTCCCATTTTAATGTGCGTGCAACGATGATGCCGATGGGGATAAAGCCGATAACCGAGTTAACGATAATACCAGTCGTTCCGAGAATAGAAAAGAGTGCGGCGACAATGCATATAAAAAGTAATTGCTGGTTACGAAATTTGTTAATAACATGATAGATTAAACCGTCAAGAGCACCGGTTTTTTCAAGAATCGCAATGGCACCGCCTGTAAATAAAATTAAGAAGATGATAGGAGCAGCAAGTGTCATTCCTTTTTCAATAGCGGTAAAAAAAGAAACAAACCCTACCGGTGATTGCGGAACAGAATGGTAACTTCCTGGTATTGTCGTTGTAACAGTCCCATTTGTAACTCTTTTAAATTCTCCTGCAGGAACGAAATACGTAGCTATTGCACAAAGCAGAGCAATAAAAAATAATAGTACGTACGCGTCAGGCATTTTAAACTTTCGTTTACTAGGCTGTTTTTTTACTTCAGTTTGTAATTGCATAAAACCCCTCCTTTTTTCACTTGGTTAATTTTCAATATTCTGAAATTTATCTGTAAAAAGATTATAATAAAGGTGGCTTCTTAAGGCAATAGTTTTTCTGTCCTTTTCCCGCACATACAAATTATTGCAACATTAGACAGGGAAACGAAAATAATCCAAGAATATGTTAAATAGAAAGTAAAAGGAAAAGAGGGAAAAAGATGTGGAAAACTACGGATCTATGTGATGAGTTTGAAAAGGAATTGCAAATATGCCGCCAATCTTTTCGGTCTTTTGGGAAGAAAGAACAATTTCACGGGAAAATTGCAACGGTAAAAGTGAAGGATGATAATGTACTAGTGAAGGAAGGATTGCAAACATTACCAGAAGGAACGGTATTAGTTGTTGATGGCGGCGCGTCTACGAATTGTGCGTTACTCGGTGATAATTTGGCAGCTATTGCAGAAGAAAGAAAGCTAGCAGGAATTATTGTGAATGGATATGTTCGTGATTCTAGTGAACTAAAGAATGTTAATATAGGTATTTTAGCGTTAGGAACAATGCCGAATAGAAGTGTAAAAGAAGGGAAAGGAGAACGAAATATTTCATTGCAATTTGGAGGAGTAGAATGGAAGCCAAATGATTATGTGTATGCGGATGAAGATGGCGTCATTATTAGTGAAAAAAGTTTGCATCGTTAAAGGTTAGTAAGTTACTATTCTTAGAAAATAAATCCGATAAAGCATGGACAAAATTCTATGTCAATAGTAAAATAATACAGAAATTTATAATTTACAGAATGTATAGGTTTATCGTTTTGCGATAACTTAAATGGAAGTCAGTTTTGCCTAGAAAAGTGAATGTTATCACAATGATACGTTCATGAACAAAATTATTTTTCCTATACAAATATAGCCGCGAATGATGCGGGTAGGAGGTGTTGCACAGTTTGTTCGACACTTACAAAAAAAGAGTGTCAATTGCACGCCCTTGAAGGGCCTTTTTTTGTGTGAATAGTAGTAAGGGAGGAAATTTTGGGATGGCAATGTTAAAAAAATGGCTGCTTACGTCGTTAATGGCAGTTACACTTGTATGTGTTTCTTTTGCGAATACAGTACATATTACGTTTGCTGAAGGGAATACAGCAAAACTTGCAATTGTTGGTGAATCACAAAAGGGCATTATGTTATGTCCGAAAGAAGAGCAAATTAAAGATGGGGAAACAGCGTTAAGCTTGCTGCAAAAAGTCATGGGGGACAAAGTAGAAGCTGAAACGATGTCGTTTGGAACGTATGTAAAAGGCATTGATGGATTAATGGCCGGGGCTACAAGTGGCTGGCTGTATGATGTAAATGATAAATCTGCGGAAGTTGGAGCGGATAGTTATAAATTAAAATCTGGAGATGTTGTTGTTTTCCGCTTTGTTTCAGACTGGAGCAATATGAGCCAGGAAACATTGAAAGAAACGTTAGATAAGTTCGGAACGTGTAAAACAGAAGAACCTAACGGTGGCAAAACAGAAGAACCAAAACCAGAAGGTCAAGATGATAAAACGCCAGATGGGAAAAACCAAGGTGACCAAGACGGTAAAACGCTAGATGGGAAAAACCAAGGTGATCAAGATGGTAAAACGCCAGATGGGAAAAACCAAGGTGACCAAGACGGTAAAACGCTAGATGGGGAAAACCAAGGTGACCAAGATAGTAAAAAACCAGAACAACCAAAGCAAGAAAACATTCAAGTTCCAGCAGCACAAGTAAATGACGCAATCTCTAAAACATCTGAAAAGATGTTACAAGATGGAATTGAAAGCGATTGGGTAGCTTTAGGCCTTTCTCGTTCGGGAAAGAATGTTCCAATTGAGGCGAAATTAAATTATGTTAAGGCTGTAACTGAAAAAGTAGAAAAGCGCATTAACCGTTTTTCAGCGACAGATTTAGCTAGAACGATTATTATGATGAATGCAATGAATGCAGACCCAAAAATGGTAGGCGAACATAATTTAGTTCAAAAATTGTACGAATCAGATAAAGTGAATTCTGTTACAGGTTATACATTTGCTTTACTTGCATTTGATACGAAAAAATATGAAATTCCAGTAGATTCAAAATGGAATCGAGTTGCTTTAGTAGATGCACTTTTAAACGCGCAACATACAGATGGCGGCTGGACTTATGATAGCGCAAGCAGTAAAGATAGTGCTAGTAGCGTTGATGTAACAGGTATGGTTTTATCAGCATTAGCTCCTTATCAAGACCGAGCAGATGTGAAACCAGCAGTGCAAAAGGCTGTCGCATACTTATATAATGAACAACTAGAAAATGGCGGTTTCTCTGCTGATGGACAAGAGAATTCTAATAGTGCTGCGCAAGCTATTATTGGATTATCCCTTGTGAAAGATGTAGATCAAAACCGTCTTCATAAGGCAGTGCAAAATCTATTGTCATATCAACTTCCAAATGGTGAATTTAAATGGTTACCAGGCGATCAAACCGGTAGCGGAATGGCAACAGAGCAAGCATTATTAGCTTTACTTCAGTTTAAAGACCTTGGAAAATCGATTTATGACTGGTCAACGGAATCTGTTATTGAAATCGATAAGAAACCAAATGTAGACTCAGAAAATGTTGTAGTAGAAAAAGAAGTTACTGAACAACCAGAAGAACAAAAACAAGTACAACAAGAAACAAAAGATGACAATTTAAAAGTTGTTGTTGATAACGAACCGGTTAAAAATAAAAAATCCGGAAATGGTAGCACACTACCAAAAACAGGAGCATCTTCTCATAGTGCAGCGACAGAAGTAGGTATGGGTGTATTATGTATTGCTTCTGCATATGTATTATGGAGACGTAAAGCAGCTTAACAAAAATTAGGAGCAATCATTTGCTCCTAATTTTATCCCGCATTAACGGGCAGTAAGATCCCCACCTCAAAAGTTAGCGAGTGCAAGGAAGTTAGGTGGAGATTAACTGCCCGTAAAAGCCCGATTGGTTCAACTAATAATAAGTGGGGGGTGGAAAAGCCCCCCACTTATTAAAGTTTCACTTTATTATGAAAGGTGAGAGACAACATGAGTAAGATGAAGTGGTTTATTTCTTTATTGCTTTCACTCGGACTACTTGCCGGATGTGAAGAGGCAGCTGTAAAGCCTGAGAAGAAAGTAGAACCGAAGCAAGAAGAAGTAGCAAAACAAGAAGAGAAAAAAGATGAAGCGAAGCCGGAAGAAAAACCGGAGGAAAAACAAGCTGAACAAGAGCAAAATAAGCAAGAAGAGCAAAAAGAGAAACAAGAACAAAAAGTAGAAGAGAAGCCAAAAGAAGAAAAGCCACAGGCACAACCGGAAGTAAAGAAGGAAGAAAAACCTCAGGAACAGACTGCTGTTAATAAACAACCAGAACAACAAAAAGCACAAGAAGAGAAACAACAAGAGCAACAACCGAAAGCACCAGAAGTAAAAGAAGAAGCGAAGGTTGTAAATCAACCGAAAGAAACACCGAAGCAGGAGCAGAAGGTTGATCCGAATAAAGAGGAGAAAACGATACCGACTCCGCAAGTACCAACTCCTGAACCACCAAAACCAAAACCAGATCCAGTACCAATACCTAAAGCAAAACAAGTTACCATCTCAGTAAAAGGTAATGAAGGATATTTATTAGGGGCAAAAAAGGTGGATGTACAAGAAGGCGATACTGTTTATAAAGTATTGCAGCGTACAGGTTTAGATGTTGATGCGATGGGCTCTAAAGACGGTATTTATGTAAAAGGGATTAATGATTTATATGAAAAAGATATTACCGCTACTAGTGGCTGGAAATATCGTGTGAACGGTGTGTTTCCAAACCATAGTGCAGGTGTAGTTACAGTAAAACCAGGCGATACAATCGAGTGGGTGTTTGTATTAAAATAAGAAAGGCATTCGGTAAAGGACTATGAAAATAAGTTTTTCTTCTTTACATCCTTTTGTGAATTTTTTCTATTATATCGGGGTGATGATACTATGTATGATGTGTCTTCATCCTCTTTTTTTAATTGGAGCAATTCTATTAATCGTTATAATCAATGTGATGCAAGGGAATAGCGACAAGATAAGAAAGATGTTACCGAGCACAATTGTTTTCTTTTTTATGGTCATTTTATTTAATTCGTTATTAACGCATAGAGGTCGAACTACATTATTTTGGTTAGGTGATAGCCGTATTAAGCTTGAGGCGATTATGTATGGAGTAGTAATGGGGTTATTATTAGTTGCGATTATGTTTACGTTTGCTTCGTATAATGATATTATTTCAAGTCATAAATTTTTATATTTGTTTTCTCGAATTTCACCGAAAGTAGCATTGTTAACGATGATTACAGTGAGATTTGTTCCCTTGTTTATGAGGCGATTACAGAAAATAACACTCGTCCAAAAAACGAAAGGTGTACAAGTAGATGCAGGTTCCATTGTTGAACGCATGAACAATGGTATGCAATTATTGCAAGTATTATTAATTTGTTCATTAGAAGATGCATTACAAACGGCAGATTCTATGCAAGCTCGTGGATTTGGTGTAACGAAACGTACGACTTATATTCGGTATAGAATGGAAAGACGCGATTGGTATACGCTCAGTTATTTAAGTATTCTATTTATAGCTGCTATTATATGTAGTACATATGGCGGAGGGAAGTTAATCATTTATCCGAAAGTCGAATCGGTTCTATTTCAGCAATACGATGGGATGATGTTTGTCGTATTCACGATGTTTATTAGTTTACCAATTATAATGGAAGGACGGGAATGGATATGGTGGCGCATGCAGAAATAAACAATTTATCATTTGTATATGCTGATGAACACGAAAAAGCGTTGCAGCATATTTCTCTTTCTGTTCAAAAAGGAGAGTTTATTGCACTTGCTGGAGGATCAGGATCCGGGAAGACGACTTTATTAAAACATTTTAAAAAGGAATTACTTCCAATTGGTAAGCGTACTGGGGATACATATTATGATGGTACTTTATTAGAAAATGTACCGGACTTGTTATCTGCCCAAGAAATTGGCATGGTATTTCAAAATCCAGAAAATCAGCTCGTAATGGATACGGTCATTCAAGAATTAGCATTTTCTTTAGAAAATATCGGATTACCATCTCACATTATTCAAAAACGAATAGCCGAGCTTATTAGCTTCTTAGGATTCCAAGATTTATTGCACCAATCTGTTCATACGTTATCTGGCGGGCAGAAGCAACTTGTCAATTTAGCTGCGGTATTAGTTATGCAGCCGAAGTTACTATTATTAGATGAACCAACTGCGCAGTTAGATCCAATTGCTGCGAAAGAGTTTTTAGGGTTGTTAAAGCGTATTAATGAAGAACTTGGCATTACGATCGTTTTAAGTGAACATCGTTTAGATGAGGTAATACCACTTGCTACGCGCGTTATTTGTATGAATAACGGCCGAATCGTGTATGATGGTAGTCCGAAAAGGGTTATAGCGAACATGTGGGAAGTAGAAGGATTTCGTCCATTTATTCCGCAAATTCCAAGATTGTTTTTAGAGTGGAATGCGAAAGATATACCATTTACAGTGCGAGAAGCACAAATGAAAATGAATGATTTTTCAGCGATATCATATGTAAATGAGCCAATAGTACGAAGGGAAAAGCAAGAAGTCATTTTAAGTGCAGAGCATATTTCGTTCCAATATGAAAAGAGTAGTCCGCTCATTTTACGAGATTTAACAGTATCGATTGAAAAAGGAAAATGGGTAGCTCTCGTTGGAAAGAATGGGACAGGTAAGTCTACACTGTTAACGATTTTAGCAGGGTTACAAAAAGCGAGAAGAGGGAAAGTAAAGTGGAATGGGAAAGTGATACATAAAATTGATTCGAAAGAACGATTTAAAAGGATCGGGTATGTATCGCAGCATCCGTATTATCATTTTACATTTGATACAGTGTGGGACGAGGTGTATGAACGAGCGCGTGAATTATACGGAGAACAAGGAAAAGAAATAGCAGAACAGCAGCTTAAAAAGTTTTGGCTATATGCACTTAAAGAACGCCATCCGCATGATTGTAGCGGGGGAGAGCAACAATTACTTGCATTATGTACGACGTTATTGTCAAAGCCGACTTTATTATTACTGGATGAACCGACAAAAGGACTAGATCTGTGGAAGAAAGAAAGGGTAGGAGAGTTATTTAGGAAACTGCAAAAAGAAGGGACAACAATTGTAATGGCAACGCATGATATTGAGTTTGCAGCGAAATACGTGGATCAATGCATGATGTTATTTGATGGAGCAGTCATTATGAATGATGCACCGAAAGAATTTTTTAGTGGCAACTTCTTTTATACAACCTCTATCAATCGATTTATTCGAAAAGAATTGCCATATGCATTAACGTGGGAGGATGTGTACGAAGCGTGTCCAAACGATATGTTGCATTCATAGTATGCATTTTTGCAGTGATAATAGGCACATTACTTTTTACTACACTTATCATGGACGGTTATTACATGTTAAGTAGTTTGTTTTTATTAGTTGTTATTATGTTACCTTTCTATATCCGTTTTGAAAGGAAGGCGTTTGTTTCACGTGAAATTGTTCTCGTTGCTGTGTTAGCAGCAATTGCAGCAGTGAGCCGTGTACCATTTTCTATTTTACCAAGTGTACAACCGACTTCTTTTGTCATTATTGTTTCTGCAATGGTGTTCGGAAGTGAAACTGGTTTTATGATTGGTGCAACAGCGGCTATCGTATCTAACATTTTTTTAGGACAAGGTCCGTGGACGCCGTGGCAAATGTTTTCATGGGGTATGATTGGTTTTATAGCTGGATTATTGCGGAATACATTTTTAATGAAAAAGTTATGGGGAAGACTTCTATACGGATTGTTTGTTGGATTTTTATTTGGCTGGATTATGAATTTCTGGGGGCTTCTCGGTTTTATACGAGAGGCAACGTGGGAAACAGTCATTTCGTATTATATCGCAAGTTTTTATTTTGATTTGAGCCATGCAATTTCAAATGTTGTGTTCTTACTACTATTTAGTACGTCTTGGATTACGATTCTTACAAGATTTAAAAAGAAATATGGCATATTGGATAAGCATAACATGGTATAGAAAAGCATACTCATATAAGGTAGGGTCGCGACTTACATATTCGTTTGCCTCTTTCATGCTTCTTACATATTGTAAGGAGCATTTTTCTGTATATTTTTTAATTATAACGGCAATAATTATGAAGTATGCCATTTGAAAAAACTTCCCACCTTATGATGGGAAGTTTTTTCACTCTTGTTCTAAAATGTGAACGGTGTAATCGCAGCGTTGAATAGCTTGTTCGATCGCATAAAGAGATTGCTCAATACGAGCGCGATTAAAATCTTTTTCAACAGTCTGTAGTGCTTCTTCTAAACAATGTTTTGCTTCTTGTAACGATTGAAAAGAATCTTGTACATATCCGCGAGCATTTTGATGCATTTCATAATCCTCCTTGCATACTCATATATGTATAGTATGAGCAGTAAAGAAGAAAATATAATTCGTTATATTTGTTTGACAATTAAAATGAAATTACGTATAGTAAGAATTAAGTGAATATTTTCTTATCCAGAGAGGTGGAGGGACTGGCCCGATGAAACCCAGCAACCGCGATGCAGGTGCTAATTCCAGCAGAACAAATTTGTTCTGGGAGATAAGACGAAGATATATACGTAACTTCTTCTTATCGGAGAGGTTTTTTTATTGCAAAAAAACCGATTACGAAAATTTATATTAAGAAGAAAGGGGTTGCGAAGTACTGTGACACTCGAAAAATACGTCAAACTGCGTAGTACAGTTTATGAATATATGATAGAGCAAGATAAGCCAATATCATTGTTAGATATTCAAGAACATATCGTTTCGCATCATGAAGGAAAATTCACGAAAAAGATGTTACATCAATTTTATTTATCAAGATTATTAGATGAACTGAAACTGGATGGGAAAATTACATTAGCTGATGAATATCTCTATGCTGAAAAAGGGGTATTTTATAAGGCGAGAAAAGGGAGCTAAGCTCTCTTTTTTTTGAAGTATGTAGAGTAAAAGACTGCTTAAGCAGCCTGATACAGGGAATGGTGTTGAGTGTGTAGTGTCAAAAATTGAATGTGCCTGAAAGAGGCAATTCATATCGGCTGCAAATGAAAAGAGACACCTTCGCCGAATAGGTGTCAGTCGTTTTTGTCACATAGACTTGCTATTTGACAGTTATTAGAATAACATGCAGTGGCTCTAGAAGTCAAAAGGGAATTAAAGGAAGAGGTGTTGTTATGTACGCTTATTTAATAAAAGAACTATATAGGTATATCCCGAAACACATTATTGATAGAGGGTATGAATATTATGAAGATGGACATGTAGAAGATGTAGAAATACATAATAATAAAGTATTTGCATTTGTGACTGGTAATGCAGGGAATTATGCAGTAGTGATTGAACTCGATGATTTTTCAGAAAGTAGTTGTGAGTGTCCATATGAGAATTATTGTAAACATATGGCGGCGGTTGTTTATGATATTCAAAGTGCTGGCGAGAGTACGGTTAAATCGAAATTGCAAGGTTTAGAAAAAGAAGAGTTACTTATAGTATTAAACCGGTTGTTACAAAGTTCAAAAAACGTGCAAATTGTAGAGAAGATGTTAAAGAAGGGGAAAATTTAACTTATAGAGGGAGTTGTTTTGTAGTGAATGTACTAATTGTATACGCCCATCCTAGTCCTTCAAGCTTTAACGCGGCGATTTTAGAGCATGTGCAAAAAGGATTGCAAGAAACTAATCATTCGGTTACAGTACTTGATTTATATAAAGAACAATTTGATCCCGTCCTTGTATTTAATGAAGAGAAGAAAAGACGTGATTTAGTAAATGAAGAAGAAACAGCTCGGTACAGAACATTAGTAGAAGAAGCAGATATGCTTCTATTCATCTATCCGATATGGTGGTGGGGGATGCCAGCTATTTTAAAAGGGTTTATTGATCGCATTTTCGTAGCTGGATTTGCTTATAAATATGAAGGGGCCCTGCCGAAAGGCTTATTGAAAGGTAAGAAGGCATGGGTAATTAATACGTTAGACTCACCGTTATGGTACGTCGCATTACTATATCGATCAGCAGATTGGATTATAATGAAGAGAGGTGTTTTACGTTTTTGCGGCATTCGCGATATAAAACGGTCAGTATTTCAATCTGTAAAAACGAGTAAACGAGAGAAGCGGGAAAAGTGGTTATTACAAATAGAAGAAAAGGTTCGTACACTATGAATGAAATGGAACGTATTATAAAGTGTTGCGGGGATGACAACGAACTTTTGCGAACGTATATTACATGTTTACTTCAATTGAAAAAATGTAGCGAAACGTTTGAACAAATTCAAAAACAATTAAGAAATGATTATTTAATAAGAGGGATTTGTGAAAGAGAAGTTGATGAGGTAGTAATGGGAAGTAAAGAATATGAAACATATTTTCTTCCTAAAGTGTTACAGTGGAATTTTTTGAGGGAACATCCACACCTGATCGGAAAAATTTGCGGAGATTTTTTTGCATTTGAGTCATTACATCTTACGGAGGTAGAGTGGGAAACGATTATAAATTGCGTGGGAAATAAGAGATTTATTATATAAAAAAGCTAGTATAAAACTAGCTTTTCGTTTAAATAAATAAGAAACATAGACTTATGATAAATCCTGCATATAGTAAGTTCACGACGCAAAATCCCATAATATCACGAGCGCCTAAACCAGCTATTGCCAATGCGGGTAATGCCCAGAAAGGTTGAATTAAATTCGTCCAAGCATCGCCCCATGCAATGGCCATTGCTGTTTTTGCAGCAGGTACACCAAGTTCAGCACCAGCTGGAATCATAATGGGTGCTTGCACAGCCCATTGACCGCCACCAGATGGAACGAAAATATTAACGATGCCAGCACTTAAAAAAGTAAAGAGCGGGAAAGTTGTTTCGTTTGAAATACTAATAAAGAAATTTGAAATAGCTCCTCCAAGTGAAAGTCCTTCACTATTTGCTCCAATCATCATGCCCATAATTCCTGCATAAAATGGAAACTGAAGTAAAATACCAGAAGCACTTTTTGTAGAATCTGAAAAAGCACGAATATATTGAATCGGAGTACGGTGGAAAATAAGTCCAGCAATTAATAACATAAAAATAACGATATCAAGTGTAAGGTTAAAGCCTTTCGTATAAAAGTAATTGAAAATATAAATGAGACCTAACAATCCAACGCAAAGTGTAATAATGATACTATTTTCCATTTTCTCAGCGAACGTATTTTTCCCTACTTCTTGAGCGGCAGCTTCTTCATGGAATACGCTAGGATCTACCGTTATCGTATGTTTTTCATCTGGATGCATCGCTTTATTAATGAGAGGCATCGTAACGAGAAAAATAATAACTGGCACGAGAGCGTATGGTGAGAATAACGTTTCTGTTATTGGAATCGCTTCTTTAATACTTCCAGCTGTCGTTTTCATTAACGTTTCGCCTCCAGTTGCTAACGTGAGAGGGATAGAAGCAGAAAGCCCCGCATGCCAAATGAGAAATCCAGAGTAAGAAGAGGCAATGGCTAACCTATAATCTAATCCTTCAAGTTGCCTTGCTACTTCCTTTGCATATAAAACAGATACAACAATACCAAAGCCCCAGTTTATGTACGCCCCTAGTAAACTTACGATTGAAATGGCAATAATACCTTGTCCATTCGTTTTCGGTAGTCTTGCAGCTTTCGTTAACCATTTTTTAATGAGAGGAGCGTTTGCTAAAGCAGATCCTGTCACGAGTACAAGTGCCATTTGCATAGAAAAGGCGAGAAGTCCCCAAATGCCATTCCCCCAGTGATTAATCATTTCCACAGGTGTTTGATGCGTTGCAAACATGCCGAAGAAAATAACAAATACGGTTAATAAACATGATAAAATAAACGGTTCTGGCAAGAAACGTTGCACTAAGGCTACGCAGCCATTAGTAAAAGAACGAAACAAAATAGATCAACCTCCTTATGTATATGTATTACAATTATTCGAGGTTGTTTCGTTCATAACCTTTTATATTTAGAAAATTCTGATGTTTTATGAAGATTGAAATATTGTCAAGAAGAGTAGTACCATCATCACCCTGGCAGAAAAAGTTGCTTTTCCTCAATATGAAATATTGCATATAAAAATGAATTGATGCAAATGTAAAAGCTTATTATAATGAAAGCATAAATATACAAAACATCTTAATACAGCAAAGAGGAGGAAGTAATATGGAAATCGCAATGGCCGTTTTAAAATTTTTAGGTGGAGTAATACCTTTAGTCCAAGAACTTTTAAAAGCGTTTATGTAAGTTTATTCGTTAGCTATCATGTCTTACTAAAAAAAGAACGGGGTGATTTTTCTGAATATTAAGAAAAATACCAAAAGAAGAAAGTTCCTTGCATGTTTATTAGTTAGTCTATGCACTCTTAATTATTCATCTATTTCTTTCGCAGAAACACAAGCCGGTCGTGCAACTGATATAGCTAAAAATGCTAGTAGCATTGATACTGGTATAGCAAACCTTACATATAATAATCAAGAGGTTTTAGCTGTAAATGGTGATAAAGTAGAGAGTTTTGTTCCGAAAGAAAGTATCAATTCAAATGGTAAATTTGTAGTAGTGGAACGTGAGAAAAAATCACTTACAACGTCACCAGTCGATATTTCGATTATTGATTCTGTAGCAAATCGCACGTATCCAGGAGCTGTACAACTTGCCAATAAAGCTTTTGCAGACAATCAACCGAGTTTATTAGTGGCTAAGAGAAAGCCTTTGAATATTAGTATAGACTTACCTGGTATGAGAAAAGAAAATACAATCACTGTCCAAAATCCGACATATGGTAATGTAGCTGGAGCAGTAGATGATTTAGTATCTACTTGGAATGAAAAGTATTCCGCAACACATACGTTAGCTGCAAGAATGCAGTATACAGAATCTATGGTGTATAGTAAATCACAAATCGCAAGTGCTCTTAATGTTAATGCGAAATATCTTGATAACAGTCTGAACATTGATTTTAATGCAGTTGCAAATGGAGAGAAAAAAGTGATGGTGGCGGCATATAAGCAAATATTCTATACCGTAAGTGCTGAACTACCTAACAATCCATCCGATCTATTTGATAATAGTGTTACTTTTGATGAGCTAACTCGTAAAGGAGTAAGTAATTCAGCTCCACCTGTTATGGTCTCAAATGTAGCTTATGGTAGAACGGTTTATGTAAAATTAGAAACAACATCTAAGAGTAAAGATGTACAAGCTGCTTTTAAAGCTTTACTGAAGAATAACAGTGTCGAAACGAGTGGACAGTACAAAGATATTTTTGAAGAAAGTACTTTTACTGCTGTCGTATTAGGCGGAGATGCGAAAGAGCATAACAAGGTTGTTACAAAAGATTTCAATGAAATTCGAAATATTATTAAAGATAATGCTGAATTAAGTTTTAAAAATCCAGCATACCCAATTTCATATACAAGCACTTTCTTAAAAGATAATGCAACTGCTGCTGTTCATAACAATACAGATTATATCGAGACGACAACGACAGAATATTCAAGTGCAAAAATGACACTTGATCATTACGGTGCATATGTTGCTCAATTTGATGTATCTTGGGATGAATTCACATTTGATCAAAATGGAAAAGAAGTATTAACACATAAAACATGGGAAGGTAGTGGCAAAGACAAAACAGCTCATTACTCTACGGTAATCCCTCTTCCACCAAATTCAAAAAATATAAAAATTGTAGCAAGAGAATGTACAGGTCTTGCATGGGAATGGTGGAGAACCATTATTAATGAACAAAATGTTCCATTAACAAATGAAATAAAGGTTTCAATTGGAGGAACAACATTATATCCAACTGCTACTATTAGTCATTAGGTTGGAGAAAAGCGCCCGGTTTATAGGGTGCTTTTTTACTTAGGTGAAAGTAGATCGGGGTTTCTCCCCATCAAGCTAAAAAAGAACATATACCAACATAGCCTTATAGAGCTGCATTTAACTTTATTTAAAGCTTCATGTATGAGTGTTATCCAATTATTCACTGGATTGTTGAATATGCAAGAATGCTCCTCATCTCTCTAACGTTTAACTTATTTTAAGTTAAACGTTAGAAAATTATAAAAATTAGTTGGATAGATTGTGTTAAATATTGTAAAATGAAATGGTACTAAAAAAAACAAATTGGTACCAAGGGTTCGGGAGGCGGATTATGAAGCAAAGAATAGTAACAGAAACAATTCATCAAATTCAAACGAAGGGGTTTACATTTACAATTAGTGATTTAGCAAAACAATTAGCTGTTAGTAAGAGGACAATCTATGAGCACTTTTCTTCAAAAGATGAAATAGTAGATGAAGTTATTTGTAATGTAATAGAAAGTATTCAAGAAAAGGAAAAAAATATCGCTGAAGATGATACGTTACAAACAGTTGAAAAAATAAGGCTCATTTTAATTTGTATTCCACAACAATTTACATTCATGGATGCACGTTTATTAGTAGAACTAAAAAAACATCATTATTACCAATGGTTAAAATTAGATCAGTTTTTACGTGAAGGGTGGTCTACTGTAATTAGTTTAATAGAAGAGGGAATGAGAGAAGGAAGCATAAGAAAAATTCAAATTCCGTTTTTTATTGAAGTATACTTGGGGGCACTGAATCGCATATATGATCCTATGTTTATTGAAAAGAGTGATTATACATTGGGAAGTATGCTTGAATCGATTATGGATATGTTACTATACGGAATTTCTAATCCGAAATAGAAGGTGGGAGAATAATGCAGTGGATTTATTTATGCTTCGCAATTTTATTTGAGGTAGCAGGTACAACTGCAATGAAACTATCTGATGGATTAACGAAACTTGTACCAAGCATTCTTATTTTTGTATTTTATGTAGTAAGTTTTGCATTTCTGTCATTTGCATTAAAGGGGATGGAAATGTCCGTTGCATATGCGGTATGGTCAGGTATGGGAATTGTAACGATTACAACAATTGGTTTTATTTATTTTGGAGAAAGTATCAATATAATTAAGATACTAGCAATTCTTTTTATTTTAGTTGGAGTCGTAATATTAAATTTTAATAGTACGGCACATGAAGCGAAGAAAAAAGAAATGGTGGAGGAACGTATACATTGAATCGATTAAAGTATTTTTTCCTTATTACTGATCTTGGGTTTGTTGTATATTGGCTCATAACAATTTTTCATATGATTCCGCAAGAATATTTGTTTAAAGATTACCAAGATCCTATTTTAGTAGCATGGAACTGGTCTTTTTTACCCTTGGATTTGTTAATCTCGTTAACGGGATTTCTAAGTTTGTATTTACATTCTAAACAAAAACATATTTGGAGTCACTTTGCGTTCTTATCATTAATTTTAACTTTTTGTTCAGGATTACAAGCGCTAGCATTTTGGACAATCCGTTTAGATTTTGATATGTCTTGGTGGATACCTAATTTATATTTATTAGTTTACCCATGCTTCTTTTTAAAAAGTGTGTGGAGAGAGTGTGGTTCGTATGAGACTAACATGAGAAAAGAATTCATGGAAAGACAGGATCTTTAAGCACATTCGAATTCTAGATGCTACAGCATTTCAGATTCAAAATTAGTTTTTTCACTAACCATACAGCAGAATTCAAAATAATTTTCGATATGAAGGTTAGTACGTTACTAGAATAAAATAAAAAAGCAATAAGAAAAAGCTTCCACTACTGTGGAAGCTTCTCTAAATGATGTGCAATATCAATATACATATTGGAGTAAACGGAATGGATTTCATTACTTGGCGTAGCATTAGAAGAGAAGTGGACAATTACCATATTCGCTTTCGGATCGATGTAAAGTGTTTGTCCGTAACTACCTAACACTTCGAAAGCACCTTGTTCATTGTGCGGAATCCACCATTGATTATGATAAGAAATGGAAGCGCCAGGGCCAACTGCAAGTTCACCTTCTTGGACATTTTTTATATCTTCAGTAATAGAAGAAGGGAGAATTTGTTTTCCGTTATATTCCCCGTTGTTTAATAGTAATTGCCCAAATCTAGCCATATCTCTAGCAGTTGCATTTAAACCAGCACTAGCTTGTTCAACTTTTGTTTCATCTGTTACGTAATACGCGTTTTCTTCCATACCAATTTGAGACCAAATACGCTCACTAACATTTTCAGCTAATGATTTACCAGTGATTGTTCGAATCACCCAAGCGAGTGTTTCTGCTGATCCGTTATCGTAAGAAAAATCAGAACCAGGCGGTGCAGTTTCTTCTGCTTCTCGTAACATATCATAAATTTTCATCGGGCCGTCGTAATTTTTACCTCGAGGTAAAATATTGCTCGCTAAATATAGTTGTGCATCTTGATTTTCTAATGCTGGATGTTCATATCCGTGAGTAGGATATTCTATAGAAACTTGCATATCCAATAATTGCTGAAGCGAGGCTTTACCAAACGGTGTATTTTTTAATTCTTTTATATATGTGTCAGCTGTTTTTTCTAAGTCAATACGGTTTTCTTCAGCGAGAGATTGTATAATTGCCCCGGTAAATACTTTTGCTAATGACGCCATACCATGAGGTTCGCTCTCGTTATATCCATTGAAATATCGTTCATATACAAGTTGTCCATTATGTACAACGACGAAAGCATCCGTTTTGTTATCATCTAAAAGTTTTTTTAGAGGAGTTGTATTTCCAAATCTACGGTCCACAGCAAAATCGTCTAAGTTTTGCAATGCGGTAGAGAAGTGAAAAACGTGATCCGGGTTATTTTTCACCTCGTTAATTAAAGTGAATTCTTTCATATGTGTATACGACCAACGTAAGTACGGGTCATCTATCCAATTTTTCTTCGTCACGTTATTTTTCGATGGAGTCGTTTTATTATGTTTGAAGTATGTAAAACCGAGCCCTGTAATTACAAATATAAATGTGATTATGAGTAAGAGTAGGGGAGATTTTTTAAGTTTCATATCGGTCCCTCCTTGTTTTTTCTATTATAAGTATACGCTTCAATTGAAAGAAATACAAAATAAGGAAAGTAAACGGGGAAGTTTACTTTCCTTATTTATGTTAAGCGGAAACTTTTCCGTCTGTATGTTGTTTCTTGAACTTTTGTTTTCGTCCGTGTAATCCATAATAAAGAAGTAAAGTGAACGCAACGATAATGGCTGCGATGAAATACATATTATGGTAACTTGATTTCGCTGCGACGATACCTAAAATGAAAGAACCAAAGCCAATACCACTATCAAAGAATGAGAAGTACGTAGCTGTCGCAGAACCACGTCTATGGTTTGGAGCTGCAGAAATCGCAATCGTTTGGAAGCTAGGAATTAATGTTCCGTAACCTAAACCGATTAACATACCTGCGCCAAGGAACCAAAATGAAGTTTGTGCTTGGCTTAAAATGAACATCCCAATTGTGAAAATAATAATAGCTGGATAAACAAGTACATTTTCACCGAAGCGATCAAAAATCTTACCTGTAAATGGACGAGAAATGACAACAACAAGTGCATATAAAATAAAGAAGTAACTTGCAATGTCAGCTAAACCGAGCTCTTTTGCATAAATAGGAATAAAGGATAAAATGCCACTATAAGAAAAGGCTAAAACAAATCCTGTAAGAGCGATTGGAATAGAAGATGGTTCAAGTAAGTCTTTCCATTTCATTTTTTCTCGTTTTTGTTTGCTTACAGGTGCTTCATGCGGAATATTTACAAGTAGTCCTAATAAAAATGCAAGCAATGAAAATATGGAACAAACGATAAATAGTACAGTGAATGAAAAATGAGAAATAATTGTTAAACCTAAAAAAGGACCAATTACCATCGGCAAACTCATAAATACGCCGAAATAGGCAAGTGCTTCGCCGCGTCTATGAGCTGGCGCAACATCTGTGACAATCGTACCAGTTGCAGTTGTTGCCATCCCAAACCCAATACCATGTAAGAAGCGAAGTGCAAGTAATAAAAATAAACTTTGCGCACCGAAATACATAACAGTAGCAGCTAAAAATAAAGAAAGTGAAATAAATAATATTTTCTTTCTTCCTAAATCATCGAGCCATTTTCCTGTAAATGGTCGACATAATACAGATGAAATAAGAAATACAGTTGCAACTAAACCAATTTCCTCAGGTTTTCCTTTTAGGCCGTCTATTACATAGACGGGTAAAGTAGTCATAAGCATATAAAATGTTAAGAAGAGAAATAGACTACTAAAACAAGTTCCGAGGAAATCCTTCGTCCAAAGTTTCTCACTTTGCATCGTCATCCCTCCAATTTAATCTAAGTTTTTAATAATTTGTTGTAACACTTGAAATGCTTGATGTAAATCATCTTCGTTAATACCTTCTAGCGTTTTTTCTTCGAAAGTATCAACTTCTTCTTGCCATATTGGAATCATCTTTATCGCTGTTTCTGATAAAGAAATGAGCTTCTCACGGCGATCTTTTCCTTCAGTACGAATAATCCATCCCATCGTTTCCATACGTGTTAACGTACGAGTCATCGTTGGTGATTCAACATTTAAATACTGACATAATTCTGTTTGCGTACAAGAACCAGTTTGATTAATACGGAAAATTACAGCCCATTGCGCACTAAATAACCCAGTGGGAGATACGCGTTCATTAAATTTCTTCGTAAACTTGCGAGAAGTCTGGCTGACAATGTGAAAAAAATGTTGTTTTTCGTCCATGTATGTTGATCCTTTCAAATTAGTTACCTAGCTAACTATATACTTTTTTATTATAATTGTCTAGTAATAGACATGTTGATTTATGTAAAAATTTCGTATCGCTTTTTTGTTGAGAACATACATTCTGCATGTTATTCTTTAATTAAGTAAAGAATTTTCTTTCTATTAAAAAGAATGGGGGAACTTGTGATGATTAAGCCTGCAACAATGGAGTTTGTTTCACTATCGAACGGAGAAACGATTGCGTATCAGGAAGTTGGAAGGCAAAATGCAGAAATTCTTGTACTCATTCACGGAAACATGACATCGTCACAACATTGGGATTTAGTCATTGAAAAGCTGCAAGATCAATACCATATTTACGCTCTTGATTTAAGAGGATTTGGTCAATCAACATATAATAAAGCGATAGATTCCATACAAGATTTTGCAGAAGATGTAAAACTATTTATTGATCAATTAAAACTAGAGAAATTTTCATTAATGGGCTGGTCAATGGGCGGTGGTGTTGCGATGCAATTTACAGCGAATCATCCAACGTTTGTCGAAAAGTTAATTTTAGTAGAAGCGGTGGGCATGAAGGGATATCCAATTTTTAAAAAAGATATAAACGGGCAGCCAATCGTATCAAGTTTAGTAAAGACGAAGGAAGAGGTTGCACAAGATCCTGTACAAATTGCTCCAGTGCTAGATGCGATAAAAAATATGAATAAATTATATTACCGAACAGTATGGAATCTATTAATATATACACATAATCAACCTGAACCAGATCGTTATGAAAAGTATTTAGACGATATGTTAACGCAACGTAATTTCGTAGATGTGAATTATGCGCTCATTACATTTAATATTTCGGATGAACATAACGGGGTTGTAGAGGGAAATAAGCAAATTCATCGTATTAAAACTCCAACGCTTGTCATACAAGGTGACAGAGATTATGTCGTACCGCAAGTAGTGGGTGAGGAGTTAGCGAAACATTTGCCGAATGCTGAATTGCAATTATTAGAAGATTGCGGTCATTCACCGTTTATTGATTGTTTAGATGTATTTATAAAGCATGTAGAGGATTGGTTAGAACAGAAATAATCCCCGAAATGAAAGGTATTGCATATGCTATAACATTGTATGTAAAAGGGGAGATTATCCATGCATCATCCGCTCTTAATTGCGCATTCACCATATAATCATCATATATATACAAAATTGATGATAGCTCCGCTGTATATGCAGATTTCACCAGCTGTAGTTCCGTTACAAATGCAATATCCGCAACAACCAATCGTTAGCGCACAGCAACACGTATATGGAACTGCATTTTATAAAAATCCGTACTTCAAGCAATTTCATAACAATGTGAAAGCACAAGTTTGGGAAGGATAGGAAGCTAAAAGATTCATTCTTTTAGCTTCTTTTTAATTGCGAATATTCGTACACGCATTTGCAGAAACAGTTTATAATGAAAAGTGGAAAGAGTGAGAAGGAGAGGGAAAGGGATGGCACTGCGTTTTACTTTTTGGATTATGGTTGGGATTGTAGCAATTTCAGGTTTGTCACAAGGTATGCTCTTACCGGCCATTGCAATGATTTTTGAACAAGAAGGGGTTAGTTCAAGTATTAACGGTATTCATGCGACGGCACTATATATTGGGATATTAGTAATCTCGCCGTTTCTTGAAAAACCGATGCAAAAATTTGGAATGAAGCCAATTATCGTTATTGGTGGATTTCTCGTTATTATTTCATTATTCTTTTTTACACAAACATTTTCGTTTTGGGTATGGTTTATCCTTAGATTTCTAGTTGGAGTCGGAGATCATATGCTTCATGTCGGAACACAAACATGGATTACGACAACATCAGACCCGAGTAAAATTGGGAGACAAGTATCGATATACGGTGTATTCTTCGGAATTGGTTTTGCCGTCGGTCCGTATTTAGCAAGCACTGTACAGTACGGTCTTGCAACGCCATTTATTATATCTACTGTACTTTGTTTAATAGGTTGGCTGTTATTACTGCCAACGAAAAATGCATTCCCGGCGCAAGATGAAAGAGAAGTGAAGAGTGAATCATCCTTTTCTCGTTATAAACAAGTTGTTGGATTAGGATGGATTGCACTGCTGGGACCACTTGCATATGGCGTACTGGAAGCAATGTTAAACAGTAACTTACCAGTATATGCGCTTCGTAAAGGATGGTCTGTTTCAGAAGTATCCTTCTTATTACCAGCATTTGCAGTTGGGGGCATTATTACACAAATTCCGCTCGGTATATTAAGTGACAAATACGGAAGGGACCGTATTTTAACGTGGACGTTCAGCATAAGTACGGGCATTTTCTTGCTAGCAGCCGTATTTGATCAATATTACTGGATCGTCTTTGCCTGCATGTTGTTAGCTGGTATGGTCATTGGATCGTGCTTCTCGTTAGGACTTGGATTTATGACAGATTTATTACCGAGACACTTATTGCCAGCAGGTAATATATTAGCTGGAATCGCCTTTAGTTTAGGGAGTATACTGGGACCTGTATTAGGAGGCGTATTTATAGAAAAAATACAGTATACAAGCTTTTTTATTGCGGTTATGATTATAATAGGAATTCTCGCAATGTTATATATGATCTACATGAAGAATCAATTCGCATCAAGAAAAATAGAAAGTAGGTTAGGGCATGACAAAACAACCTAATAAAAAGAAATTTGAAGTACTCGAAAACGAAACAATTACAGACTGCTTAGCACGTATGGAACAAGAAGGCTATGCACCGTCTCGCCGCATGGAAGAGCCAATCTTTCATGAAGTGAAGAAAGACGGCAAAACAGTAGTGGAACCGTGCGGTAGAAAGATTGTCTTTGAGGGGAAATTGAAGTAATACAAATAGCAAATTCTCTTTATAGTATAGAGCCACCCAATTCATTTGAATTGGGTGGCTTGTTTTGTTACTGAGTAATGAAGGAATAGGTAGATTAGGAATTGAATAGAATGAATGGATATTTTCTAGAGAGGATGAAGTTAGTTGTTCGGGCATGGATTATAGAGCTAAAACTATAAGAAGCTAAAATTTTGCAAAGGGAAATAGGTAAATACGCCGAGTGCTGGTTAATCCGTACGCCATCAATTTTGTCATTTGGAAGAAAATAATAATATCATAAAGCATACTATAAATAGTTATATTTTTTGTATAGAAAATGCGTAATCGTAACGTTAAATCTTCCTGGAAGAGCAGTTACACTATCTTTGGATTTTTGTTAATTCAAAATTCAGCGTGCAAGCGAGGTGGAGTTCAAAATATGGAAGGAAATCAAAATGAGCGAATTCTTTATGCGGTTTTTGAGAATGAAATGAAACTACCGATTTTGGATATTACGCATCCCTTGTTCAACGCAAGTATTGATGAACAGGCGTATCATTTGAATTGCCTTAAATCAGCACGGAGCATTGAATCATTAAAAAAGATGCCGGGTTTTATTCAGAACATCTTTGTGAAAATGTCGAATGTTGATGATTCCTATCTTAGCGGTATGCGTACGTTACTGTACAAACTTGGACCTGATTTAAGTAAGGGGATAAAATTAGGCTTCCGGGACAAGTGGGCGGTAAAGCAAACCTCTTTTATGGGACTTCGGATTAGGCTGAGGGATCTTTGCAGACAGCAGTCGGAACTTTTGTTGCCTCAGCTTAGGGCGTTTCCTGAACGTGGCCTTTGTTTTTTTAATATTGCTGGTGGAGCTGCTGCAGACAGTATCAATACTTTGATTTTAATTCAGGAATCGGACCCAGAATTACTTAAGGGACGAAAGATTGGAATTAACATTTTAGATATTGATACGTACGGCCCTAATTTCGCAAAGCGGTGCATCGATGCTTTGAAGCAACCGGGAGAACGCTTTTATGGCCTTGATATAACACTTAACACAATACATTATAACTGGAGCCAATCGGAGTCATTATTAAAAATGAGCTTGGATCATTCAGGTTGGATTCAGCTCTGTTCATCGGAGGGGGGGCTTTTTGAGTATGGTTCGGATTCGGATATTATTGAGAATTTAGACCGTTTCTTTGAAAATTCCCCAGCGGATGCCAGGGTGACGGGTTCGTTAATTTTCGACCGAGCATATGTTAATCCAGGATACCTTGGGTTTACAGAGTTTATTGGCGTGCAAATTAGATATCTTGGATTGGAAGGATTACAGAAGCTTTTAGCTCAAACCTCATGGATTTTAGAAGAATCGCATGAAATTGAAAAAATTTATATTCTGTTTTCGTTGAAGAAAGCGTGAAATACAGACTGTTTATCACGTATGGACGCCATCTCGTCGTATGGAAGAGCCAACCTTTTATGAAGTGAAGATAGACGGGGAAATCAAAGTGAAAAAAGTTACATAAAAATGAATCTGCTTTGTTCTCACAAAATAATTCACACATCTAGTCACATAAAAAAACGCTATTGATTCTAACATCAATAGCGTTTTTATTTTTAGTAAATATATAGATCAAAATGAATTTCTGCTTGAATCGAACTAGCGAAATCAAGTATATCTTTTTGTAAATACATTGCGGGTGATTCGTTATTCTCAATTTGAATGACTACCATAAATAGAAATTCTAAATCATATTTTTTCTTAAGCTGTTTTAATGGTTCTGTTTTCTCTTCAAGTGATTTTAGAATAACATGCAACTGATTATTTATATCGTATGATTCTTGATAGCCAGTGCTTAAATTCCAATCCGTCTCTTTTCTATATAGTTTTTTTGTGGATACAAGATTTGGATTATCACGTCTTGCGACAATATCACCTTTTTTATAAGTTCTTGTAGGTTCGATATTTAGGGCGTCGGTAATTGCTTCAACAGGGAATATATCACCCGTTATACTAAAATAAGCCATAACTTTGGTTTTATCCAGAATGGTTCCTCCTCTATTGTTAAGATGTCACTCTTATTACATTATAAAAATTTAAGAATGTATTTACTAGAATGTAAATGTGTTTTTGATTGAAATTTGGTGTTGGGATATAAATGATAATGCTAGATATATACCTTTGTAGTAAGGGGAAATTATACAAAAGTAGGATGATTTCAAATGTATTTATTTGTATGATAAAAACAAAATGTTTTCAAAAAATTGGAATGTAGGGGGAGAGGAATCATAATGATACAAAGCATATATGAAACGCATTTACATGTAAGAAATTTAGAAAAGGCGATAGATTTCTATCAAAATAAGTTAGGTTTAATATTAGCAAAAAAACTATCGAAAAGGCGGGTTGCTTTCTTATGGGTAGGAGAAAATAAAGAACAAATGCTTGGATTATGGGAAGTACATAGTAATGAAGATTTTGAGACGAAACACTTCGCCTTTCGTGTAGATGTAGCGTTTTTAAAGAATTCTAAATTGTGGTTAGAAAAACGTGGAATAGAGGTAGTAGGGAGTCAGGGGAAAGGAAATGAAGAGCCAATTGTCCAAAGGTGGATGCCAGCTGCAAGCGTATATTTTCTAGATTGTGATGGAAATAAATTAGAGTTTATTTCTATGTTATATGATGATCCAGATGAATTAGAATATGCAACGTATTTAAGTGAATGGGAAGCGGAGCACCAAGAAAAATAAACTTTAATCAGTGGGGGTTTTATAGCTTTGCTTGTTTTCTCACCCATTTGCGCAAGTCTCCCCAGTTTCATTTAACTTTATTAAATATACTCATTACGATGCATGCATTTACATAATATGGATGAGTCTTTGATGATATAACTAAAAATGTGATATTCGAATAATGAATATTCAGCGTTATTTAATAATGGTACATACAGTAAAATGTTCTGTTTTCCATTCCACGATAGAAAACAGAACGTATATTTGGTATAATCGAAATATACTATATGAAACGATGTACATGAGTTTGACATGTATGTATTAAGGTACGTACTACATAACAATAACTACGCTTTATACAAATCAATCGTTAGAAAGGAAAAGAAGTAATGAATCAAATTTCATTTGAAGATTTATTTGAAGAAGAAAACGAGAAAGAAAAGGTGGAGGTAGCTGAAATACCAGTCCCTTTATCACCATTGCAAAGAGATATATTGGAATTAATGGATTCTGAAGAAATAAGTGCACTTGAGCTGTGTGAACAATTAATACGAGCTGGAAAAATATCAGATGAAAGATTCACAACGAATAAGCCGAAAGCATATGGAGAAGTATGCTTACTATTAGAAGGATTTGTTAAAGAAGGAAAGCTTATTTTTGTCAAAAGTGATGAGAAAAGAGATAGGGTTTATAAATTGAATGAAGAAATGTTTAACGGATAAGGTGTGCAGGGGGAATTCATTCATTTTTCTCATTAAAAAAGGGTGTCAATCTTACTTAGATTGACACCCTTTTAATCATCTAACACCTTACATATTTACGCTTGAAATCAAGTCTTCCTCTATCAAGTTCTTTCTGAATACTCTCTGCAGCATTTAGCAAACTGCTTTTTTTATTATCACGTTTTACTTCAACTATACCAACTTCTTTTGCAATCTCGACTGCCTTTTCGTGTAGTGGCACATATGAAATTGCTACCGTGTTTAGCGGATTTAGTTCGTTCTGGCGAATCATGGATTGTCTTTTTCACCATTTCAAGCATATCGGAAATTTTGCTTTCAGAAAACTCATCGTCTTTGCGATTTCCTAAAAGCCAGCAGTAGCAACTCCAGCCTGCAGACATTTGTAGCTCGTCCCTACTTGCAATCCATTTATCAGCAACATCTTGTGCGATATTTGATTCTGATAAAGTGACTGCCACCACATAATCAGACAACATATAAAAATACGCTCCGTCTATCCATCGATTAAAATCAGACTCACTCATAGCTTTCGGGTCCGCAATAATGCCTGCAAAATACATAGCATCGTAGTTGCCTGTGGCATAAAGTTCTTCTGCTAACTCTTGGTTTATTTTTATTTTTTTTGCGATTGGTTTCATAGCACCTGTAGCTACGCCGAAAACTGGCTCGTGCGCACCGTTAGATATGTATATTTTTTTCGTTCGTTCCTTGCCTAGGGCTTCAAGCTCTTGCATAACTGTTTTAAAATCCAAAGCTGTGTACTTCCTTTCTTCATGTAAAAACCATTTTAATTGCGAACAACTAGCCTATATTTTTTATCATGTTTTCCATACTTTCTAATTTTAAATCGTATGTGAGTAGGATGTCTACTTTCTATAATTTGTCGATAGTGCAGATAGTGATTTTGAAAGTCTAGATTTTTAGGATGAAAAACTACTGATTAAAGTTTCACTGTATCTTTGGCTCTTTCTCGGTATTATTATGTTATTATTTGGTAAGAGGATAAATGTAAAGTTAAACATGTGAGGTTGGTTATAAATGATAAAGAAATTTACTAGAGTAGTATTAACTGTAGTTATGCCAATTAGTATGATTGTGGGGTGTGGAAATACTGAAAAAACTGAAGCAAAAGAACCGAAAGCGATACAATCAGAGAAAAAGGACTATACGGATTACTCGTATGGAAGCAAAGGTATAGTAGTAAGCGGAAAAGCGAAAGAACGTCAACAATACGAGGTTGGATATATGGATGATAACAAGTTAATTGGGATTGATGAAAATATTGAGGATTGTATTATTTTAGATAATAAAGATGAAGCAAGTCTCGTTTGGAAACAAATAGAGCGTGGATCGATTATTGAAGTGCAATATGGTAAGGATCGCGACCATATCGTAGGCGTACAATTAGTAGGAGATCGTGAGCCATACGAAATTAGTGATAAGTTTGATCGAAATACGATAAACGAGATTGTCGAAAACGTTAAAGGGAATTTGTAATAGAAGCTAAAATGAAAAAATATTTAAATTTACTATTAATAAAGTCGATTCCTTTGTAGATATTAATAAAGCGCATCCATCCCTTCATAGCGGTATTAAACGTAGTGCAAGTGCGGGAATTATTAACGGTCGTGGCGGCGGGATTTTTGATCCTAACGCATCTATCGCACGTGAAGAAGCATCGATCATGATTGACAACGCATTACAGTATAACGGTGTTACAGGTGAATTAGTTGCATTGCCATTTAGGGATAAACATTTGATCACATATAAACAGCCTGTTCAACGATTATATAGCTTAAAAGTAGTTACTGGTGTTGGAAATAATGAGTTTAATCCGAAAGGGACAGCAACTCGTGGTGAAGCAGCTGCCTTTTTAGTGAAGATGTTAGATGCAAGTCAAAAATAGAAAGAATGATAAAGGAGCTATCCAAAATGAGAATTTGGAACAGCTCCTTTTTATATAAGCCCTTATTAAGCCCCTTCCAAGCCCCTTATAAGCACCTACCAAGTAATAAATCACTAAGAAAAAACAAAACAAAAACAACTACAAGAACAAAAAAGCGCGAAAAAATAAAACCGTCGTTGTAGTAGTTAAAAAATTTGGAATTCAACTGCAAAAACCAAGCCCTCACTCCTATATGTATATTGAAGGATTGAAATCTACCTTTTTATGAATACAAGGGGGAGGTAAACATATGGCGGTGTACCGTAATGTGCAAGTGAACTTTTGGCAAGATGAATTCATATTAGATTTAACGCCAGAGGAGCGTTATTTTTACATATATTTGTTAACTGGTACGAAAACGAAGCAATGTGGAATTTACGTATTACCGAAGCGTGTGGCAGAACTTGAAACAGGCTACAATATGGAGACTGTTGAGAAGTTATTAAATAGGTTTGTTGAATACGGAAAGATTTTATACGATGCGGAAACGAAAGAGTTATACATCATAAATTGGCTACACTATAATCCAATTTTAAATACGAATGTAGAAAAATGTGTGTTACGTGAGTTAAAGACTGTAAAAAATAAAGAATTCATACATATGTTTTTACGTACATGTCTGGAAAAAGAATGGAAGATTCCATTGTTATTGCAGTATTTTGGTATGCCAGAAGAAGAGGATACTAGTAGTTTACAAGAAGTTGTTGAAGAAATAAAAGATGTGGAAGTGGAAGAGGGCACTCCACATAGTGAGGTTTATAAGTTTTACGAGCAACATATAAGTAGTCTATCCCCATATATCGTGAAGGAATTGAAAGAGTGGATACGAAAAGTTTCAGGAGAGAGAGTATTAGAGGCACTTAAAATTGCATTTGAACAGAATAAGCGAACGTTTGCTTATGTGAAGGGGATTTTGAGGAATTGGTGTAGCAAATATGGTGGAGAGAAGTGTGTAATGGGTAGTTTAGAGAGAAGGAGAAGTGTTTTGAGTAGTGTGTTTTAATTTAATGTAGAATGTATGTTCGTTTTGGTAGGTTTTATGCTATACTGCCATTAAATAAGGATGTTTTTATAATGGATAAAAGATGCGGGGGAACAAAGTTTGACTACAAATACAACTCAGTTATTTCAATATATTCATATGACAGAAGAACAGGAACAATTATCACTGCTATATTTACAAACAAAAGAAGAAGAGATTTTGAAAGATATTCAATTAACGACAATTCGAGATCAAAGAAGAGGCGATTTTGCTGAGCGGTTTATAAATGATTTTAGGAAAGTGCATAAGCAAGATCCAGCTTTCTTACGATTATTCTATTATTTGTTAGGGGAGCAGTTGTTAAATGTTCTTATAATAAGGTTTAAATATGTGGATTTTTCTAATATGAAGGTTTATTTAGAAAAAAGTGCACTTCCATTGGATCAACTTGTAGTAATTGCATGTAAATATTTAACTAATATCTCTAGTTATGTGAATGAGGCGTATAGTTTTCTGAAAGAGTTAACAAAAGAGGATCCGAACTATATAGAGAGACAATTACATACTTTACTAAATAAGCAACAACTATCACTACTTCTCGTAATGTTTGAAGTAGATTATGAGAGGTTCCATACGTATAGCTCTTTATTGGAAGAGAGATTAAAAGAACATGCTGAATTTATTTTGAATTTGAATGGGGAAAAGGAAAAGATTGAAGCAACTGAAAGATATATAAAAGGTGAAAGTGATAGGGAATTATTTTTAGGTGGAAATTTACCGGACTATATTTGGCGACTGTTATTTCATGTTCATAAGTATTCAAACGTTGCGAGGCGATATGTGGAAATATTAGCAAAGAAAAACGTGTGGGGGTTTATGAATTATGCTACGCGCTATATGTGTCATGCTCTTGGCCAGCCTCAAAACTACAAAAGAACAGGTAGTGTAAATAAGAAAACGTATGAAGAAATTCAAAGTTTTTGTAAACAGTTTTGGATTGCTGAGGAAAGGTTTTTTGCGCACCGCCTGAGGCAACATAATTTGAATAGTGAAGACTTCTGTAAGACGTATGAATATGAATTCCTTTGCTTTATGTTGGAAGAAAATCAGGAATTTGTTCAACGCACTTTGCAATATGTAAGTAAAATGAATTATCTTATTATCGCGCGAACGTTAGCTGAAAAAGGACATGAGCTAGATAGAGGGAAAATGCGAGAAGAATTTTTTGTTGCTGCTTTGCAAATTAAATTGTCTACAATACGTGATACATATTGTGATTATTTACTAGGGAAAGTGTCACTTGAGGATATGAAGCACATACTTAAAAATCCGAAATATAGAAGTATGTACTGGGCCATGCCGGTGTTAGAGGTTGCACTCCTTTGGGATATAGATGATGTAGCAAAAAGGGAAGCTGTACTTACACTACAATTCGGAGATGAATATAGTGTTAATTTATACGAACTTCTTTACGAATGCTCTGTCAGAGGGATAGAACCGAAACAAGTATTAGAAGAACTTCTTTCGTATGGGCTAAGTAAGGAAAAGCTGATTGCCTATGCAGTTGAACAAGCTGCATGCTACAGTGAAGAAAGAAATGAGGCGAAGGAAGCGCTTGTTCATGTCATTGTAAAAGAACAAGCGTATATAATTGAACGGTTTGATGAGTATTCTGCTGTTGCCAAAGCATATATTTTAGAAGAGTTAGCAAAGGATAACATGATTAAAATGCGTCCCATTTTAATTAAAACTTTAGGGGATTCATCTAAAAAAATGCGTGAGTCTGTAGTTAAACTTCTTTCAAGAGATGTAGAAGCTGCAGAGGATGTAGCGCTGGAACTTCATAATAAAAAGAAAATTGTCCGTGAAAATGTGATGAAACTGCTTATAGAGTATAAGATTGAAAAATATACAGAACTTGTACAGGAAGCTTTGCAAGATAAGAAGAATGCCTCTTTTGTTGAGAAGTTTGCTCCGTTACTTGAAACGGAGAGAAACTCAGAAAGTATAGAAGAACTTTGTGGACGTATCGTAACGGAACAAAAAAGAAATTCACTTATGCAATTGATTGGGGATGAACCACAAATCCGTCTTCGTCATTCTAATGAAATTGTCGATGCTACAATTCCATTAGCTTATTTGCAGCAGTACATTTCAGATTCTATTATCGAGAAGAAAGAGGCAGCTGAAGCGATGGGGAGTACTTTAAATGAACAGGACTTGAAAGAATGTGTGCAAGAAATATATCAAACATGGATTTCTCAAGATGCAGATGTGAAGAAACGCGGTATTCTTTCGTTATATGGAATATATAGTGATGACAAAATGGTCGGCATACTGAAAAAGCAAATCGATGAATGGGTGCTCGATATGCGAGGGAAAATTGCAGCTGATGCTGTTCGGGCTTTAGGCTTGTCCTCATCTAAGCTTGCACTTATGTCTATTCATACAATGGCCTTTAAATATAAACATAAACAAGTGCGTAATGCAGCAAAAGAAGCACTAAGTCTCGCTGCAAAAACGCGTGGTATAACGGAAGAAGAGCTGGAAGATCAACTAGTACCAAATCTTGGTTTCAATATACGTGGTGAGAAGGAAATTGATTTTGGGAATAGATGTTTTACGGCCATATTAACTGCAGAGTCAAAAATTGAATTAGAGACAGAAGAAGGGAAACGTATGAAGTCGCTTCCAAAGCCGAATGCAAAAGATGATATAGAAAAAGCTGAATTAGCTAAGAAAGAGTTATCTACTTTAAAGAAAGAGCTTCGAAGTGCTCTTTCCATGCAGAAACAACGGTTGGAAGCTGCTCTATCAAGAAAGCGCTATTGGTCATATGACTCCTGGAAGTCGGTATTTCTAGAGAATCCAATTATGAAGCAATTTGTAACTTCACTTATTTGGGGTGAATATACAGAAGGGAAGTTACTGAAAATGTTCCGTTATGCGGAGGATGGTACGTTTTATTCAATGATAGGAGAGAATCATGAATTTTCGTCTGGAACCGTGATTGGTTTCATTCATCCGTTAGAATTATCCGAAACGGAAAAGGAAATGTGGAAAGAGCAACTGGAACATTCGAAAATTGTCCAGCCATTTCTACAAATTGAACGTCCTGTGTTTGTAGTAGAGGAAGATGATAAGGTTACTGTTGAGAGATTTGGTGGTATTTTATTAAATGGTCGCTCGTTATTCGGTAAGATGACGAAACTTGGATGGATTCGCGGATCAGTTCAAGATGGCGGTGTGTATTATACGTTTTATAAAGAAGATACTCGCACTGGATTAGGGGCACAACTGTCATTTAGCGGAGCACCAATTGGCTATGAAGACGAAGAAGATATATGTGTGTATGACATTGAATTTTATAAAGCAGCTACAGTGAATCGTGGTTCATATGAATACGATGAAATTGATGATGAAAGACGCATTGTGCCAAAAAAAGTAGATAAGTATTTCTTTAGTGAAATATTATATGATGTACAATTAGCGACCGATTCAAATCTTGGTCATAATGAAAGCTGGCGTAACAAACGATAAAAATTCCCCCTTCATTTGTAGGAAAATGAAGGGGTTTTTCAACTTTTCTAAAAGGTTCTTTCAAAATAGAAGCGAATAGTTTGAGGAAGGAGGGGGTTATATGGAAGTTGTTATAAAAAAGAAACGAACTCGTGGTAAGAGAATTTTTATTTGGTCTAGTAGTATCGTCCTTTTGTTGGTTATATGTACAGCGATTTTTTTGAACATATATACGCTTAAATCTGTGCCAAAGATAGATGGAACGATAAAGCTAGAGGATTTACAACGTGCTGTTACGATAAAGCGAGATAGTAAAGGTGTACCGCATATTAAAGCGGAAAATGCACACGATTTATATTTTTCGCAAGGGTATGTACAAGCGCAAGATAGGTTATTTCAAATGGATTTAAGTAGAAGGCAAGCTTCTGGTATGTTAAGTGAGGTTGTAGGGGAAGCAGCTATTGATCGAGATAAGTTGTTTCGAACGCTCGGTTTACGGCGAGCAGCCGAAGCGTCTGTTAATCAATATGATGGAGAAGCGAAATATGCTCTGCAGTCATTTGCTGATGGGGTGAATGCCTTTATACGCGAGGCAAAAGAGGAAAAGAAATTGCCAGTTGAGTTTACTATATTAGGCTATGAACCTGCTGAATGGTCCATTGTTGATACATTAACGATTGGAAAGTATATGGCGTTTGACTTAGGCGGACATTGGCATGGACAAGCGTTTCGATATTGGGCGCTGAAAAATTTGCCGAAAGAGCAAGCAAATGAGTTATTTCCTACATATCCGAAAGATGCGCCTAGATTACTAGCTGAACTAAAAAATACAAATGTAGACGTAGCACAAAGTTTTGCAAAAACGATTATTCCACCAGAGTTTAATGGTAGTAATAACTGGGTCATAAGCGGTGAGAAGAGTGCGTCTGGTAAGCCGATGTTAGCGGATGATCCTCATTTATCTCTTGCCACGCCTTCTATTTGGTATCAATCAAAACTTGAAACGAAAGATTTGAATGTGAGTGGCGTTATTTTCGCTGGCGTACCAGGTGTTATATTAGGGCACAATGACAAAATAGCATGGGGCGTTACGAATACCGGTCCTGATGTACAAGATTTATATATTGAAAAGCGAAATCCTAATAATGAAAACGAATTTCTATATAACGATAAATGGGAAAAAGCGACTGTTCTGGATGAATCTATTAAAGTAAAAGGCGGAAAGACAATACCGTATAATGTTACGGTTACGAGGCACGGTCCAGTCATTTCAGAGTTTGCGGATAAAGGGAAAGAGAAAACGAAAACAGTATTTGCTTTAAAGTGGACTGCTTTGGAACCTTCCGCTGAATTAAAGGCTGTATTAAATATGAATAAGGCGAAAGACTGGAATGAGTTTGAAACAGCTCTTCAAGATTTTCATACACCAACTCAAAACTTTGTATTTGCATCAAACGACGGCACAATTGCTTATAAAGCAAATGGAAATATACCAGTGCGTAAAAAAGGTGATGGTAGTCTACCAGTGCCAGGATGGACAGATGAATATGAATGGGAAGGGTATATCCCATATGATCAACTTCCAAAAGTAATCAATCCAAAACAAGGGTTTATTTCTACTGCGAATAATAAAATTGTGGATGATCATTATCCGTACCATATTAGTAATACGTGGGCACAGCCATATAGGCAAATGCGTATTCAAGAGTTTTTACAAGAGAAGGAAAAGTATACGGTAAAAGATTTAGAAGAGTTACAGATGGATCAAAAAAATTTATATGGGAAAGAGTTTGTTCCTATATTTTTAAAAGAGTTAAATAAAACATCTTTAAATGAAGTAGAGAAAGAGGGCGTAAAACAATTAACGAAGTGGAATTTTTACGATAGTAAAGATGAATCGGCACCATTACTATTCCATTTGTTAATGAAAGAGATTTCAAATACGTTATTTTCAAAAGAAATACCGAAAGATGTGATGGAGTTATTTGAAGGGAAGTCACAAGTTGTTGATGAATTGATTCGAAAAGAAGTAGCGGGAGAAAATACCACTTGGTTTACGAAGTACGGAGGCTTCACAAAAGTTGTGCATACATCGTACGAGAATGTAATGAAGAAATTACAGAAGGAGTATGGACCAGATGTTACGGAGTGGAAGTGGGGCGATTACCATCAACTTGCTTTTACACATCCAATCTCCAAATCATCTAGTATGTTAGCATTACTTGCATTTAATCGCGAAAAACCAGTTCCAATTGGTGGAAGCCAAGTTACCGTTCAAGCAGCGAGCTACGGCGATAACGGTATCGTCAATCACGGAGCTTCTTGGCGATTCGTCATTGATACGAAAGATATGTCAAACGGTTATCATATTGTAGGGCCAGGACAATCAGGACATTTTAGAAGTAATTGGTATCATGATCAAATAGATGATTGGGTAAACGGAACGTATCATACGACTACATTGAATACGGAGGGGATAGAGGGAAAAGTGTTAAATTTAGAGCCGAAGTGATAATATTTCTACTGATGAAAACTTATAAATTAGAATATAAACCAGTCTTTAAATAATTTTAAAATCCTACTATCATTTGAGGTGATGGTAGGATTTTGTATTTTAGAGAATAAAATTCAATGAGATTCTTGTTTCACCATAGCTCTTAAAAGATTTAATATTCTGAATTTTGTTGATATATATTTAAAAACACACCTATAAAATTACAAATTCTGTTATTATATTATTAAAAGACTATATGATAATTGGTAATGAGGGGGTAGATTATGAATATTGCAATCAAAGGAAACGAACAGATTCTAGGCTTATTAAATGATTGGTATGTGGAAATTCGTGCGCGGCGCATAAGTAACGCGCATCGTTTAAAAGAAGAAATTAATGATAAAATTCAAAACATAGAAGATCAAGACTTATTACTATACTACTCATTATTAGACTTTCGTCATCAATATGTAATTGATAACTTAGGTGTTTCTACAAGTAGTTTTGATAAAGTAGAATCTTTTGAGATTCCTTCTAACAACACTTTAACTTATTATTATCATTTCTTTAAAGCTATCCATGCTAGTGGAACTGGTAGTTATAAGGTTGCAAAAGAACACTTTGATCAAGCCGAAAAGTTATTAGAGCTTATCAATGATGACGTTGAGAAAGCTGAATTTTATTATAAGTTGGGTGCATTCCATTTTGATATTTGTGACTCGCTAGTCTCTTTTCAGTACACAACAAAGGCAAAAGAAATGTTTTTAGCCCATGATGATTATGAGCGTAATGTTGGCTTTTGTGAGAACTTGTTGGGATTAGCTTGTATAAACTTAAAAGAGTGGTCATTGGCGGAGGAACATTTTGCGGCTGCAATGGACAAGTTCCAAAAAGTCGGAGAAGATAAGTTTATTATTATGGTGCGCCATAATTTGGGGTGGATGTATTCTAAACAAAACCTATCATCTTTAGCAATTCGTTATTTATCTGAAGTCATTGAAAAGTCTCCAAACCATTACAAGGCGATGTATGCAAAGGCATTGGAACATTACAAACTGGAAGAGCGAGATGTCGCAGCAGAACTCATTAAGAACGGTTTAAATCTTAGTAAGAAACTAAATCAAGAAGAGTTCATACATCGATATCTCATTTTACAAGAGCTCAACAATGCTTCACCTGCTCAAATACTCGAAACAGTAGTGCTAGAAGGAATTGATTACTTCGAAAGAGAAGGATTATATGAAGATGTTCAGGAGTCTTATGAGACGCTGGGAACAAAATTTTATGATGAAAAGAATCATCATGCGGCGAGTAAGTATTTCCATTTAGGGTTGCAAGCAAAACGAAAATTTTTTGAGGAAGGGGCTTTAAAATGAAAAAAATAGTATTGAGTTTAATGGGAATTGTCACCGCTATAACCTTGACTATAGGTGTGACGAATACAGCAAAGACTCCACAATCTTACGAAGTGATTCAAGGTCTTTCGATTGGAGATCACGGTGGTTGATACACTAATTTAATGTATAATAAAAAGGGCTAGGATTTATTATCTAGTCCTTTTTTTATTGATTGGATGCTTTACTTGGTTTTTATTAGCTTTCATACTAGGATGGGTTTTCATAAGGTTCAATTCGTAAAACTGCAAAGACGTATGCTATGATTCGATTTGATATCTTCTATATCTTTGGTTCAAATAAGAAAAAATAAGGTGAAACCATATCAGATTGGACGAGAGAGGAATGAGTAAAATCAATGATCGCGAAATAAGGTATATTCCAGATGAATTAAAAGAAATAGAAATCCAATAACTAAGAAGAATATCCAAAAGGGTATAGAAAAGGTAGATAGTTATAATCAATCACTAAATAGTAAGGCTGAGTGAAGGGGGGATAAAATGATGAATTATTATAATGCTGGATTTATAATAATTTCATATGAAAAGGATCTTATTTATAAAAATTGTATTATTGAAGGGCTTCCCGAAACCATTTTAACAATAAGTAATGAAGTACGCCCCACATTCCCAGATTATTGGTTTTTTCCTTGGTGTAACACACATAAAAATGAATCTAATTCCAGTATAATAAAATCAAGATTAAGGATTAGTAGAGAGGAACATGAAAAAGCGCAATCTTTTTTAGATACATTAATACAAGAAAAAAAGTTTTCATGGCCCAATGTTTTTAAGTTCTTAGAAGATGCAAGATTCTTTCAACAAAACTATTTAAGGGGAATAGAAAATTTAGAAATTATCAGTTTAAATCTTTCGGAAGAGTACAGGACAGATTTTCTATTAAATGAATCAGAAGAAAATAATTTTGAGGTTTCTATATACAATTTTTTGGAAAGTTCATTACCTTTCAGTGTCAAGAAATATGAAATTTTAGGTTTTGATATATGTGGTTACTCTAACAACTCTTTTTATTCATTTATTCACAATGGATTACAGGAAGATTTTAATAGATTCAATAAAAAATTGAATGGTTTATCTCTTATAGGGAACTATGATGATGCAAAAGAAATCATTTATTTAATTGATGAAAAAAAAATCAAAGCAGAAGAGGTATTATGGTATCCATGGCTAATTTTGAAATGCAAATAAGAGATCACCATTGTAGTAATTGTAATTAAAGTTAAAATGATTCTCTATACATGCTTATTAACTTAAGTAATTAACAGTAATTCAATAACTTCAATCGTAAAAAGATAAAAAAGGAGCGGAAATCCGTTCCTTTTTTATTTATCTCACTATTTTTAGAAGGTTAGTATGAATAAGCTGTGAATAAAGGATGAATAGCATTTTTATTAATAAAAATTTATTGGATTTTTTGTGGAATATATATGAAATGTTGTATAAAATAATCAGGAAAGCCAAAAATTATAGGGGGAAAGTTGTGAAGAAAAATAAGAGTTTAATAAGTTTTTTAGGAGTGTTTATTATGCTATTTTCTTTTTGTTTTCAAGGAAATGTACAGGCAGATGTAAATACTGTTCAATCTGGAAAAATCAAATCAGGAAATGTAACGGTATGGGAAGTTGGAAATGTAGCGAAAGTGTTAGCTGATGTAGAGCGCTTAAATTTAAATACAGTAAATGTACCGATTCAGGTAGATATTCCGAATGTGACTTCTACGAATATGGTAATTAATCAAGCGCAAAAGCAACAGGCTATTATTTTAATTCAAGAATTATTAAAGCGTAATATTCAAGTTATAGTGGAGCCGTTCCCATATATTCAGCAAGGAAATGTTGGGGAAACGGAATGGAATCCAAGTAATATTAATGATTTCTTCTGGAATTGGAAGACGGTTATTCTACAAGATATTTTTAATTCTATTACAAGTAAATACAATGTGTATGGACTAAAGATTGCTTCTAATTTCGTGAATATGGAATATGCAGAAGGATACTGGAGCGATACAATTGATTTTGTTCGTAATCAGTATAAAGGAAATGTTTTGTATCAAATGAACTGGTGGTTAACAGCAAGCTGGGATCCTTCATATGAAGCGAAGTTTGTTGAGAAAATAAATCGTCCGTATTTAAAGAAGGTAGACATTGTTAGTATCGATAGTTGGTTTGAAGTTTCAGGAAAAAGAAATCCATCATATGAAGAAGTGAAGCAAAGTTTATTTGCGACGACAGTATATAACCGTGGACAAAATGTTGTTCAACAACTAGAACAATTACATAAAGCAACAGGAAAGCCAGTTTACTTTGGCGGATTTAACGTTCCGGCGCGTGAACTAGGCTTACAAAATCCGTGGAATCCAGATGTTTCTAATGTGTTTTCAAAAGACGTACAATTAAACGGATGGCGCGCTTACCGTGACGTATTAGAACCGAAGCCATATTTTAAAGGCTTTTCAATTTGGTTTATTGGATCTAATAATAGTACGCATGCGTATCAAATACATAGTCAAGAAACGGCAGCAGTTATTAATGGCTGGTACCGAAAATAATTTTTATAAAATAGGCAAGTTTTGAGGTTCACTACATATATTTCTAGTGAAAGGCCTTTCACCATCTTATCACCTAGGGGGCAATCATCATGAAATTTTTGTCTTACCTTACAGTAATTTTGGTGATTCTTGGCGGTTTGAATTGGTTATTTGTGGCGTTAGATTACAATGTAGTTGAGAAATGGTTTGGTTCTATGCCGGCGCTTGTGGACACTATTTATTGGCTCATTGGTCTTTCTGCTATTTATCAAATTTTTGATCGGTTCTTTACGGACAATTAGCAATTATACTTTATTACTAGAGTGTTAAGTACGATTATGTACTTAACACTTTTTTATATGTTTATAAAAAAAGTTTACACATGCAAGCGATTCCATTGCTTCTTGCGCCGTAATACTAGAAAAGAAATTGACCGTGTCTTGTATTGTGGGTTATAATTCAGAAAGTTTAAAAAATATTAAAATGAGAAATAGGGAGGTCATCTGGGTGATGGAAAGAGTGTATAATTTTTCAGCAGGACCATCAATACTCCCTTTGCCAGTTTTAGAGAAAGTGCAAAAGGAGCTTGTAAATTATAACGGGACAGGCATGTCTATTATGGAAATGAGTCATCGATCTTCTTATTTTCAAAGTATTATAGATGAAGCGGGTAGCTTGCTTCGTGAATTAATGAACATTCCTGATGAGTATGAAGTATTGTTTTTACAAGGCGGTGCGTCATTACAATTTTCTATGATACCGCTGAATGTAATGAATACGTATAAAAAAGCAGGATATATATTGACTGGCTCATGGTCTAAAAAGGCGATGCAAGAAGCTGAAAAAGTAGGAGAAGTACAAGTGATTGCTTCTTCTGAAAATGAGAAGTTTACTACAATTCCTAGACTGGATGGTTTACTAGGCGATGAAAAACTAGATTATGTACATATTACAACGAACAATACAATTGAAGGAACGAAATATGTGGAAGTTCCACATGTAGATAAAGTACCGCTTGTTGCGGATATGTCCTCAAATATTTTATCAGAACGATATGATGTTTCGAAGTTTGGTCTTATATATGCGGGAGCGCAAAAGAATTTAGGGCCAGCAGGCTTAACGATTGCAATTATAAAAAGAGATTTAATTGGGGGAGCAGATCGCTCTTGTCCTACGATGTTAAACTATGAAACTTACAGTAAAAATAACTCCTTATACAATACACCGCCGTCCTTTAGTATTTACGTAACGAAACTTGTATTAGAGTGGCTGAAAGAGCAAGGCGGGGTATCTGCGATTGAAGAACAAAATAAAATGAAATCTTCACTACTTTACAATTTCTTAGATGAATCAAAATTGTTTACTTCACCGGTTGATCCTACGTATCGATCACTTATGAACATTCCGTTTACAACGCCGTCAGAAGAGCTGAACAGTGAGTTTCTACAAAAAGCGAAAGAGCGTGGTTTTGTTACGCTAAAAGGACATCGATCAGTCGGTGGTATGCGCGCTAGTATTTACAATGCGATGCCAGCAGAAGGCGTACAGCAATTAGTAAATTATATGAAGGAATTTGAGCTTGAGAATAGATAGGGAGATGGGGATATGTTTCGTGTTCAAACGTTAAATCAAATTGCAGAAAAAGGTTTGCAAGTACTTAGCGGAGAGCGCTATGAAGTAGGGGAGAGAATGGATCACCCAGACGGTATTTTACTTCGCAGTTATTCTTTACATCAAGAAGAATTTTCAAAAGACTTAAAGGCGATTGCGAGAGCTGGTGCAGGTGTAAATAATATTCCTGTCGAGCGATGTACAGAAAAAGGGATTGTAGTATTTAATACGCCAGGAGCGAATGCTAATGCAGTAAAGGAACTTATTATTGCAAGTCTTATTATGTCTTCACGTAACATTATTAACGGAGTAAGCTGGACGAAAAATTTAGAAGGGGAAGAAGTACCGCAGCTTGTTGAATCTGGAAAGAAACAATTTGTTGGATCTGAAATTGCGGGGAAACGTCTAGGGGTTATCGGCCTTGGCGCAATCGGTGCTTTAGTTGCGAACGATGCGTTAGCTTTAGGGATGGACGTTGTCGGATACGATCCTTACATTTCAGTTGAAACAGCATGGCGCCTTTCTACACATGTGCAAAGAGCATTTAGTTTAGATGAAATTTTTGCAACGTGTGATTATATTACCCTTCATATTCCTCTTACGAATCAAACGAAGGGGATTATTGGTGAACACGCTATAGAGAAAATGAAAAAAGGAATGCGTTTATTCAATTTCTCTAGAGGAGAACTTGTAGATGAAAAGGTTCTTCAAAAAGCGTTAGAAGAAGACATTATTGCACATTACGTAACGGACTTCCCCAATGAAAATGTAATAAAGATGAAAAATGTAACTGCGACGCCTCACCTTGGTGCATCTACATCTGAATCAGAAGAAAATTGTGCGATCATGGCAGCGCGTCAATTACGTGAATATTTAGAGACAGGAAATATTCGTAATTCAGTCAACTATCCAAACGTAGAATTGCCGTATATCGGAAAGAAACGTATTACAATCATGCATCAAAATGTACCGAACATGGTAGGACAAATTACAGGATGTTTAGCAGAACATCATATTAATATTGCAGATATGATTAATCGTAGTAAACATTCTTGGGCGTACACGATGATTGATATTGATAACGGAATTGATGATATAATAAAAGAGAACATTGTGGAAAATATAAGCAAAATTACAGGTGTTGTAGCCGTTCGAATGATTGTGTAAAGGAGAGAGGAACTTGGCAAAAATCCGACCGTTTCGGGCCATTCGTCCAGTAGAAGAAAAAGCAGCGGAAGTTGCAGCTTTACCGTATGACGTATTAAATAGTGAAGAGGCAAGAGAGGTTGTAAAAGGGAATCCGTATTCTTTCTTGCACGTTGATAAAGCAGAAATTGATTTAGACCCAGCGCTTTCACCGTACGATGATCGCGTATATGAAAAAGCGGGTGAAAGTTTAAATCGTTTTATACGAGAAGAAGTGTTCATACAAGACGAAGAGCCAGCACTATACATTTATGAACTGACGATGCAAGGAAGAACGCAGTCAGGCCTTGTCGTTTGTACATCTATTGATGAGTATGAAGACGATACAATTAAAAAACATGAAAGAACGCGTCATGAAAAAGAACTAGATCGTATTCGTCACGTAGATGTGTGTGACGCAAATACAGGTCCTATCTTTTTAACATATCGTACAAAAGAAGAAGTGAAACGTTTCATCGCAAGCTGGAAAGAAGAACATGCGCCAATCTATACATTTACAGCAGAAGACGGCGTTAGGCATGTTGCTTGGAAAATAGCTGATGAAGAAGTAATTACAAGTTTAGTAAACTTATTTGAAGATATCCCTAACTTGTACATTGCAGACGGACACCACCGCTCCGCGTCAGCCGCAAAAGTAGGACTTATGCGAAGAGAACAATATCCGAATTACACAGGAGAAGAAGAGTTTAATTTCTTCCTATCAGTTTTATTCCCTCATGATGAATTATCTATTTGGGACTATAACCGAGTTGTAAAAGATTTAAATGGATTATCAGAAGAACAGTTTTTAAAGCAAATCACGCAATACTTTTATGTAGAAGAAGCATCTGTTTCTCCGTATAAACCAAATGAGCCAAAAACATTTGGCATGTATGTAAACGAGAAGTGGTATAAGCTCACAGTGAAAGAGGAAACGTTTGATGCGAACGACCTTGTAAAAGGTTTAGATGTATCTATTCTGCAAGATCATTTATTAAGCCAAGTACTTGAAATACATGATCCGCGATCTGATTCACGCATTGATTTTGTCGGAGGAATCCGCGGATTAGAAGAACTAGAACGCCTTGTAAATAACGGCGAATATAAAGCAGCGTTCTCACTATATCCGACATCAATGGAATCTTTATTAGCAATCGCAGACGCTGGAGAAGTTATGCCACCAAAATCAACGTGGTTTGAACCGAAACTGCGTAGTGGGTTGTTTGTACATTCTTTAAAATAAATATAGACTTCATTAGTTTGAAAAACCGAAATGATTTTAGTTTCGGTTTTTCTTATTTTAAAAGAGTTTTTGAGGAGGGGGGACTAATGAAATTGCAAGCAGGCGAAAAAATTACCTTTGAACGAACTTTAAGGACATTCCTAGTATTACAAGAAATGTCCTTTCCACTAAAGTATAGGGTATTTCGCTAAAATTCAAACTCTAAAATTAGTTTACTAGTTTGACCTGCAAACTGATAATGATAGGACCCTCTCAGACTTTCTAAGTTACCGGTAGCTTTAATAATTGTTCCTGGGGAATCTAAATTTCCTTTATCAAATATTCCTTGCTCTATAGCTGTAAATGTCCCATGCTGCCCCTTATAAATTCCTTCAAAGTGTAAAAATCCAGAAATTTTAGCAGTAGCTAAGTGACCATCATTTATATTTGAGTCTAAATAATATAATAAGTATTCAACAAAAGCTTTTCCTTTTAATTCACCATCAATATCATATTCGACATGTGCAATATTAATAGGGAAATCTTTTTTAGTATCATCGATTGGTTTTTCATCCCATTTACTTACTGTAAATGTTACTTCCATACACGTAAATCCCCCTTTATCATTAGATAAGTAATCTCCATATCATTTAAAAGTACCAATTCACAGTTATATCTCGTAGGAGTGTTTTTATTCATTCCACACCACTCTCCAAAATAGAGAAAGATCCATTTTCACAATCAATTTCTGCCATCGAGCCGTAAGGTAAAATAAACTTCGGTTCAGTATGACCAAAATTCAAATTATAAAGAATTGGCAAATCTTCTAAGTTATGTTCTTTCATAACTTGCAGTATTTCATGTTTATATTCTTCATAATACATTTCGTCTTTCGGTTTACCAAAAATGATGCCCTTGGCTTTTTGGAGAATACCTTGCGCTGCATAATTTCGTAACCAATACTTTATATAACTTGGTTCTGGATGGTCTTCAGAAGTTTCAAAGAAGAGAATGCTATCTTCCCAATGTTTTTTCTCAGGCCAAAGCTCCGTTCCTTTTGCAAATTCCAATACTTCTATACAACCACCAATTAAACGTCCTTGTACAGTGGTAGAGCCTTGGAGTAGCTCATATCCATTGTTTTGCTGCATCGTACGTCTTGTATCTTTATTTATCTCTATCCATTCTAAACGCTCACTTGTCCATTCAGGAGCTGGTTGGATTTCGCCAATCATTTCATTGGAAAAGAGAGTTCGATTTACCATTTCAACCGTATATGGATCCATCTCTACATTTTCAGCAAAGTCGGTCAAAATTGCTGGACCGTAAAAAGAGGAAAGACCTGCTTTATGACAAAATAAATGTGAAATGGTAACGTCAGAGTATCCCATAAAAATTTTCGGATTTTCACGTATTGCATTAAAATCTATATAGGGAAGTAGGCGAATGCTATCTTGACCGCCAATATTAGCAATAATTGCTTTCACGCGCGTATCTTGAAATGCTGTCATTAAATCTTCCGCACGAGCCTGTGGGTTGTTATAAATGAATTCGCTACCTTTTAAACTATTCGGCATTGGAACAACCGTAAGACCGAAAACTTCTTCTAATCTCTTTACTCCTTGCTCATATCGCCATCTTATTTCAGAATCACCTGCGCCTCCCCATGAAGGACTTACTGTTGCTACAATATCACCTGGCTGTAATCTCTTTGGTTTTATTAACATATGAATTCCGCCCCTACATAATGTAATGAAATACGATTATACAAACCGTAGCATTGAAAAATATGATGCATGTCATTAGTTTCTTCATCATCAATCCGTTTACCTGCTGGGATTCAAGAATTCAGTCTTAGTGTTGAATTGCATTTGAAAATCACAGTATGCATCATTGCATAAGAAAGAGGGTTGCTATTTTCTATAACCTGTAACTATAATAGTTGCAGGTTGGTCGTATCCAATCAAAAATAAAATCATCATGAATGGAGATGTTTCATAATGGGTATGAAAAAAATAATTTTAGCAGGTGCTTTAGGAATCGCAGCATTATCAGGAACGAATGTACCAGGATTAGAAGTAACAAAAGCGAGTGCAGCTTCTATTGAATCGAATCTCTCGACGTTAGAAGGACGAGTAGTAGAAGTAGATAATGGTGTAATTGTTGTAAAATCTAAGCAATACGAAGAACCTGTTAGTGTATATATAGATTCATTTTCAAATGTGAAAGTAGGAGATGAAGTAAAAGCTACTGGATCTATGATGCGTAATTTTACAGAATATATGGTTGCAACTGCAATTGAAAATACAACAAACAAGTTAGGTATGCACATGAAAGAAGATGGCTCACCTGATTATGTAATTGGGGAAGTATCAAAAGTAGGAACAGACGGTGCTACTAAATATGTTGTAGTTGAGTATCCATCGCTAAACGGGAAGAAAGTTATTATTGATGTTTTCTTAACAAAGGGGCAAGTGTTTAAAGCGGGGGAGAAAGTAAAAATTGATATGAAGTATGTAGGCTGGGGCGGAAGTTCTATTAATTGGAACACAGTTGATCATATCGAAAAAGTTCATGAGGTAAAGAGCAACGTTGAAAATAATGATGATGTTTGGATTTGGTCTTAATTAGACACCTGTAAATAATAAATGGATTATGCAGTACCTAGCAAATGGTCATACACATGACTATTTGCTAGGTGCTTTTTTGTTTTGTATTTTTTGAGAATAAGGGATTCCTAACTAGAATATGATGTTTAAATCGGAGCGAATTTAAAAAATACAATAATGAAAGAGGTGTTTACATATGGAGCGAGATGAGAATTATTTACGAGCTAAAAAAAGAGTGGAGAATTTAAAAGCGTTTTACATTCATTTAACGGTCTATATACTAGTGAACTTAATGCTTTTTTTCATAAATATAAGTTCTGATTCAAGTAAATTATGGTTTTTATATCCACTTGCAGGTTGGGGAATCGGAATTGTTATACACGCTTTGACAACTTTTCCAGTTGGCATATTCGGAAAAGAGTGGGAAGAACGAAAGATTAAAGAGTATATGGAGAAAGATAAGTAAATTTATTTGGATTATTCTATTTTCAAAATGAGATACAAAGCAGTAAAGTTTGCTGTTCATAGTAAAGACCTTACGGAGGATTTTCATTCATTTTAAATCAACAAAGATGCGAAGTCATAGAATAGACTTCGCATCTTTGTTTTTTTCTGTTTAGTAGGATCAATGAGTCCTTTTCGTATTCACATAAGAGGCTAATATAACATGCTCACTGATAATAATAGGAAAGATGTTTTTGTAAACGAGATAATAGCGATGGAGAAGTGAATAAATTTATCGCTACACCTCTAAAATGAATTCATGTACATTCTATAAATCGTTGAGCTCTTTTAGAAAGCTTTCGATCTTTCAGCCATATAATTGATGATTCAGACTCATAAGGAAAATCTATTAAATCAACTATTTTTATTAATTCTTGCGGAATATGAGATACAGCACTTTTGGGCAAGATAGACGCTCCAACTCCAGTCATGATAAGCATAAGAATAAATGCGGAGTCAGGACATTCACATGCGATGTTTAATTGAATACCGAGGTGCTTGCATTCATCGATGACGAGCTGATGATAGCTGTTTTCTTTATCTTTATGTAAAAGTAAAAGGGGAATATGACTTAATTCGGTTAGAGGAATTGGAAGCTGTGAGTGATATAGTTCCCATTTAGCAGGCATGACTAATACGAAAGGTTCTTTTGATAAACAAATGCTAGAAAAAACATCTTTATTAAAAGGTGTACGCAAGATAGCAAGTTCGATATACCGATTTTCTAATTGCTCTATTAAGTAAAAAGGGCCACCTTCCCATATTTTTAAGTTCACATTTGGATAGTTATCTTGAAAATAGCGGATTTTTTCAGAGAGAAACGGAATGCAAGAATGAAATGCTCCAATAGATAGATTCCCCCTTAGTCCTTCACCGGTATCTTTAATTTCCGTAATAGTTTCTTCTAATTGATCAATAATGTTTTTTGCTTTCGTATATAAAATTTTTCCTTCTTCAGTCAAATGCATATTTCGGCCGTTTCTTTCAAATAAGTTTACTGATAATTCTTGTTCTAGTAGCGATAGTTGCCTACTTAGAGGTGGCTGTGCCATATGAAGTCGGTGGGCAGCACGGGTAAGCTGTTTTTCTTCAGCGATTACAATAAAGTAACGAAGTTTTCTTATATCCATGTCAAAGTCCCTTTCTATACCATTTTTGTATGGGAAAACAACCTTATAGATAGTTTTCATATAATCTCCCACATGATATCATAAACAAAAAGTTTTAAAAATAGAAAATTCTAAAAATTTAAAATAATGTTCAGAAAAGTAATAACTTGAAAATAGATCGAATCGTTTTGAGGGGGGGATTTTGATGAAAGTCTCGTTATTTATTACTTGTTTATCAGATGTGTTTTTTCCTGAAGTAGGTAAAAGTGTCGTAGAAATTATGAAGCAATGTGGAGTGGAGCTAGATTTTCCTGAAGGACAGACTTGTTGCGGACAACCAGCTTACAATAGTGGATATCAAGAAGATGCAAAACTAGCAGCAAAGCAAATGATCAAAGCATTTGAACGTAGTGAATATATTGTGACGCCTTCAGGCTCTTGCGCTAGCATGGTTCATCATTATTATAAAGAGATGTTTAAAGGTGATAGTGAATGGTATGAAAAAGCGGTTTATTTAGCGGACAGAACGTATGAGTTGACGGACTTTTTAGTGAATGTACTTGGGAAAAATGATTGGAAATCTAAGTTGAATGAGAAAGCTGTTTTCCATCAATCTTGTCATATGAGTCGGGCGCTCGGGATTAAAGAGGAACCACTGAAGTTATTATCGCAAGTAGAAGGTCTAGACGTAATAGAATTACCATATTGTCAAGATTGCTGCGGGTTTGGTGGTACTTTTGCAGTGAAAATGAGTTCGATTTCTGAAACGATGGTTGATGAAAAAATAAAACATATTGAGGCGACAGAAGCAAGTCTCTTAATTGGAGCAGATATGGGATGTCTTATGAATATTGGGGGAAGATTGCGCAGAAAAAATAAAAACATTCAAGTGTTACATGTAGCAGAAGTACTGGCGAAGGGGCTGAATAAATGAGTGTGGCGGGGAAACAAGTTTTTTTGAAAAGAGTAGATAAAGCGTTGCACGATCCGCAGATGAGAAGCGCAGTTCCGTTCACACAAGATAGGCTTCGGATGGGACGGGAACAAGCTACACAGGAATTAGGGAATATAGAAGAATGGCGCGAGGCAGCATCTGAAATTCGGATGCATACAATTAAAAATTTAGATAGTTATTTGGAACAATTAGCTACTAATGTTCGAAAAAATGGAGGGCATGTTCATTTTGCTTTCAAAGCAGAGGATGCCGTATCGTATGTTTCTGAAATCGCAAGAAAAAAAGGAGCGAAATCAGTGATTAAGTCAAAGTCCATGGTTTCAGAAGAAATACACCTTAATAAAAGCTTAGAAGAGATAGGGGTGAAAGTAGTAGAGTCCGATCTTGGGGAGTATATTATTCAACTAGCTGGAGAAACGCCATCCCATTTAATCGCCCCGGCCATTCATAAAACGAAGGAACAAGTAGCGCAGCTTTTTTCTAAGGAAGCAGGAAGAGAGATACCAGTTGATACGAATCAATTACTACAATTTGCTAGGGAGCGATTGCGGAAAGAGTTTTTAGAAGCTGATATTGGTATTTCTGGTTGTAACTTTGCGGTAGCGGAATCTGGATCCGTTGTTCTTATAAGTAATGAAGGAAATGCTCGTCTTACTACGACATTGCCAAAAGTTCATATTGCGATTATGGGGATGGAACGCCTTGTTCCGACATGGAAAGATCTTGATGTAGTCGTTTCAATGTTAACAAGAAGTGCTACAGGCCAAAAGATTACATCTTATGTAACTGGAATTAACGGGGCGCGTTTACATGAAGATATGGATGGACCTGAAGAATTTCATTTAATTATTTTAGATAATGGTCGTTCTGATATGTTAGGAACTGCTTATGAAGAAGTATTAAAGTGTATAAGATGCGGAGCTTGTGTAAATGTTTGTCCTGTGTATCGTAATATTGGGGGGCATGCTTATGGAAGTGTTTATAGCGGGCCAATTGGGGCAGTACTTGCACCTTTATTAGAAGGATATGAAGAATTAAAAGAATTACCTTTTGCATCAAGTTTGTGCGGAGCGTGTACAGATGTTTGCCCTGTGAAAATTCCATTACATGACCTTCTTATTAAGCATCGTAAAGATATTGTGGAACAAGGGTTTATAACGAAATTTGAACAACTGGCTTTTAAAGGTTTCACGTTTATGGCGAGCCATCCGTTCGTTTATGAGAAAACTATTAAAATGGCACATACAGGTTTATCGATCTTTGCAAAAGATGGATATATTGCGAATGGTCCTGGCCCATTAAAAGGGTGGACAGAAAGTAGAGATTTTCCAAAACCTGCGAAACAATCGTTCCGTGATTGGTGGAAAAAAGAAAAGAGGGATTCATAATATGAATACGGATGTACAACAATCTTTTTTAAACAATATCGCACGGAAACTAAACCGAGAACGTCGCTCGGGAGTCACTCCTCCCAGGTGGAAAAACAATCCACTCAGCCGCTTTCCTAAAGAAATGGATCACAAAAGTTTAATAGAGCAGTTTATTGCAAACTTGCATACGTTACATACAGAAGTAAGTCATATATACCGTTCAGAAATAGAGAGTGCACTTCAGTACGTTGTATATAAATTTAATGTTCAATCTGCGGTGTATTGGGATGATGATAGATTACATCAACTTGAAATAGGAAAGCATTTAACAGGAAATTTCGTTTCTCATCGAATTTGGCAAAGTAAAGAAGAGGAAAGAGAACTACGGGATTATGCAGCTCAAGTGGATATGGGAATTACATATGCCGAAATGGGACTCGCTGAGACTGGAACCGTTGTTTTATGGAATGGTGGTGGACGCGGACGTTTAGTTAGCGTTTTGCCAGCAGTTTATGTAGCGATTCTCTCAGAACATACAATTTATAGACGGTTAACAGAAGGAGTAACTAGAATTCATGAACAAGTTTCGAACGGATTACCTGCCTGTATTAATTTTATTACTGGGCCTAGCCGGACAGGTGATATTGAGATGGAATTAGCCTTTGGAGTTCATGGCCCTGGAAAGGTCCATGTCATTCTATTAAAGGATTAGAGAGACAAACAAAAGAATGCGAGGGGAGTGGGAATTTTGATGAAGAATAAATTTCGTTATTATGTCTTTACAATGCTCACGTTTATTACGATGGTGAATTATATTGATCGAGGGGCCATCGCTTATGCGCAGTCTTTTATTATAAAAGAATATGGCTTTGACCCGAAGGAGTGGGGCGCTATATTAGGCTATTTTGGTTACGGTTACATGATTGGTTCTTTATTAGGAGGTATTTTTTCAGATAAAAAAGGACCGAAATTTGTATGGATCGTAGCGGCAACAGCTTGGTCTATTTTTGAAATTGCGACCGCTTTTGCTGGAGAAATAGGGATTGCTGTTTTTGGAGGGTCTGCTTTAATAGGATTTGCTATTTTCCGCGTTTTATTTGGATTAACAGAAGGGCCATCTTTTGCGGTTTCGAATAAGACAGCAGCAAACTGGGCAGCTCCAAAAGAAAGAGCCTTTCTAACGTCCCTTGGTTTTGTTGGCGTTCCGTTAGGGGCAGTATTAACAGCACCTGTAGCGGTTCTGTTGCTATCTTTCACTAGTTGGAAAATCATGTTTTTTATCCTCGGTACAATAGGGATTGTATGGGCGATTATTTGGTATTTTACTTTTACGAATATGCCTGAGGATCATCCACGAGTGACAAAAGAAGAATTAGCTGAAATACGAAGTACGGAAGGTGTGCTTCAATCAATAAAAGTAGAGAAAGAAATTCCAAAAGAGCCATGGTACTCCTTTTTTAAAGTTCCGACATTCGTTATGGTTACGATAGCATATTTTTGCTTCCAATATATCAATTTTTTAATATTAACTTGGACACCAAAATACTTGCAAGATGTATTCCATTTTCAATTATCTTCCCTTTGGTATCTTGGGATGATTCCTTGGCTTGGAGCTTGTATCACATTGCCGCTAGGGGCGAAGCTTTCTGATCGTATTTTACGTAAAACAGGAAACCTTCGTTTAGCTCGTACCGGGTTACCGATTATTGCTTTATTACTGACAGCAATTTGTTTTAGCTTCATTCCAGCGATGAACAATTACGTAGCTGTATTAGCGCTTATGTCGCTTGGAAATGCGTTTGCTTTTTTACCGAGTTCCTTATTTTGGGCAATTATTGTCGATACAGCTCCTGCTTACTCAGGAACATATAGTGGAATTATGCATTTCATCGCTAATATTGCGACAATTTTAGCCCCGACTTTAACTGGATACTTAGTTGTAAGTTATGGTTACCCTTCAATGTTTATCGTAGCTGCCGTTTTGGCCGCTACTGCAATGGGGGCAATGTTGTTCGTAAAACCAGGGCAACAAACGAAGACGGAAAGCTTATTTAACTGGAGAGGTAAGAAGCGGTTAGAGGAACCTCGTGCTAATTTTGAATGAGTAGGGTAAAAAAATGAGTTGTATGCATTTGAAGTGAATCCGAATGGTGGTATATGAAAAAACTCCTGAATTCGCATACTAAGTATGCAAATTTAATGGAGTTTTTTTCATTACGCGGAAGAAATAAAGCGAAATGATCAACAACGTACAGAAGTATAAAATGACATATAAATCTCTGTGATCAAATATTTGATGCGAAGTGTATTCTATAGCTTTGTACTCGAAGTATGTGCGAATGAGTGTTCCTATTCACTTTTCAGCGTAAATAGCATGCGAAATCAAAACTTTACTTGTAGTACATAATAAATACAGTTGTTACCCTTTTTAAATTACATGTAGATATAGGATAAAGTTGATGTATCATCCTATATGAAAATAAAAATAAACTACTGTTCGATTTGAATATTCCACGATATAATGGTGAGAGTTTATATCTGAAGAAATATTTGCATAAGAAGTGAGGTACTATATGAAAAAAAGAACGACAGACATTATTTTTATTATTATTGGTGCATTCCTTTTTGCTTTAGGTGTTAATTTATTTGTTATTCCGAACGAATTCGGTGAGGGTGGGGTAACAGGTATCACAATTATTACGTACTACTTATTTGAGTGGTCACCAGGTTTAGTCAATTTAATTTTAAATGCGATTTTGTTAATAGTCGGTTATAAATTTTTAAATAAAATCACAACGATTTATACGATTATCGCTGTAGTTACGAACTCGCTATTTCTTCATTTAACAGAAGGATGGACGATTGCTTCTGATGAAATGCTCGTAAATGCCATTTTCGGTGGAATATTTATCGGGTGCGGGATTGGTCTCATCATTCGCGTTGGTGGAACGACAGCAGGTACTACCATCTTAGCGAGGATGACACATAAGTACTTAGGTTGGAGCATTAGCTATGGTCTACTGTTCTTCGATTTAATCGTTGCGTTTTCATCTTATTTCATCATTGGTGCAGAAAAACTGATGCTGACAATTATTATGTTATATGTAGGAACGAAAGTAATGGAATTTGTAATTGAAGGGTTAAATCCGAAAAAGGCTATTACGATTATTTCAGATAAACCGGATGAAATTGCCGGGAAGGTAACTTCTTTAATGGGCAGAGGGGTTACCGTGTATTCAGGTCATGGCTATTACACGAAAACGCCGAAGGACATTCTTTATGTTGTTATTAATAAGCAAGAAGTAGTGAAGCTAAAGCGAATTGTTCAAACTACAGATCCGGCTGCGTTCATTGCTATACATGATGTTCGTGACGTATTTGGAGAAGGATTCGTTGATATTTCGAAGGCTTAAAAATTACTTTTCATTAAAATAATCTTAATACTAAAACGTGAGAATCTATTTTGAATAGTCTTTTTTCAAAATAGATTCTTTTTTATTAAACACCATTCACTTTCAGTTCGAACTTTTACATTTTAAAGAAAACTGCCGATAGAACGTTCCAGTCTGTTCTTTAATTTTGAAATGTGAGAGTTGAATAACAATGGATTATATGTGATTTTTTAATCTACTCCCCATGAGTTCCGCCATTTGTTTTGCATCTGGATTTTCTTCATCGTACAATTTCTCAATAATGTTAATATAATCCGTCTCATTTCGATTTTGGCTTAATTTATATGCAGCCTGGATGTCTTCCACCTTAATTTTAAATCCAATTATACCTTTCAGTTCATTTTCTAAGAGAGTGGGGGAAAGTTTATCCCATAATACTGGATTTTCACGATGCTCTTCATATTTTTTCAGCAGTGTTGTTAATTCATCTATTAATTCCTCTTTATCTAAAATACTTGCTTTACCATATATATGGACAGCTTGATAATTCCATGTTGGAACTTCTTCATTTTCATACCAAGAAGAAGAGATATAAGAGTGCGATCCCTGAAACATTACAAGAACATCCTCACAAGTTTCAAATGTTCTCCACTGGGGGTTTCCATAAGCCATATGTCCAGTAATAAAATAATCATCACCTTGTTTAGTTAACCTAAAAGGTAAATGAGTTGCGATTGGCTTCTCTTTTTTGGTTGTGACGATTGTTCCAAAAGAGTTTTTTTGAACAAACTCCCAAATTTCATCAACATTTGTGCCTTTAAAATATTTTGGAATATACATAGTAGCCCACCTCTCAAAAAAGTTATATGAGTGTTTTAATCATTATAAGGTCAACTTGTTCGTCATCGCTCATGTAAAAGGAGTGAGAGCCAGCTTGTACAAACCCTAATTTTTTATAAAAAGCAATAGCATTTTCATTTTTCTCCCATACGCCTAGCCAAATATTCTTTTTATTATTTGCTATTGCAATTTCCATAGCGTTATTTAGTAGATATTTGCCAAGACCATGTTTTTGAAAGGAGCTCTTTATATAAATTCTCTCGACTTCAAGTGATTCATCGCCCATTTCTTCAGACTGAGCATCATCAGTATTGATCTTCAGATACCCAGCAATTGCATCGTTGAAGTAGACAAAAAAGAATTGAGAAGAGATATTGGATAATTCTTTTTCTAATTGCTTTAAGTTAAATGCCTTTTCCAAATAATGATGCATATTTTCGGGTGAATTCTGATGTTTAAAAGTCTCATTAAATGTTTCATAACTAATTTCTTGAAGTTTGTGTATATCTTTAAGGGTGCACTTTTCTATATGTGTAGTCATTTGAATAGTTAGCTCCTTTATATAATCAATAATTTCTCTTATTTCCCTTTTTTACAAATTCCCAATCTTTTTCTATATTTTTTCTTACTCTTTGAAGAAGGTTAGAAATAGTTTCCGCTTCTGTTTCCGAAAATCCTTCTAATGCAACAGTATTGGAATAATCATTTTCTCTTTTAATAAAAGGATAGACGTTTTTTCCTTTTTCTGTTGGAAAAAGTTTTTTGATTTTTTTGTTAGATTCATCTTCTTTCTTTTCGATAAATCCATTGATTTCAAGCTTTTTGATGGCACGGGCTGCGGTTGTACGATCTACTTTTATCATCTCAGATAGCTTTTCTTGAATGATTCCTGGGTTTTCACATATTCGCACAAGGTACAAATACTGACCTTTTGTAAGCTCATATTCTTTAAATTCTATATTACTAATAGAATCTAATGCCCTTGCAATCATGCCAATTTCACGAAGAATTTCTTTCATAATGAACTCCTCATCTTTCTTTTTTGTTGCAAATGCAACAATTTGAAGTTACATTTAATATAAAATATTTTTATTGTAAATGCAACAAAAATGACGATAAAGAGGCTGATTAAAATGAAGTATGTTTTTTATGTATTAGGAATTTTAATATTAACCCTTGGTATTTCTTTCACAATACAATCAGATTTTGGCACTTCACCTTTTGATGCACTTTTAGTAGGACTTTCTTTAAATGTGGGGCTTACTGTGGGAAGCTGGGAAATAATAATAGCTTTATTATTAATATGTTGTAATTTGATATTAAAAAGAAAAAGACCAGAGGTACTAGGGTTGTTAACAGCATTCATAACGGGCATTGGTATTGATGTGTGGCTATTTTTATTACGCAATTTAATTACACCTGAAATATGGTACAGTAAAATGATTTATTTTGGAATTGGATTAGTTATTACAGGATTAGGAACTGCAATATATTTACAAACAAATTTTGCTCCCATTCCAATTGACCGATTAACATTAATCATACAAGAATTAACGAGAACGAATATCTTTATATCACGAACATTTATTTACCTTATATTCTTAATAATGGCAACGATTTTACATGGACCAATTGGTGTTGGAACTATATTAACTGTTTGTTTAGGTGGGCTAATACTGAATTTATTTATGCCACTTACTAAAAAAGTAATAGATCACTTATTCGTACACCAGAGTACTTCATTAAATTATAAGAAAAATAAAACAGCTGACCACAATGATAAGAAACGTATCTTCTAAGGAATCCTTTTCTTTTTCTTGCAAAAAAACCAATTGTTTCTTAATGTAGTGATGTAGAAGGATGAACGAGAGAGGGTTTAATGAAGATGATACATATTTTATTAGCTGATGATGATAAGCATATTAGAGAGTTATTGCATTACCATTTACAAAAAGAGGGGTTTACAGTTTTTGAAGCGGAAGACGGAAAGGTAGCGCAAGAAGTACTAGAGAAGGAAAATATTCATCTTGCGATCGTGGACATTATGATGCCGTTCGTTGATGGCTATACGTTATGTGAAGAAATTCGGAAGTATCATGATATTCCTGTTATTTTATTAACAGCAAAGGATCAGTTAGTCGATAAAGAGAAAGGATTCATTTCTGGTACGGACGATTATATCGTAAAACCATTTGAACCAGCTGAAGTCATTTTCCGTATGAAAGCTTTATTACGCCGTTATCAAATGCTGAGCGCTGACATAATTACACTCCATGGAAGGACAATTGATCGTAAAGGTGTTGAAGTGAAGTGTAACGGCCAGACGATTTTACTTCCGTTAAAGGAATTTGAATTATTATCACAACTAGCTAGTTATCCTGGGAGAACATTTTCAAGAGAAGAGTTAATTGAACTAGTATGGGGAATGGATTTTGAAGGGGATGAACGGACAGTTGATGTTCATGTGAAGCGACTAAGAGATCGTTTCTCAAAACGAACGGATGATTTTCAAATTACGACAGTGCGCGGACTCGGTTATAAGTTGGAGCTGAAATAAGATGAAATCACTATATTCTAGATTTGTATTTATGACAGTCGGTATTATGCTACTTAGTAGTATTATCGGCTTTTTATTAACAAACGTATATTATCAAGTGAAGTTAAAGCCATATAACAGCGAAAAGATTTTAAAGTATGCGGAAGAAGTTAAGTCATTATATGAAAAGCAAAGCGAAGAAAATCAAGAGGCGTACTTACAATCTATTGCGAAGTTAGGGTATGAAATTTACATTGTCGATGATCAAAAGAATGGAAAGCGTATCGGCAATGCGTTTCGTAAGACGTCTATTAGTGATGATACCGTTCATAAAGTATTGCAAGGTGAAACGTTTAATGGTGTTTCTACATATCCGACTCGCCTATTTATTACTGGTTTTTTCGATAATGAATTAATAAATAGTGTTGGTGTCCCGGTAAAACACGGTGATAAACAGTACGCTTTATTTATTCGTCCTGACATTCAGAACCAATTTGGCGAAATGCGAATTTTCTTAGCGGTATTACTTGGGTTTATCGTACTATTAAGTATTATCTTTATAGCGATTGCAGCAGGTTACATCGTTCGTCCCATTCGTAAATTTACGAAGGCTACGCAAAAAATTGCGAGTGGTGAATATGAAATCGAATTAGATGTAAAACGAAAAGATGAAATAGGAACGTTATCTACAAGCTTCCAAAAAATGACGAAAAGTATAAAAGAATTAGATGAAATGAGACAAGAATTTGTTTCGAACGTTTCACATGAATTCCAGTCGCCGCTTTCTTCTATACAAGGTTTTTCGAAAACGTTGCAAACAGAAAAGATGAGCATGGAAGAAAGAAATCATTACTTACAAATTATTGAAGGTGAAAGTAAGCGAATGTCTAGTTTATGTAAACAGTTACTTACGCTCGCTTCATTAGATAAAGAAGAGAAAGTGTTACAAATAAAAGAATTCAATTTGCAGAAGCAAATTAAAGACGTCATTTTTATGCTCGAATGGAAATGGCGTGAAAAAGATATCGCCGTTGAATTTGATGTGCCGGATATCGTCATAAAAGGTGACGAAAACCTTCTTCATCAAGTATGGAGTAACATTTTCACGAATAGTATTAAGTTTTCAAACGATGGTGGGACCGTTGAGTTTTTTGTCGAAGAGTTAGAGTCTAGCGTTATCATCTCTATATCCGATAACGGAATCGGTATGGAGCAAGAAGAAATGGATCGTATTTTTGATCGTTTTTACAAGGTGGATACAGCAAGGGCAAGAAATGTAGAAGGTAGCGGTTTAGGATTATCGATCGTGCAAAAGATTGTGGAACTGCATAACGGAAACGTTTCAGTTTATAGCACGAAAGGGGAAGGGACGACCGTTCGGGTGGAACTTCCTAAATAGATGGAAGAGGCTGTTTGGAAACGGCCTCTTCTTTTTGTATAAAATCGAAAAATCGCTGATATAATTCGAGTTGCGCCGATATATTGTGAAAATCGCCGATATAATTCGAGTTGCGCTGATATATTTGAAAAATCGCCGATATAAATTTCACGTACTCTCATTCCTGTTATAAAGCCGCACCTTTCCCGCGCTCTTCCTTAAACTGCACCCCGAAAGTATCCGCTGTAATTTCATCAGCTTTCGGCAAAGCCCGTAATTTCGGATGAAGTAACCATACGAGAGAAATGAAGAAAATCCCGATGCTAGCGAGCGCGAAAATGAGTTGGCTACTCAATACATTTGCGGTGTATCCGCCAATTAAAGAACCGAACGGCATCGCAATTGTGCCCATACTTCGCATGACAGAGTTGATGCGTCCAATATATTGATTTGGAATTACAATTTGACTAATTGTCGCAAATAATATGTTCGTGGCTCCAATCGGAATCCAAGCTAGGCCGAATAAGAAAATAGACAGCCATTGAAACGGTACAATTGTAGAGAGAAACCAAAAGATAGCGCCAGTTGCAAAGCTAATAATGGAGACGCGGCCAACGTTACGTTTGCCAACCCATGAACTGAATAGTGCTCCAATTAAACTGCCGGCGGATATAGCTGCTAAGAAGAAACCATATGATTTCACGCCGCCTAAAGAATCAGCGAAAGAAGGGAGTATTGCCATCGTCATACCGATTGAAAAATTGGCAACAACGGAACCAATTAAGAAAACGCCCATTAATGAACGGAAGACGATTGAAAACCCTTCTTTTAAATCAGAGAAATATTGTTTCGTTGAAAGTGAGGTGCCCGTTTCGGTTTGCTTTGGCATTTTTAATGAAAAGAACAAAAGGGCAGTAATCGTGAATGTGAAAGAGTCGATTACATATAAAGTGATTGCTCCAAATAGTGCTACTAATATGCCAGAAAGCGTCGTGCAAATTAAATCAATGCCTTGATATGCAAATGAGAAGAGAGAGTTTCCTTTTAACAATTGTGTTTTATGCAGTAGAAGTGGTAAAGCTTTCGATTGTGCGGGATAGGCGAATTGTTCGATAAAGGCTACGATGGGCATGATGATGAGTAGTAGTTGGACTGTTAATAGATCGAAGTAGTGTGTAATAGGAATGATTAATATAAGAATGCATTGCAAAACTTGTGTGATGACGAGGGTGTTTTTAATGGACCATCTATCAACGAATGGACCGGTAAGAAATTGAAGTGCAGAAGGTAATAACGTAAGAAAACCAGCTAATCCAGAATAAAAAGGATTACCACTTAATTTGTATACGAGCCACATCGCCGCTACATAATACAAACTATCTCCTATGTTTGTAAAAATTCTTCCTAAAAATAATAAGAGGAAATTCCGGTTTTTCAATATGTCCATTTAATCTACTCCTTTATAAGAAATTTATTCGGTAAAATAAATTTGACCGTTTATCCGACTTTAATGGGCAGTAAGACCCCCACCTCAAAATGCAGCGAAAGCAAAGAAGTTAGGTGGGGGTCGGGCTGCCCATAAAAGTCCGATTGGTTCAACTAATAATCAGTGGGGGATAAAGAAAACCCCCACTGATTCAAGTTTCACTTTATGTAAAAAAATCGTATTACGATTTTTCTTCTTTTTTAATAAATTGCTGCATTGTTCTCTCAGCGATTTGAAGTGCAGTAGTAGAAATATAATAAGATTTACTATTTGGATCTTTATCCGCGTCTTTGGCGATTTCATTTAATTCAGCCATCAATTCATGAAATTTTTTCACCCATACTTGAAATTGTTCTGGCGTAGCATCAAATTCCCAGCAAGATGAAACATAATTCCAATCAGCAGGGTCTTCGCTTTCTTTTCGTAATGTAAAAGCTTCTTCTGGTGCAGCGAGAATATGGCTTTTCGTTCTTTCTGACATTTGTAAAAAGATTTGGCGGCCGGATTCGCTTACCATTTCTAAATGAGGTAATAGGTCTGCGGCAGGGGTGAAGCCTCTAGCGACAGATTGATAAAACTTTTGAACGATGCCATTCTTTTCTTCTGTATATACAATTTCTATAAAACCATTCTTTTCTAATTCTTTTAAATGATAATGAATTTTAGCCCTTGGAATGCCGAATTTCTCAGATAGTAGTTGCCCTGTATAAGGACGTTCGCATAGACGCATCATCATTTCGACACGTAGTGGATCGCTCATTGCTTTTAGTCGGCTATAAGTAGTAAGTGTGAACATGGGCTTCAAAATGATCAACTCCTTAAATGAAATTACTCGGTCAAGATTATTTGACTGAATTGTATCAAGGATTTTGATTATTTTCAATACTTTCTGAAAATTAAATCTTACTCTCTGTAATCTTCTGTTCATATTCCGTTCATATTTCTTTTTTATGATAAGTGCATAGAAAGAAAGAGGAAGGAGCGAGCGAAATGTTTTTAGCTCTGCGTGAATTAAAACAATCAAAATTACGATACGGATTAATCGGACTGATTATGGTGTTATTATCATTTTTAGTTCTTGTTATTTCAGGATTAGCAAATGGATTATCATATGATAATGCTTCATCGATTCAAAATATGGAGGCAAATAAGTTCGTTTTAGCAGATGATGCGGAAAATAAATTACTTCGTTCACAAATTAAGAAAGACGATGTAGATAACGTAGTAAATCAAGTAGGCGAGAAAGAGGCTGTTCCGTTTCGTGTGAAAGTTTCAACGTATGAAAAGAAAGATAGTTCGAAAAAAGTGGATGTTGCGATTTTCTCAAGTGAACGTGATTCATTTTTAGAACCGAACATTGTAAAAGGTGAGAAATTAGGCACAGCAAACAACGAGATGGTTGCTGATGAATCCATTAAAGAAAAAGGAATCGATATCGGAGATACAATTATTGATCCTGTTTCAAAGAAGGAATTTACAATCGTTGGATTTACGAAAGATCAAATGTTTAGCCATACACCAGTCGTTTATGTAAATGAAGACGTATGGGGCGCTATTTCACAACCAAACCAAAAAGATTATAGTGCAATTGCACTTAATACAGATAAAGAGATTAAAAATGCACACGTAATTGACAAAAAAGAAGTGCTGCAAAGTATTCCAGGGTTTAAAGAAGAGCAGGGAACATTAACGATGATCATTGCGTTCTTACTTGTTATCGCTGCGTTATTAATCGGTGTATTCTTCTACGTTATTACACTACAAAAAACACAGCAATTAGGCGTATTAAAAGCAATTGGTACGAAGAACTCGTATTTAGCAAATAGTTTAGTCGTACAGGCGTTATTCTTATCAATCGTTGCGATGGTAATTAGTATTGTTCTTGTACAAGGATTAGAAACAATTTTACCAGCAGGTATGCCGTTTTTATTAACAACACCGATGATTGCACAATATGCAGCAATCTTTATCGTCATTAGTATTTTAGGAACACTTATTTCGTTATATCAAGTATTAAAAGTTGATGCGCTAGAAGCAATTGGAGGCGGGATGTAATGACTTCATTATTAAAACTAGACAAAGTAAGTAAAGTGTACGGAGAAGGGGATACGGAAGTAACTGCCCTTCATCCGATATCGCTTGATGTAAAAGCTGGAGAATTTATCGGAATCGTCGGTCCTTCTGGATCAGGGAAAAGTACGTTATTATCAATCGCGGGTGCATTATTATCACCATCAAAAGGGGATATTTACATTCGTGAGCAAAATATTACGAAGTTATCAGAAAAGGAAATGACAGACATTCGTTTGAAAAAAATCGGCTTCATTTTCCAGTTTGCAAATCTTGTTCCATATTTAAATGTAAAAGAACAATTACTTTACATTGCGAAGTTAAAAAAAGAAAGTAAACAAGAATCAGAAAAGCGTGCGGATCATTTATTAGCGGCATTTGGATTAGAAGGAAGAAAAAATCATTATCCAAATCAACTATCTGGTGGGGAAAAACAAAGGGTAGCAATCGCTCGTGCATTCATGAACAACCCAGATTTAATATTAGCAGATGAGCCAACGGCAAGCTTAGACTCAAAACGCGCACGTGAAGTTGTTGAAATGATGAAACGTGAAGTGAAAGAGAGCCAAAAAGCAGCCATTATGATTACACATGATGAAAGAATGCTTGATGTATGTGATCGTATATTGACGCTAAGAGATGGAAAGTTAATATAAAGAAAAGGGCCAACCGTACATGCGGTTGGCCTTTGTATAATTATTTCTAATAAGTATAATGGCTTTATTTTGAGAATAACGTTTTAATTTTATTGCGAGTTACTAATAAAACGCCGCCTAATACAGATAACATACCTAAAGCCATATTATTTGATTGCTCACTACCAGCGTTAGGAAGTTCTTTAGCGTTATTGTTTGTGTTTGTAGTACCAGTCTTTGTTTCGGTTTGTTTTGATTGAGATACTTCATTAATTTTGTTATCTACATTTTGCTTCGTAGTATGTACCTCAGCTAATTTGTCCTCAATTTTTTTCTCAGTATGTTTAAAGTCGTTGATTTTAATATCTAAGTCTTGTTTTTTCTTTGTTAAATCGTCTGAAACAGTTTGTTTCGTTTGTTTAATTTCGTTAATTTTATTTAGTAAATCTTCTCTAGCTTTTTGTAATTCAGCTAGTTTATTTTTCACATCTTGTTTAGCTAGTTCTAAGTTAGCGGAAAGGCTATCTAAATTGCCTTTAATTTTCTTAAGTTCCTCTAACGTGTTACCAGTATTCGGTTTGTTTTCTTTTAGCTCAGCAAGTTTGTCCTCAGCAGTTTGTTTCGCTTTCTTTAACTCAGCTAATTTGTCATCTACTTGTTTTTTTACTTCTTTAAGTTCATTAACCTTTTGATCGATGTTCTCTTTATGTTGCTTCATTTCATTCACTTTTTCATCGACAGTTTGTTTATGTTCTTTAATCTCATTAACCTTATTATCGATATTTTGCTTATGCTCTTTCACTTCAGCAACTTTATCTTCTACTTGTTTTTTATGCTCTTTTATTTCAGCGATTTTATCTTCGGCGATTTGCTTGTCTTGCTGAAGTTTTGCATCTAATTCTTGTTTATGTTGTTTAATCTCGTTAATTTTTTCATCGGCAACTTGTTTGCGTTCATGTAGTTCATTAACCTTCGTATCAACATTTTCCTTAACTTTGTTAAGTTCATTTAATGTTTGATCCACGTTTTCTTTGTGTTGCTGCAATTTCGCATCTAACTCTTGTTTATGTTGCTTAATTTCAGCTAATCGATCTCCCGTACTTTGCTGAGGAGTAGCATCAGTTACTTCCGCATGAGCAGAGTTTGCGCCAGCAATCATTGCTAAAGCTAGTGTAGACGCAGCGATTGTTTGTTTTGTTTTCATATTTTTGTACCTCTTTTCTTTCATATGCATGAACTGTTTTGTGTGAAAATGAGCATATAGAAGTAGATTATCTTATCATTATATACTATGTTAGGCGCTTAGAGGAAGGATTTGCATAATAATCTATGATTATGTAATTTTTATAATCTTTTATTTTTGGGTAGGGGACAAATCTTTAGCTAGATGAACAATTTCTTCAATAGTAAAGTTTACATCTTTATTATTGCGGATAACAAACAAATAATCAGCCTCGTTTTCTATAGGATCTACAACATCTTCGTGAAGTGATTCAGTTTGTTGCCGATCGAGTACTTCTTTGAAACTAGAATAGCTACCTCTAAAAATATTCGTACTTCGCGTGCTTCGAGCCACTCTTTCGTAAAGTACATCATCTGGAATTTCAAAGTGAACGAGTATGCGTACATATTCATTTTGTGGAAATAATTCGTTTAGTAAATATAACCTTCCATTTTTACTGTGATTAGAGTTACTAATAATAAGGTGTAAACTTGTATGTTCTTTCGCATAATCAACAATGAATTTTGAAAGACCGTGCTTAAATGTATTAGGGCCTTTAGCCGGCTGTAATTTTTCATAATGCGTGTTAATAAATTCAGCTTGGTTATCTTGATCCATAACGAAAGAGTGGGATAACTCTTTTTCTAAAGCTTCTGCAAATGTAGTTTTACCGCTGTGTGTTTTTCCTACCGTAATAATGACGAATCGTTTCATATTGGCCTCCATGTGTGTTGTTATAGTCTGGAATATTCAATGTAGATTCAATATTTTCCTGCCAGAGAATATACAGAGTGCCGAAGTGATAGTAGGCTGGAAACTTGACAAAAAAACTTATTTATGCTATAATTTACCAATATAAAAATAAAGTGTATAATAGGGTTCTCCTGGCCAGGGGAACCCTATTTTTATTGTCAAAATGAAGGAGTGTATGTGCGTGAAAAAAGGTGAATCAAGTATAACGTCGCTAGTATCAGCTTTCGGAAGAGCATATCATAGTGAATTTGATAGTCCGAAAATATTTGATGATTATGTAGCTAAAGAGTTCATATCGCCAAAAGAACGAAGCGATATTGAAACGAACATGGTTCAAGGAATCCATTTTTTCAATACAGACATTGCAGAGCAGTTTCAAGACAATCCGAAAGAAATATTAAAATGGATTACGCAAGTTCAATTATCACCAACACCTTTAGCGCGTGCGGCATATTGTGAAAGAGTATTACTACACGAGATTACGCTGGGAGCGAAACAATACGTTATACTCGGTGCAGGCTTAGATACGTTCAGTTTTAGACACCGAGAATTAGAAAATAAAATAGAAATATTTGAAGTGGATCATCCTTCTACGCAACAGTTTAAGCAGGAAAGAATAAAAGAAGCAGAACTTGAAGTTCCAAATAATCTTCATTTTGTTTCGATGGATTTCACGAAAGGATTTTCCTATGAACAGTTACGGAATGAAGGATTTGAAAATAAAAAGACGTTCTTTAGTCTATTAGGTGTAACGTACTATTTAACGAAAGAGGAACTTTCTAGTTTAATAGAATGTCTATTCGAGATAGTTCCAGAAGGGAGCACTATCGTTTTTGATTATCCCGATGAAAACTTATTTACGGAAAAAGGGTTGTCTAACCGAGTTGAAAACATGGTGAAAATGGCTGCAGTAGGCGGAGAACCGATGAAATCATGTTATTCTTACGCCGAAATGGAAGCACTGTTAGAGAAGGCGGGCTTACTCATTTATGAGCATTTATCACCAGAAGATATAAATGCATTCTATTTTGAAGGACGAAACGATTATTTAAAAGCTTTTGAGACGGTGCATTATGTGCATGCGGTGAAGAAGTAGGAATTAGTAGGCATGGGGAGGAATCTCTGTGTCTTTTTTTGTGGAAGAACAAGTGGGAAATATGAACTAGGAAGGGAAATTCGATAATGTAAAGAATATGAAGTATGAATGTAACAAATTAAGTAGTGAAGCAAAGGTTATCGAAATTAGCAGATGTATTAGTCAACCATTCTACGAAAGTGCGACCTGGTGATCAAGTGTTGATCCAAAGTGTTACAGAGATAGCCCCCGCAGTCGTTCGTGAAATTATTAAGTCAGTGGAAAAAGCAGGTGGATATGCGCATGTATCAATGCGCGACGTGTCTGTTACGAGGCAATTAATTTTGTCAGGATCTGAAGAACAATTTAAGTTATTAGCAGATTGGGAATGTTACCGATTAAGTAAGATGCAAGTGTATATTAATCTTCGTAGTCCTAGAAATGCATATGAATTAGCGGATGTACCGGCAGAAAAAATGAAGTTATATCAAACGATATTTGGAAAAGCTCATAGTGAAGCGGTGTATAAAACGAGATGGGTGACAACTCGTATTCCGAATGCGGCTTCTGCACAAGAAGCAAATATGAGCACGGAGGCTTATGAAAAATTCTACTATGATGTATGTACGCTAGATTATAACAACATGTCAAAAGCAATGGAGCCATTAAAAGAATTAATGGAAAAGACAAAACGAGTGAGGATTATTGGAGAAGGAACGGATTTGGAGTTTTCCATTGAAGAAATAGGCGTTTTAAAGGGGGATGGTACGGATAATATCCCGGATGGCGAAATATATACAGCACCTGTCAAAGATTCAGTGAATGGAGTAATAACATTTAATACAGTTTCCGTTCAACAAGGTTATGCGTTTCAAAATATAAAGTTACATGTTAAACAGGGGAAAATAATAGAGGCATATGCAAATGATACAGAGCGAATGAACCGAATTCTTGATACGGATGAGGGAGCAAGATATATTGGAGAGTTCGCGCTAGCTTTTAACCCCTACATACTACATCCGATGAATAATACGTTATTTGATGAAAAAATAAATGGTAGTTTTCATCTAGCGATTGGAGATTCATTGCAAGGTGCAGACAACGGAAATAATTCAGCGATACATTGGGACTTAGTAAACATTCAAAGACCAGAGTATGGTGGGGGTGAAATTTGGTTTGATGATGTATTGATTAGGAAAGATGGGGATTTTGTTTTGCCAGAGTTATTTGGATTAAATGAAGAAAAGTTAAAGAGATAAACTGAAAACCAACAAATCCTCTTAAAAAACACTTAACTTTTAACTCCATCTATCTTTACAATCTCTCCTTATAATGTGAATTGGACAAGCACCTAAGAGAAGGCAGAACATGTCAGTTTGTACATTCTATTATTAGGGGGAGAATTTGTATGAAAAAGACAGTTGCTTCGTTAGCAGTTATGGCGGCATTATTACCGACATTTTCAGCATATGCGGAAGGGAAAGAGCAAGTTCGAAAATCAGCTACAACTTTTAACGTTATTAGTGACATTCAAGGGGATTTAGGAGACTTTGATCACGTGTTAAAAGATATGAACAAAGTGACGCCACTTTCTAGAGCGCTTATTATGAATGGGGATATAACGCCAACTGGACAACAGTCACAATATGATGATGTGAAGCGTGTGTTAAACAAAAATAAGCATCCCGAAAATGTATGGTCAACTGTTGGGAATCATGAGTTTTACGCTGGAAAATGGACAGCTGATGGGAAGTTATCTCAAAGTACATGGCCAAATGGTGTAACTGAGGAAACTTTATTTAACCGCTATCTGAAATTTAGCGGACAAGAAAAGGTATATCATAAAAAAGAATTAGATGGTTATCCGCTTTTATTTTTAGGAACGGAAAAATATATGAAATACCACGATTCAAAAATGTGGGATGAAGTATATATGAGTGATGAACAATTAGGTTGGTTAAAACAAAATTTAGAAGAATATAGTCAAAAAGATAAAAACAAGCCGATTTTCATTTTTTCTCATCACGTTTTACCTGATACTGTGTCTGGATCAAGACAGTCACCATATTTAAATGACTATTTAAACGTGGATAAATTGTACGATATATTAAAAGATTACCCGCAAGTTGTTTTCTTCACGAGCCACACGCACTGGGATTTAAATTTACCGGATTGGGCTGGTAAAAAGAAAATTGCAGGCGGAGATGAAAAAGGATTTACAGTTGTAAATACGGGTGGTATTGAAACAGGCTGGATGTCGGCTGGACCAAATGGAGGAGAGAAGACTGCTCCTGATGGCTCTTCATTCAAACAAGGGTTGCAAGTGAAAGCATATGGTAGCGATGTAATGGTGACAGCTTACGATTACAAACGTGATAAGGAAATAAAGAAATTGTTAATTAGTGATTCGAAAATTGCACAAATGGCACCAAATGTAACGGCAGATGATAGTAAAAACGTAATCGTCGGTGCAACAGAATACATGGAGTACGCTGTAGAAGGAGCGGACGAGTGGCATGCTTATAATCCAGGAAACCCACCCAATTTTGACGGGGACAAAATCGTATACGTACGCCATAAAGGCGAAATGAATTTAGAACCAGGATTAACACAGCTACTTCGTTTTTCGGCAAATAAGTGATTGGAAGAGGGCCTACTTTTTATCGAGTGGGTCCTTTTATGTTGCCAGTTTTTGTCGATAAATCGATATCTTATGTCGAATCGTCGATATAAATTTTATGTACCGTAATATGGTTAAAATCATTATTATAATTTCATGTACCGCATTGAAGATAAAACCTTCAATGCAATTCCATTCGCCAAAACCGAATTCCAACACATTTTTATCCAAGAAAGATGACTTCATCATTTTTACATGCAATAATAGTATCGTTACATACATTGTGAAAGAAGTACAAAGGAGCGTTATTCATGAATTTAGCTAAATTCCCGAGAAAAAAATATACCGAATCATATACACCAATTGAGAAATTAAACAATTTTTCTGAGGCACTTGGCGGGCCGACTATTTATTTTAAACGAGATGATTTACTTGGTTTAACAGCTGGTGGTAATAAGACGAGAAAGTTAGAGTTTCTAGTTGCGGATGCACAGGCAAAGGGTGCAGATACGTTAATTACAGCTGGTGGTATTCAGTCAAACCATTGCCGCCTAACACTGGCAGCTGCGGTAAAAGAAAAAATGAAATGTATTCTTGTATTAGAAGAAGGGCTTGAGCCAGAAGAGAAGCCAGATTTTAACGGAAACTATTTCTTATATCATTTACTAGGTGCTGAAAATGTCATTGTTGTACGAAACGGAGCAGATCTTATGGAAGAGATGCATAAAGTCGCGAAAGAAGTTAGTGAAAAAGGTAGTACACCATATGTAATTCCGGTTGGTGGATCAAATCCTACTGGCGCAATGGGGTACGTTGCTTGTGCGCAAGAAATTATGGCGCAATCATTTGACCAAGGAATTGATTTCAGTTCAGTCGTTTGCGTAAGTGGTAGCGGCGGTATGCACGCTGGTTTAATTACTGGTTTTGCTGGAACACAAAGTAACATTCCAGTAATCGGCATTAACGTAAGTAGAGGAAAAGCAGAGCAAGAAGAGAAAGTAGCAAAACTTGTAGATGAAACGTCAGCTCACGTTGGTATTCCAAACTTTATCCCGCGCGAAGCTGTTACATGCTTTGATGAATATGTAGGACCAGGTTATGCGTTACCAACGCCGGAAATGGTGGAAGCAGTGCAATTACTTGCGAAAACAGAAGGTATTTTACTGGATCCAGTGTATACAGGTAAAGCAGTAGCGGGGCTAATCGACTTAATTAGAAAAGGTACATTTAAAAAAGAAGACAACATTTTATTCGTACATTCAGGTGGTTCACCAGCTTTATATGCGAATACGTCTTTATTTGTGTAAGTGTAAAAAGCATTGGGTATCCAATGCTTTTTTGTTATATAATGGAATTGTTAGAAGGTGAGAGGAGGGCGTATATGAGTTCAAGTTTAAAATGGATTATATACACGGTACTCAGCATTTCTATTTTACTAATTTTATTTGTAGCTTATGGGATTTATTTATACTTCACTTAAGTGAAATGGTAACCAAACCAAAGGAAGAATAAAATAATTGCTGTATTAAATAAAGTAAAACATAACCCGATAATGGCTAAAATCTTTTTCTCAGCTCGGCTACAAAAAGAGATGACCGCTAATAGGATCGCTATGACAGCGGAAGCTAATATGAAGTAGGCGAAAGGCACGATATATTCTACTCCAACTCGGTCTAAAATAGGTGTGAAGAGAAAGAGATTAATAGTAATGAATATACTTACAAGAAGAAACGTATAACTTTTCCAAATGTATGTTTGTAACTGCATGGAACGATACTCCGTTCTCTTTATTATTTATATTTTTAAGTTCAAATTAATTACCTTTATTTTACAAATTAAAATATTTTGTATTGAAAAGAGGGTATTAATATGAAAGTTAGAAATTGGCCTCTAGTTATGATTAGTATCTGTATATTCATAATAACCGGCTGTTCAACTGGATTAGAAAATGAAGAGCAAAGAATCGAAGTGCAAAAAAATATTGGTGATAATGAATATGAAGATTTTAAGGTAGTGACAGATAATAATGAAGTGATGCAAGTAAAGAAAATATTAAAGGATACTACTTTTGAAAATAAAAAAGTGGAAATGTCTCGTCCAGCTGATTATCATTTTGTTTTTCAATTTAAAAATTCGAAAATAGAGGCGAAAGCTGTGTTGTATCAAATTTGGATAAGCCCTAATAAGGATAAAGTGGAAATCATCTCGGGTGGTAATCGGTACGCTCAATTAGAAGAAAAAAATGCAGCTACTTTGTTTCGGATTGTTACAGGGGAAAAGTTAGCTGAGTAAACTATATTGGGTTATAGGAATTCAGTTTATATTTTTCATTTTGAGAGATAATTAGTTTTCAACAATAATAGCTATCTTTTTATGTTGGAATAAACATTGAGAATCGGATAAAATGGAAATTAGACATTGGATTCATGCTCCTTAAGGTGTGATTTAATCTGCCAACGGATAATAAAACTAGGAAATATATTGTTTTTATAAAGATCTGATGTTATGTTTAATTTTCTTAATATAATATTTCCTTTATATAGGAGTGGCTATTTGAAGAAATTAATAGTATTAGTTTTATTGGCTACATGCTGTCTCGCTATTGCAGGATGTTCTAATAATAGGGTTACAACAAAGGATGAGTCTAAAAATTCAGCACCTGTAAAGATTAAACGTATCAATAAAGCGTGGTATAAACATATATAATAGTTTTCAAGAAACTTGAAATTGTTGATGAGAAAGATATCATAAGGTGAAATTAGTTAGGCCGATAGTAGAGGTTGTGAAAACTGGTGACAAGCAGGAAGCATGGTTCGCATTTAAATTAATAAAACATGCGGCATTAAAATATTCACAAAAAAGAGTCTACATGTAGGTCATTTTTTGTGGATATTTTTCATAAATAAGAGATATTCTATGCTGCCTGTCTTTAACTTGGACCTTCTAAAAATTACTTTACTAGGTTAAAATGTTTATAGAGTATCCTCCTTCAAAATGCGATGGGTCCCATAATAACTCGATTGATGTGGTCCTTTTTCGCGTTATTTACCATCTTTATATATCTTTCTATTAAAAAATCTAACTTTAATAGATAAAATCTGGTTAAAACAATGAAATTTCAGGAAAAATAAGGTACACTAATCAATGGTTTTGGTTTAAAATCAATTGACGTTAATGTATACGGGGGAAAGATTGATGAACAACAATACAGTAAATGAATCTGTTGAAGAAGTTGAGAAAAAACGGGTAAGATCAAAAAAACGTTTTACAAATTGGAAGCTTATCGCAGCAGGTGGCGGAGTACTTGCACTTCTCCTTGGGGGAATGAGCTATTATCAAGCAACTCACTTCAATTCTAATGTTACGATTAATGATACAAAAGTCGGTGGTTTGAGCGCTGATCAGGCAATACAGAAATTAAAAACATCTGGATTAGCAAACAAAGTTTATATTGATCAACAACAAATTTTAGATGAAAAAGAGACAAAGACGGAACTGACGGAAAAAGATTTGCCGCAAGTTAAGAAACTATTAAAAAGCCAGTGGACATTTTTCCCTTCTTCAAAGGAAAAAGAGTATTCATTGTTATCGAAAGAAGCGGATCAGTATCGTAGTGAAACGATGAAAAAACTTGTAGAAGAAAAGCTTGTTTCCATGAATGAAAAATTAAAAGCACCTCAAGATGCTATGGCGAAGCTTGAACAAGGAAAAGTTGTAATTTCGAAGAGTGTTGATGGAAAACAGTATGACGTTGCGAGTTTACTAAAAGATTACGATAAGCAGAAGCATAAAAGTGAAATTCATCTAAAGTCTGCATACATACAGCCTATTAAAGAAGACGATCCGATTATTAAAAAAGAAGAGAAAGCATTACAAAATCTTCTTACGCAGTCTGTTGATTATAAAGTGCAGGATGAAGTGTATTCATTAAAAGCGAAAGATTTAATTCAAAACGCGTCTATGTCAAAAGATATGAAGGTGACAATCGATGCGAGCGAAATTAAGAATAAGGTTGCTGAAATTAATAAGGCTAAATCTACATTACATAAAGACTTCGCTTTTAAAACGCATTCTGGTTCGGTCATATCAGTAAAAGGTCAAGGATACGGCTGGGCACTAGATGTTGAAAAAGAGACAAAACAAGTTCAACAAGCCTTTGAGAAAGGCGAAAAATCACTTTCTGCTTCTAATATTCACGGAAATGGTTGGGAGAAGGAAGGGATCGGTTATAAAACAACATCGAATAATGGCATCGGAGACACATATGCAGAAGTTTCAATTGCAGATCAACAAATTTGGATTTACAAAGAGGGTAAATTAGTCCTCACAACAAATGTAGTAACGGGTAAACATAGCACAGGTGAAGATACATCACCAGGTGTGTGGTACGTTTTATACAAACGAACACCATATACGCTAAGAGGTAGCGCAGTAGGGAAAGCTGATTATGCAGTGAAAGTAGATTACTGGGTTCCATTCACAAATAGCGGTCAAGGATTCCACGATGCCGGCTGGCGAAAAGACTGGGGAAGTAATGCTTATTTAACAGGAGGATCAGGTGGTTGTGTGAACCTTCTTCCTAACGTTGCAAAAACTGTGTATGATAGCTTGAACACGTATGATCCAGTTATTGTGTACTAGAAAATAGGTACGTATTAAGAACTTAAACGAATAAATAAAGCATCTGATGGTACATGGAAAAAACACCTCTTGCATTTGCATACTAAGTGTGCAAATGCAATGGAGGTGTTTTTATTTGAAGACAAGAGTTCATTGTTTATAAGAAACAAAGTGGGAAGAGATTGAGATGGAAAAATAGATATATATATATAATCAACAAAATTGACATTGAATATCATTTTCACTTAATATAGAATCGTTGCATTTAATTAGACATGACTTTTTATTAATATAGTAGATTTCTAATAAGGTGTCCCATTTAAGAATTAAAACGTAGGAAAGGGAATATAAAAATGAACTGGAAAAAAGGCGGATTATGGGTTATTATTTTTTTCGTTGTAAAAGGAACGATTTCTACACTTTTAATCGTTACAGGTGCTAAATATTTTGATTTATCATTCATGCAATTGTTCGTATTGATACTGATCTTATTAGTGATTTCTCTAATAAGTCGAAAGTTGCTGTATAGACATAAACAAAACAAAAAGCAAAAAGAGCTAAATATATAAGGAAGCCCCAGAGATCTTTGGATTTCTGGGGCTATATTGTTAACAGCTTGTTTTACTCAAGCTGTTAACAATACAGAGGTACAACAACTGAAAGTGAAAAATGATACATTGCAAAAAGAAGTTGTTACCTTAGCTACTTTTTTGCGAAACCAGTCTTAACTGCTCGTACATAATCATTCCAAGCGTGAACAGATATATCAGCATCTGGATGCATCATTTCGAACCCATGATAAGCTCCAGGATATAAATGGAATTCAACATCAACACCAGCTTCTGCAAGTTTGGTTACATAAGTTAGTGTTTCACTACGGAATGGGTCCAATTGACCAACACATGTGTAAGTGCGTGGTAAATTACGATAATCTTCTGCTCGAGCAGCGGCTGCATAGGCAGGAATATGATCTGTTCCATGTAATTTCCCTAAATACATTTTCCAGCCAGCTTCATTTGATTTTTGATTCCAAACAAATCCTTGTTTAATTTCATTTGCAGAAGGTGTATTATTACGATCGTCAATCATTGGATAAAGTGGCATTTGGAAACAAATAGAAGGATACTGTCGATCGCGAGCTAATAATGTTAATGCAGCTGTTAGTCCGCCTCCAGCGCTCACTCCTGCAACACCAATTCGATTCGAATCAATGTTTAATGTCTCCGCGTTATCAGCAATCCATGTTAATGCTGCATAACAATCTTCAATTGGAGCTGGATAAGGATGTTCAGGAGCTAAACGGTAATCTACAGAAACGACCATACAGTTAGCCTCTTTTGCAATTTTTACAGCAAGATCATCATTATCATTTATAGATCCCAAGATATATCCGCCACCATGTATCCACAACAGGGCAGGTAAGGATTCATTATTTGATTTTGGACGATAAATTTTTAATCGTAATGGATTCGCATCAGGTCCCTCAATGACCTCATTTGTTACAGAAAGAGTTTCATCAACAATGGTAGGTGGGAAGACTTTTGACGCTTCTTCTCTCATTGTTGGCAAACACTCTGGGCGTAAATCTTGATCTGGATACATTTCTAAGCCTGGTAATAATGCTGGGTTTACTCGGTTCTTCATTTGAAAAAACTCCTTTTTAAATTTTTTATGAAAGATAAAAGATGAAATATTATTTTAACTAATTTAATTGTGACGAAATTACCACAATTAAATTGAAGCTATAAACTAGCTATGTGTAGCAATTTATCATAAGTATTAATCGAAATCGATAAACAAAAATGTGTATATGTATCAAAATGAGACATATATATCAAAATGGTTCATTTCTTAATAAATTTTTAAATGTGTAAATGATGTGCATTTAAAAATTAGCATTCAGGAAGTATCCACTTTCTTAACTTTTCACATATACTTTGAGCGTTATTTTCTCTTTCCGAAGGGATGAACTATCTTGAAATGGATTGATGAGGGGGTATTATAAAAAAAAGCATGTCTCTTCTTGCAATATAAAGAAGAGACATGCTTTTTCTTTTATTTTGGATACTTTAATACCTAGAAAAAATAAAACAGAATTTAATGTAATGAAGCAAAAGAATGTAGAATGTGATTAAAATTTAGGGTTTTAAAGAGTTTAATGCTAATTTCATATAAGTATCCATCCTCTGTTCTAAAGAGTATGTTCCTTCTAAAATACACCAATCTAATATAAGCCCTCTAGCAAATGTAAAAAGATATGTTGTTATTTCTTCTACACTCATATCATTTGTTAATTCTTTTTCAAGTTGTCCTTTATAAACAAAACCATTTAGAGCTTTGTAAATTAATGAAGGCTCATATATAAATGCTCTTTTGTTTAAATCATTAAGAAGATTTATATGTAACTCCAATTTAGTCGTATATTCAGCTATGCAGTGGAAGAAGTTTAAAATAGTTGTTTGCACTGTTTTATTTTGATCTATATTTTCTAATTCAGCATGTAGGTTTTCATCAATTTGTTGAAATATTTTTTTATAAATATCCTCTTTGGAAGAAAAATAATGATAAAAAGTTCCTACTGAAACATTTGCTTTTTTACAAATATCTTCAATTGTTATATTCTCAATTTTTTTTTCTTTCGTTAAATTTAAAAATACATGAAATATATTGCTCTGTGTTAGTAGTGCTTGTTGTTTTCTTTTGGTCAAATTTTTTTTACACAAAGTTTATTCCTCCTTGATTATATATTAACTGATATCTTAGAAATGAAAAAGTGGTTTGAAAATATAGTTGATTGTTATATAACCTTCATTACACAGAATGTTATTCGGTGAATTGTATTCTGTGTAATGAAGATGTTTTTTTTGAGGGGAGATGTTACATATGAAAACTACTTATGAATCAATCGTTATGATTCCTACGAATAAGCGAATAGAAAAAAGGACTTCGAAACTCCATTTGAACCATTTGTATGGTATAAAGAAATGCGGGAAAAAGAACCTATCTGTTTTAATCATCACGCTGAGTTTTTAAAGTAGCGTCTCTTTTTACATGTAATTTGTTTGTTCTTCTCCTTTTCAAAGGGAATGGATCAATGTGGAATTTAAATGTATAAAATGAAGTGGAAATTCGTAGAGCTTGTTGTTTTCTTTGTGGCGGATTTTTTATACAACATGTATCCCCCTTTAATGGGCAGTAAGACCCCCACCTCAAAATTTAGCGAAAGCAAAGAAGTTAGGTGGGGGATCAACTGCCCATAAAAGCCCGATTGGTGAAGGCTGATTATATATGAATTGATATCTTAAAAACAGAAAATTAGTTTGAATATTTTGTTTTTTGGTGTATAATCCTCAATACGTCGAATGTTATTCGGTGAATTTCATTCGGTGTGAAAATATTTTTAGAGGGGAGATTGTTATATATGAAAACACCTTACCAATCAATTGATATGATTCCTACAAGTAAGCTGATAGGAAAAAAGGCGTTAGAAGATCCTTATAAACCATTTGCATGGTATAAAGAGATGCGGGAAAAAGAGCCCATTTGTTTTAACCATCAGGCTGATATGTGGAATGTTTTTTTGTACGAAGATGTAAAAACTGTTTTAGAGGATAAAGAGCATTTCTCTAATATTATGCCCGAGAAGAAAAAGTCTCCATTTCCACAAAGTATTCTTGGGATGGATCCGCCAAAACATACGCAAATTCGCTCTATTGTAAATCGGTCTTTCACTCCTAAATCATTAAGAGAATGGGAGCCGAGAATCCAGCAAATTACAAACGATATACTTAATCAATTATCCAATCGTAAAACTTTTGATATTGTAAGGGAGTTATTTTATCCGTTACCAGTTATAGTAATTGCTGAAATGTTAGGGGTTTCTGCTAAGGATATGGAAAGGTTTAAGAAATGGTCTGATATTATCGTAAGTTCACCGAGTCATGATGATCCGGATTATTTGGCAGAATTTTTTCATACACGTTTACAAGCAGAAAATGAATTAGGAGATTTTTTTGAAGAAATCATACAACTCAATCGAGAAAAATCCCAAAAAGATGCAAACGACATTATTTCTTTACTAGTTCAAAGTGAAGCGGAAAAAAGCATTTCAGGTAAAGAATTAGTATCGTTTTGTAAACTACTATTAGTAGCGGGAAATGAAACAACGACCAATTTACTTGGAAACGCATTATATTGTTTTATAGAATATCCAAATGTTTATGAGCAATTACAACAGGATATATCTCTTATTCCAAAATCAATTGAAGAAGTATTGCGGTATCGTTCACCGGTTCAAAGAATTACACGAAGAGTAAAAAAAGAGATTCAATTAAAGGACCAAACTTTACAAGTAGATCAAATCATCTCAGCTTGGGTAGGATCAGCTAATCGTGACTCGCATCAATTCACAGATGGTGATAGTTTCAACATCTATCGTGGGCGAAATCCTCATCTAACATTTGGGCATGGTATCCACTTTTGCTTAGGCGCGCCTCTAGCTAGATTAGAAGCTAAAATTGTATTGACAGAATTAATAAAAAGATATAAATCATTTTCGTTTATTGACGAGAATCTTCCCACTCCTATCTCGAATAGTAGTACTATATATGGATTAAGTTCTTTCCCTGTGAAAAGTGAACTACTCCATATAAAATAAGCATTTTGGCTCTGGCTTAAGTGCCAGGGTCAATTTTATTCATAAATTAGAGCTATTGAGCTAAAGTTAAAAATTATTTTATAAAAAGTATTATATTTAGGAAAAAGAATTCCATATTATTATGGATTTAGGCATACTAAAAGAAAAAAGACTATGCGGTCTAAACTATTATAATTTTAAGCATTACTTGGGAGCTAAATATAGGAGGATACTTGAATTGAGCAATTTTACACGTTTACGCACGCAAAACATAATAAAAGATGCGTTCATGGAGTTATTAAAAGAAAAAACATTTTCATCCATCACAATTAATCATATTTGTGAAAAAGCAATGATTCATAGAAGCACATTTTACCGGCATTACGAAGATAAATATGAGCTATTTAGTGATGCTTCAAATTCCATCGCAATTAGCCTCTTTGAACAAACAAAGCAAGGTATGGATTTAGAACGTACATTATTTGAAGAAATAATTGAATACATCGATGTTAATCGTACATTGTTTTTTAATATTACCAGTAAAAATAATAGCCTTGAGTTATACGGAAAATTGATCCAGTATGGTTCGAAAGATTTATATGAAACCTCAATGAAATATAATGACCCACTTTCCAAACGAATCCAAAACTCTGAATATCCAATGGTACTATGCGATTTCTACTGTAGTGGTTTTTTTGAGATTATAAAGAAATGGATAGGGAATGAATATCCATTTTCAAAAGAAGAATTAATTAGGATTTCTAAAAATTTCTAAATAAATGAACCAATTCAAAATATATGTCTCACTTTGAGACATATATTATTTTTTGCTCATCGAATTCCTCCAAAACCTATGATAGATTCATGAACATAGCAAAAGAGAGCTGCTTTCATATTAAAAAAAATGAATTGCAATCTCATGCTCAATGAAAAAATATACAACAGTTGAATTGTTTAAAGGAGGATTTTTGATGAAAGCTGCAGTGTGGTATGGTGAAAGAGATATTCGTATTGAGGAAAGAGAAACGAAAGAATTAAAACCGAATGACGTAAAAGTTAAAGTGGCATGGGCTGGTATTTGTGGTTCTGATTTGCATGCATACTTGCATCCAGGTTCAGTACCAATAAATATGAATACGGTAATGGGACATGAATTTTCTGGTGAAATTGCAGAGGTTGGTTCTCATGTAACAAAATTTAAAAAAGGTGACAGAGTATGTATCTATCCAATGATGCTTAAAGATCCTTCAAATGCTGAAACTGAACGTTTCATCACTTTAGACGCAGTTGGTGCACAAATCGACGGAGGGTTTGCTGAATATGTGATACTTCCACAAAAAACGATTTTTAAAATTCCAGATCATTTACCGCTAGAATTGGCAGCCATGGTTGAACCAGCAGCTGTATCTTTCCAATCCATTAAGGATTCAAATGTAAGAGAAGGGGATACTGTCGTTGTCTATGGAGCGGGTCCTATTGGGCTATTTGCTGTTTTAGGTGCAAAAGCTGCAGGTGCTTCTAATATTATTGTTATCGATCTATTTGATAGTCGACTTGATAAAGCAACTGAAATGGGTGCGACACACGTCTTTAATGCTAAAGAAGTAAATCCTGTTGAAGAAATTCGAAAATTATTCCCAAATGGAGCAGATGTGACAATTGAAGCTGCAGGTGTCGAGTCAACATTTAATCAAGCTATTCAATCAACTAAAGTTCGTGGCACAATGATGGTTATCAGCTTCCACACGCAAGATATCCAATTTAATGTTCCTGCTTCACTAATCTTTAGTGGTGCAAAATTAATGGGGTCTGTAGGATACAGCAATGAAACTTACAATGAGGTTATTGAATTATTTGCTAATGGAAGATTACCCGCGCAATCAATTATTACAAGTAAAATTGATATAGATAATATTGCTGAACAAGGCTTTGAAGCGTTAATTCATGATAAATCGCAATCAAAAATTTTAGTTAAATTAAGTGGCGCACATTAATCTTATTGTAGATAAATGAATTTGTGGAGATGAAAAATTTGTAAAGCGGTTAAGAATATTAGAGTTGGGGGAATATGGGTATGAATATTGGGATTATTGGTGCTGGCTTTATTGGGTCAACTTTGGCGAAACAGCTTGTCGCTTTGGGGCATCAGGTTAACATCTCAAATTCACGCGGGCCAGACACTTTGGCAGAGGTCGCAACTCTTACTGGAGCGAGTCCGGTGACTAATGAAGAAGCGGTGCGTGGAGCCGAGCTTATTATTCTGGCGATCCCTTTCGGCAAAATTGCGTCACTTCCTCGTGGATTGTTCGATCTTCGACAAGCAAAAGCCTTTATCATCGATACCAACAATTATACTATACATCGGGATGGCAGAATTGAACAACTCCTTGATGGCAGCATAAAAACGGAAAGCCGTTGGGTAGAGCAGCAAATCGGTGCCCCAGTCGTCAGAGCGTTCAGCAACATCGTAGCTCAGCGTATTATTGATCTGGCGAAACCGGAAGGCGCTGAGGACCGGATTGCACTACCGGTTTTTGCAGACGATCCTGAGGCCAAAGCGGTTGTGATGAAGCTTGTCAACTCAATCGGCTTCGATCCTGTCGATGGCGGTTCCATAGACGATTCATGGCGTGTTCAGCTTGGCACCCCTGCGTCTGGAACGCCTGATTTTATCGAGAAGGATTTGAACGCTGTGGCATTGAAGAGGGCACTTTCAGAAGCTACTGTTGAGCAAAATGCAAATTACCGCACCTCGGCTCTTGAACGCCTGCAATCATAACATGGGATTGATATTCCTATGAAAATTCCTCTACCTGCATAGGAGGGCACTGAAAATTCCAATAAAGATGATTAGCGAGTCCATGGACGAATTTCATTCATGGACTCGCTTTTTTATGTCCGTTCCAGGCTAACGCTTTTTGCGGGTATGGTTTCAATCTATAGCTATTAACTTAAGGAGACTAAAAATATTGTTTGAAAACTTTTTTATCCCGCTTTAATGGGCAGTAAGACCCCCACCTCAAAATTTAGCGAAAGCAAAGAAGCTAGGTGGGGGATGAAGAAATCCCCACTGATTAAAGTTTCACTTTATTATAGAGCCCGTCTTTTAGTAGAAATTACATATATACGACAAATTACGACAAAGAAATACATATACTTTTGTTATGCTATGAAAGTTATTAATTTGTAATGTATATATAGGAGGATTTTTAAATGTCAAAGAAATTATTATTTGCACTTATGAGTTTATGTGTAATTGCTTTAAGTGCTTGTAAAGGTAATGAAGAAAAATTAAAGGGCGCACCAGATGAGCAAAAAGTGGATGAAGACAAAAAAGTAGTAGAGGAAGAAAAAGGTAAGCAAGAAGAGCAACAAAGAGCAGAAGAAGAGAAACGTAAACAAGAAGAGCAACAAAGAGTAGAAGAAGAGAAACGTAAACAAGAAGAGCAACAAAGAGTAGAAGAAGAAAAACGTAAACAAGAAGAGCAACAAAGAGCAGAAGAAGAAAAACGTAAACAAGAAGAGCAACAAAGAGTAGAAGAAGAAAAACGTAAACAAGAAGAGCAACAAAGAGCAGAAGAAGAAAAACGTAAGCAAGAAGAGAAGAAAGCTCAGCAACAGCAGTCTACACAACAGGAGAGAACACAAAAACAAGAAAAACCAACACAAGCAACAGGTGGGAAACCAACAAGGTCACAAATTTCAGTTGGTTCACATGTAGTTATGCAATTGGATAATGATTATAGTAAAACTGTAAGTGGCGTTGTGAAAGACATTTTGACACATAGCGAAACACATACATATGGCATTAAAGTTCGACTACAAGATGGACAAATTGGCCGTGTTCAAAGTGTTAAATAATGAAAAAAAGATTTGACTACTTTTCCAACAAAATGCAAAAACCGGTTCTTTCGTAAAGGAACCGGTTTTTGCATTTTGTTAATGCCACCATACCTATATCAAGTTATCACATACAAGGCAATAGATGTTTTTATAATTTGACATAAGAGGAACCGAACTTGGAGGGAGTACTGGAACCATATAATCAATACACTGATGGGCATGTTTGATCTATGGACGTATCCACTCGTTCTAATTCACTAAAAGAAGAACTTCCCCATACCCATTAGACTACTAAGCATTCCAATTCCATTCATAGTGCCTTTTCCTACTGTAAGTAAGTTTCCAAGCATTCCTGGTTGACCGTAACCTCCGTTATTCCCCCATCCCATGGGACTTATCTGTCCACCCCATCCTGGAGAGTTTCCGAAAATACCCCAGTTATTGCTATTAAATTTAAAAGCCTTAGCTGGCGGTGAGAGTAAGGCGGCAAGATGACCTTGTGCGAACATCCCTGTATGGTTGAATGGTTGAGCCCAGGGTAAGGGAGGTTTTTGAAAATTACCTGCATGGACTGGGAATGGAGGCCAATTAGCGGGTTGACCTTGGGGCATCATCCCTGCATAATGGATTGGCTGATCCAAAGAGAAGGGAGGGGACTGAGGATGGAAAGCTGTATAATTGGCTGGTGAATCCGAACCAATTGGATAGAAGCGACAACTCCAATTCTCAGGAATCTTCAAATCATTCATTCCCTCAGCTTTAGTGATTTGGGGCTGTACATATAATGATGACATTGAAATTTGGTAATTATAATGCTCCTCATTTCCTTTTGAATTCAAATACCGATATTGGTGCATAAGCTTATTCCCCTTACTTTAAAAATGTAATGTTAGACTTAGCCTATGTAATATTCCTTTTGATGGATGGTTACATAACTAGATTTACAAGCCTGTATTTAAAGGAATGGGTGTGGTCTTGTCTTGTTGATTTATCCTGCTATTTGTGGGCGATAAGACAACTTCACCTCAAAATGTAGCCTAATTTAATTTCGGTTAACAAATGCGTTTAATCAATAAAAAAGATTTTAAAATGTTATGTAGAGCAAGTAGAATTGCGAAAAAGAGAATATCCATTCGAAGAGTATGGCAAAATACTGCAAGGGTAATGTATTTTTGAGCAGATATGTGAATGATTGAAATTAATCAATGGAATTTATAATGAAGGGGCAAATAAATATATGAGTGAAACATTACATAAAAGAAAACCACCATATGTAATGCTTGTAATCCTTTTTATTGGGGCATTTGTTTCATTTCTAAATAACTCGCTTTTAAATGTAGCCTTGCCATCAATAATGAAGGATTTAGACATTAAAGATTATTCAACGATCCAGTGGCTTTCTACAGGATATATGCTTGTAAGTGGTATATTAATTCCGGCATCAGCATTTTTAATAACCCGCTTCTCCAATAGGAGTTTATTTATTACATCCATGTTGATTTTTATCCTTGGTACGGCTTTAGCGGCTGTAGCACCGAACTTCGGTTTATTACTTACTGGCCGGATGGTTCAAGCAGCAGGTTCTTCAGTCATGGGACCTTTGTTAATGAATATTATGCTAGTAAGCTTTCCGAGAGAAAAAAGGGGAACAGCAATGGGGATTTTTGGATTAGTTATGATTACAGCCCCAGCAATTGGACCGACATTATCGGGTTATATTGTAGAGTATTATGACTGGCGTTTGCTTTTTGAAATGATTTTACCGTTAGCAATCATAAGCTTACTGTTAGGGATTTGGAAATCTGAGAATGTCATGAGACAAAACAAAAATGCAAAACTTGATTATCTCTCATTATTATTATCTTCTTTCGGTTTTGGCGGTCTGTTATATGGATTCAGTTCTGCAAGCTCCGATGGTTGGACGAATAAAGTTGTCTTAACAACCTTAATCATAGGCGCTATTGCCCTAATTGCTTTCATTATCCGTCAACTAAAAATGAATGAACCGTTATTGGATCTACGTGTTTACAAGTACCCAATGTTTGCACTTGCCTCTGTAATTGCAATTGTCAACGCAGTAGCCATGTTTTCGGGTATGATTTTAACACCAGCTTATGTACAAAATGTCCGCGGTATTTCACCGCTGAGCTCTGGGCTGATGATGCTTCCAGGTGCGGTAATAATGGGAGTTATGTCACCAATTACAGGTAAACTATTCGATAAATATGGACCTCGGATTCTTGGTATAGTAGGACTTTCCATTACAGCTGTTTCAACTTATATGCTGGCAAACCTGCAAATCGACTCTAGTCACACACATATTATTCTTATTTACACGCTGCGGATGTTTGGGATGGCGATGGTGATGATGCCACTTATGACAAATGGTCTTAATCAATTGCCAACTCGCTTAAATCCGCACGGTACAGCTGTTAATAATACAGCTCAACAAGTGTCCGGTTCAATTGGTACTGCTATTCTTGTTACGATTATGAATTCTGTAACAAAAACAAAAGCTGAAAGTCTAATGTCTGAATTAGATCCAACAACCTTCACAGAAGCTACGAAGGTAATAGTAACGCAGAAGGCTTTATTATCCGGAATCCAATATTCGTTCTATGTAGCGCTTGGCATGAATATTGTTGCACTACTATTAGTTTTTTTCGTTAAACGTGTAGATACAAGCCCGGAAGCAGTCGAGAGGTTAAATCGGTAGAGCAAAATAAAACTCGAGATAATGATGTCTACAAGTTGTTTTGCTACTAAGAAGCTGATAGTTAAAACGGGAAAAGAACTGAAAGAAACAGTGAAATAATTACACATAGTGAAAAAAGGATCTGATCTTCATATCAGATCCTTTTTTCATTAGAAACTATTGGCTTTCCAAATACTACAATCTTTAGTTTTCAATTTCTGATAAACATTATACTAATATGTTTCATTTTAATTTCGTATTTTTCTGCAAGTTATAAATCTAATATCAACCTTATAAGCAATATCATAATCGTGAATAATTAGGGAAAAGATAAAATAAGGTAATCAATTACATATTTTTATCCCAGGCGCTTCATTGCTATCTTCTTTCTATTGAATGGGATATTTTAGTATTTTTTGAAAGGGTGTTTTTAATGGATAAAAAAGTATCTGCCATTCCTCAGCCGAAAACATATGGACCGCTAGGGAATCTCCCATTAATCGATAAAGATAAACCGACCTTATCCTTTATCAAGATAGCGGAAGAGTATGGTCCCATTTTTCGAATGCAAACTTTAAGTGATACGATCATTGTCGTTTCTGGACATGAACTGGTAGCAGAAGTCTGTGACGAAACACGATTCGATAAAAGTATAGAGGGTGCTTTAGCAAAGGTTCGTGCCTTTGCTGGAGACGGATTATTTACAAGTGAGACTCAAGAGCCTAACTGGAAAAAAGCTCATAATATTTTGATGCCTACATTCAGCCAACGGGCAATGAAAGATTACCATGCCATGATGGTCGATATTGCTGTACAACTCGTTCAAAAATGGGCAAGACTGAATCCGAATGAAAACGTAGATGTTCCAGAGGATATGACTCGCCTTACATTAGATACAATTGGTCTATGTGGTTTTAATTACCGATTTAATAGCTTTTATCGCGAGACCCCTCATCCTTTTATTACTAGCATGACCCGTGCTCTAGATGAGGCAATGCACCAATTGCAGCGGCTGGATATAGAAGATAAACTCATGTGGAGAACGAAACGTCAATTTCAACATGATATTCAATCCATGTTTTCTTTAGTAGATAATATTATTGCTGAACGTAAAAATAGTGGGAATCAGGAAGAAAATGATTTACTTTCCCGTATGTTACATGTGCAGGATCCGGAAACTGGTGAAAAATTAGATGATGAAAATATTCGTTTTCAAATTATCACTTTTTTAATAGCTGGGCATGAAACAACAAGTGGATTGTTATCTTTTGCAATCTATTTTTTATTAAAAAATCCAGATAAGTTGAAAAAAGCCTATGAAGAAGTAGACCGAGTTTTAACAGATCCCACTCCAACATACCAACAAGTTATGAAACTAAAGTATATACGTATGATTTTAAATGAATCGCTACGTCTATGGCCTACTGCTCCAGCATTCAGTCTCTATGCAAAAGAAGATACAGTGATTGGTGGGAAATATCCAATTAAAAAAGGAGAAGATCGTATTTCTGTTCTTATTCCACAGTTACATAGGGATAAAGACGCGTGGGGAGACAATGTGGAAGAGTTCCAACCTGAACGATTTGAAGATCTGGATAAGGTTCCTCATCATGCTTATAAGCCATTTGGAAATGGTCAACGAGCATGTATCGGTATGCAGTTTGCACTTCATGAAGCCACACTCGTAATGGGAATGCTTCTTCAACATTTTGAATTCATTGATTATGAAGACTATCAGCTGGACGTAAAACAAACCTTAACGCTAAAGCCTGGTGATTTTAAAATTAGGATTGTACCTCGAAATCAAACTATTAGCCATACTACTGTTCTTGCGCCTGTAGAGGAGAAACTGAAAAACCATGAAATCAAGCAGCAAGTTCAGAAGACTCCTTCTATTATTGGAGCCGATAATCTTTCACTTCTTGTTCTATATGGCTCGGATACAGGGGTAGCAGAAGGTATTGCAAGAGAACTAGCAGATACAGCTAGTTTAGAAGGTGTTCAAACGGAAGTGGCAGCTCTTAACGATCGAATTGGAAGTTTGCCAAAAGAAGGAGCGGTTCTTATTGTAACTTCTTCTTATAATGGAAAGCCGCCAAGTAATGCAGGACAGTTTGTGCAGTGGTTGGAAGAATTAAAACCGGATGAGCTAAAAGGTGTTCAATACGCAGTTTTTGGTTGTGGAGACCATAATTGGGCTAGTACCTATCAGCGAATACCAAGATACATTGATGAGCAAATGGCTCAAAAAGGAGCAACGAGATTTTCTACACGCGGAGAAGCGGATGCAAGTGGTGATTTCGAGGAACAGCTCGAGCAATGGAAAGAAAGTATGTGGTCTGATGCGATGAAGGCATTTGGATTGGAACTTAACAAAAACATGGAGAAAGAACGCAGTACTTTGAGTCTGCAATTTGTCAGCCGTCTTGGAGGATCTCCTCTTGCGCGAACATATGAAGCAGTTTATGCATCTATATTAGAAAATCGTGAACTTCAATCATCTAGCAGTGAAAGAAGCACGCGACATATTGAGATATCCTTGCCAGAAGGCGCTACGTATAAAGAAGGAGACCACCTTGGGGTGCTGCCAATTAATAGTGAGAAAAATGTCAACCGAATTTTAAAACGCTTTGGATTAAACGGGAAGGATCAAGTCATATTAAGCGCAAGTGGACGAAGTGTAAATCACATACCTTTAGACAGTCCTGTTCGTTTATATGACCTTCTTAGTTATAGTGTCGAAGTGCAAGAAGCAGCCACTCGAGCACAAATACGAGAAATGGTGACATTCACAGCATGTCCTCCTCATAAAAAGGAATTGGAATCATTATTGGAAGACGGAGTTTATCATGAACAAATATTAAAGAAACGTATTTCAATGTTAGATCTTCTTGAAAAGTATGAGGCTTGTGAAATCCGATTTGAACGTTTTTTAGAACTTCTTCCGGCGCTCAAACCGCGTTACTATTCAATTTCAAGCTCTCCACTCATTGCACAGGATCGTCTGAGTATTACGGTTGGTGTTGTGAATGCGCCTGCATGGAGCGGGGAAGGGACATATGAAGGAGTTGCTTCTAATTATTTAGCTCAGCGTCATAATCAAGATGAGATTATCTGTTTCATTCGAACGCCACAATCAAACTTTCAATTACCTGAAAATCCAGAAACCCCAATTATCATGGTTGGACCAGGTACTGGAATTGCACCATTCCGTGGATTCTTACAAGCCCGTCGCGTTCAAAAGCAAAAAGGTATGAACTTAGGAGAAGCGCACCTATACTTTGGTTGTCGTCATCCTGAAAAGGATTATCTCTATCGTACAGAACTAGAAAGTGATGAAAGAGATGGATTAATCTCTTTACACACAGCTTTCTCTCGCCTAGAAGGACATCCTAAAACATATGTACAGCATTTAATAAAACAAGATAGAATCAATTTAATTTCGCTATTAGATAATGGGGCTCATCTTTATATATGTGGTGATGGAAGTAAAATGGCTCCGGATGTAGAAGATACCCTTTGTCAAGCCTATCAAGAAATTCATGAAGTTAGTGAACAAGAAGCAAGGAATTGGTTGGATCGTGTGCAAGATGAAGGGCGATATGGAAAAGATGTTTGGGCTGGTATATGAATGTTTCTTAATTAGATAAGTAATATGTAACGAATGAACTTCTTTCGAATAAGTGAATAATTTATTTATAAAAATCCCGTATTTTATATTCAATACGGGATTTTCTTATTTTTAATAAGCTGGACTCATACTGTAGAAAAATAAGAGGTAATTCATTTGACAATTAAAATGACCTACTATAATATATATGCCATAGCATGTAATTAATAAAATGAATACATTCACTGTGAATAATTGACTGGTATGCTATACTCTTTTATATATTAATTTATAGAGGTGATACATGAACTTACATGATTTAATAGGCTATCTTGTTCATCGTACTGATGTGAAAATGACCAATTATTTTACGAAGAAATTAAAACCTTTTGGAGTTACGCCAGAGCAGTGGGGGATTATTAGTGTTCTCTGTAGCCAAAGAGCCACTACTCAAAAAGAGTTAGCAGAAGCGATTGATAAAGATCAAACTACTGTCGTAAGAATGATACAGTCAATGGAGAGAAAAGGGATTGTAAAGAAGGCTTTGAATGAGCAAGATCGACGTTCACATAACCTTTTTTTAACTGAAAAAGGTGACGAGTTAAAAAGAACAATCTTACCTGTAGTGACAGACGCTCACCATTTCGTGACGAGTAATTTGAGCGAGGAAGAGATTAAAGTATTACAATCATTATTAAACAAATTGTATGATACACGCTATTAATATTTGTTCCTTATTGATGCTATGCTATTTATAAGGAACAAATATTGTTTTAGGTATTATATATGCTATAGCATATAATTTCGTTTTAAGGAATGATGGAGATATCTTTATTTTGTATGATATTTGATTCAGGATTACGTTTTTTCCTAGTACCAGTCAAGATTCCGTATTATACATGCTATAGCATATTAATTGTTAAATAAATAAGAAAGATGTGATTACTATTTTAATTTTCATCAATATTGTAAAAGCAGTGCTGTTTCTATTCTTTTTAATGACAGGAACGAAAATTATATCTGGGAAAATGGCAGAGGAGTTTAAGCGATTTGGTTTGCCTTCGTTTTTTAATTTCTTAACCGGAGCTTTTGAGATTGTAGGAGCGATTGGAATGTTGATAGGAATTTGGGTTCCAACAGTAGCTTTATTAGCAGGATTGTTGTTAGGCGGTACGATGCTGGCAGCTGCATTAACTCTTATTGTATTAGCGAGAGATCCCTTTAAGAAAGCGATACCTGCACTTGTTTTGTTTGTCCTTAGTTTAGGGATAAGTTGTTATCATGTTTTTTAAACATAATCTAAAGCCGTTAAACTATATACGTACAAGTTGCTATCATTTTGTAATTATTTTATAAAAGGGGTTGTGAAAATGTAGGTGAAATTTCAAATGAGTGCAGGAATAATAGCAGCACTCATTTAAGATATTATCTGCATTCGAATTGAAAAATATTGAAAATAGGAGTGAGCGAAGATGGCATATTTATTACAAGTTGATTTTCCGTTTGAAGGTCCTTTTGGTGAAGAAATGGAAAAAGGATTTTGGGATTTAGCAAAAAGTATTAATGAAGAAGAAGGATTCCACTGGAAAATATGGACAGAGAATGAAGAAACAAAAGAAGCTGGAGGCATCTATGTATTTGAAGAAAAACAAGATGCTGAAAAATACGCGGAAATGCACAAGAACAGACTTGAAGCAGCTGGTGTTAAAGATATTAGAGTAAGAATTTTTAACATCAATGAAAAGTTAACGGAGCTGAATCGTGGTTATAGTAAATAATAAGAGACACAGAATGCAAAAAAAGAAGGGGATAATCCCTTCTTTTTTGCATTCTTCCTTTATAAAAAAATTCCTATATAAATAGGAATACGTATGTCGGCATATAGTTCCTTAGAAAAGGGTACGCCCCTTACTGGGAGGTAAGGGGCACAGGAAATGCAAATTTATTGTAATTTGCTAAGTTGATTATAACATATATACCTGTCTATACATGTTACGAAATTATGAACAAAACTATTATTCAGTAACTAGGGGAGGGAAGGTTGTATGATTTAAGCTGTTTTTAAAGGGGATAACAGAGAAAATACAAGAAAAGACCTGATAACAGGTCCATTTTTTTATTGCTTTTCAGAATTCCCTTGTTCTAGAATATATGCTTCTTCTTGTTCTGATGTCGCTAATTCGTATGCTTGACCAGTGCTGTTATTTTCCAATTCCCATAATAAATTATGCTTCTCAACGGATTGAGAGAAATCGCCTTCATACCAACGAACCAAAATCTTGAGGTACTGTTCTTTATGTTGTAAGGTTCCACTATTACTTTCATCAATTACTTGACGTACTGTTTCGATGTTTTCTGGAGTCATTTTAATGAATCCTTGCTTTTCATGAGATAATACTTTTTGATGAGTCATTTTGTGCATTGCACTAATTATATGACGATCAGAATTGAGGTCAAGTATTACCTCTTCCCCTTTAATTTTATCAGTCTGCTTTTCCTTAACGTCTGAACCTGCATATGTACCGACTTTGTAACCAGTAAAAATACCAACTGCTATAGCAATAACTAAGCTTGCTGTGATTTTAATCCACTTTTTCAAACCTCGTACCCCCTTTTATTGAAGTGTACCATAAAAGAAGAGCTGTATACTGCTATCTATCTGTGTGATTTACATAACGTCTCATTCTGGAAAGTTAATCTTGTAGCGCTCTTTTTCGTAATTCACTATGTTTTCCAAAGAAAATAGTGAAAGGCAAGGCGATGAATACATTTACAAAATGACAAAATTGTAAGAATACACGAATGTTTGTAAGAAAGTTCGATGTTTTCCTTTTTCTTTTTTTATTATAGTGAAATAGAAGAAGAAAATATTCTTTTTATGTAGGAAAGGAAGATAATAATGATTGATCTATTAAATAAATGGATGTTAGAAAGTACAGGCAATTTTAATATCGTTGTAGGACTTACAGCATTTCTATTTTTGGGTTCAGTAATTGCACTTATTTTTATTTACAAAAAAATTGGTAAACCAGCTAAAAGAACAAATGTTATTTATTTAAAAGTTACTTCTCGTATGTTTACTACTCAAATTCTTATGAATGCTATATTTATTTCTTTAGTTGGTAAAGATATTGAGAATTTCCGTCAAATCTTTATATTATTCGAAGCATTTGTATTCTTTATTGGAGCTATTTATTCGTTTAAATTATATAGACAGGAATACAAATGATTCACTTATAAAAACCAGTAGTGATTTTATACACTATTTGTTATATGGATCTATGTATTTTTTATCCCGCTATTCGCCGGGCAGTAAGACCCCACCTCAAAATTCAGCGGAAGCAAAGAAGTTAGGTGGGGGGCGGGCTGCCCGTAAAAGCCCGATTGGTGAGGGCTGATAATCAGTGGGGGATGAACAAAATCCCCACTGATTAAAGTTTCACTTTATACATTCCTTTCCTAGCTCAGTTTTAGAATTCACGTTTGTTACTGAATTAACTGAAGATCCACATAAAAAATTTGCATACTCTTAACCTGTAAATTTTCTAAAAACCTGACGATATCTCTCATATAAATCTCCTTTTGTACAGAAATAATAGAATTGTTGTAAAAATACCAGTCATGTTATTTAGTAATTGTGCCAGATTATAGAGTAATCTTATTAATTGTTTCGTTAAGATTGTAAAGAAGTGTATTTAGGTCATCGTGGCAATTTAGTTAGATGTAAGTGTTATAATATTATTAAAACTTAAGAAATGTAGGGGGAAAAATGAATAGTATGAAAAGACTGATTCAAGTCATCTTAGTAAGTACATCATTCTTGATTCTTAGTGGCTGTTATTTCTCTAAAGATAAACTGAATCAACCCATACAAGAATATCTAAAAACAAACTATGGAATACAAGGGGAGTTTTCTATTATTCAGACAGATAATAATTGGTTTGGAGGAATTGGCCATCAAACTTATGTAGAAATGAAAAAGCCATATCATGCTTATCCGTTCTTCATGATTGAAAGAGATACTTTGAAAATCTTAAAAGATGATAGTGACGATATCTATCTCGAACAATTCAAGGGGGCATATATTGAGCAACATCCAGAAGTAGTTCAAGTAATTGAACAGATCATAAAAAAATATGGATTAGTTAAATACCCTAATAAATTTATCTCGGTAGAAAATGGTTCTGTTCATATATTTCCTTATGACAACTTTGAGTTTAATATAATTTATTCTCAAGAGATACTTGATGATTTTAAAAAGAACCAAAAGATAAATACTACTAAACTTTTACCTACATTAATACCAAGTGACCCCCGACGTGAAAATTATAATATCAGGTATTTAGGTGTGGTGAATTTTCTATTTAAATTTGACATGTCTAAAAATAAACATCCTATTCCAAAGGCCAAAGATCTAATTGAAGACTTTCAAAAAAGTGGAGTATTAACAAAAGGGATATTCAACATTGATATGCTAGTAGATGATTCAAATGGGGGATCGGAATATAATAATGTAGCTTTGTTTGAAGTCGATGAAGATGGTAAATACACTATAATTGCTACTCCTAAATATGATGAGTTAGATAATTCTTACTTTTACGGAGATTATGCAGCAAAAACTCTAGAATAGAACCTTAGGTTAATTTGTTCAATCTTTTTTTAAAACACGTTTTTAGTTTTTACACGTTTCTCGGCTGTACCCCCTTTAAGGATTATGGTATTTTGATTAAATCCTTAAAGGGGAATTGTTTTCAAATATATTATTCGTAGTATTAATAACTAAAGTCACTAAATATTTTCGACTATCCTCATTATCTGAACTTGAATAAGTAATACTTTTAATTGCAAATCAATCGTTTAGCATTTCATGTAATCTCGTCTCTACTGTGGTGTGTGCTCTAATCCAATTTCCCTAATATTTGTTTATGGCATCTGACATCGTAGATTTCATTGTTTGTAACAATTTTTCTTTTGTTATTATGTTTTGTACATTTTTAAAAGGACCACCTAAAGATTCACCATTTTGATCCTTAATCTCTAGTTCTGTTATCTTTTTATTATTCCTCTGAATGAGTTGAAATAGAGCATATAAACGATCTAATTCTACTGAATCCAATTGGCTAAAGTCAATCTCGTTACTCATTTGTAAAGTTAATAATAATTCATTAGTTGGTTTTCCTTCATCTGGATTTTTATTATCTAAAATATATTGAAGAACATTTTCCGTTTCAGATTCCACGTAACCTAATTTTTTTATTTCTTCTAGTATTGGTTTGAATTTCTTATATTCCTCATATGTTTTTTTTCCATATTGGTATTCATCACCTACTGGATATGAATAGAGGAGACCTTGTACCTTTACTCGGAATTTTAGATATTTGTTATTTTTTTCTTGCACAGTATGGTAGGTATCACCCCCATTATTTTCATTTATCGGGCTCCAATGTGCTACAACAACATCAATACCGTGTTTTTTTTTTATATATTCTTGTATCTCAGCTCCATTTTCTTGATTACAACCACTTAGACATAAGAAACATAATAATAGCAATATTACATGTTTCAATCTTTTCATATAAGCACTCCCTACGTAAGAATTAATTCTTGAATGCGCAGCACACTACAAAACCTTCTTTTCCTGAGTCGTATACTTTAACTTTTATCCCGCTTTAATGGGCGGTAAGACCCTCACCTCAAAATTCGGCGAAAGCAAAGAAGTTAGGCGGGGGTCGGGCTGCCCATATTTGAATCTTAAATCATTTAAGTTCCTGACGTTCTAACTATATTGCTTGGAGTATTACTGTCTTAAAATATATAACTTATTTGTTTTAAAGTCTTTCTCAATTCTATAAGCACATGGTTTATTGGGTTCATATGTAAAACGTACATTCATACCATGGTATTTATTTTACTATAAAATCTGGTTCTATTATTAAAATATTCCTTTATCTCTCCGTCTCAAAAAACTCAATCCACTCTCCATCAGGACCAGCGAAGAATATGTAACGTGTTCCATCTGGTAATGTTTCGATTTCTTCTCCTAGTAAGAAGGTTACTTCGTGTTTCTGTAGTCTTTCGATTTCATCCTCCAATGAATCCACTTTAAAGCAAATGTGATGTACTTTTCCTTCCGCCGGAAGGGAAGAGTTGTAGCCTTCAATTAATTCGAGTATCGTTTCTTTTGATTCCTCCACACCTAAAAAAGCGAGTTTTAAGTCTGGATTCGGGTGTCCCATACGTTTAATGAGTTGTAAGCCAACTACTTCTTCATAAAATGCGATAGATGTTTCTAGGTTTGCAACCATAAGTCCGACGTGTTCAATTCTTCTAACTGGCATGTAGATTCCTTCTTTCTGAAAATTATATACAATATGTTATTGAAAATTAAGAAAATAAGCAAGATAAAAACCTTACAAATTTTAGCGTGTTATATGGTATAGTGAGAAAGTATGTTTGGGGAGAAGGAAGGAGATTATACGATGAATACACCTACTCAAACTCCTTCATTATCGGAAACGATGAAAGAGTGGCATTATGCATTAGCGTATGAAATTAAACATTGGAAAACGATAGGTGGTAGTAAAATTTCTATCATGAACGGTCGTTTTTTATATACAGATTATGAAAGTACAGTATACGTATTTCAGCTTATTTCGGAAGTAAGCTTACCTGAAGGTTCACCGATTCGAATTGAGTTCGATGGTGAGGAAGCGACAGGGGAAGTATTATCTGTACATGGATTAGAAATAGAACTGAAGTTAAATGATTATATACAAGGTGAAATACGAGAAGCGGTTTTATATAGTGAACCGTGGCAATTGTTAGAGCAACTACAAGAGCGATTAAAAGAAGCGCGTAAAGATAAGCTAAAACGTAATCGTATAAAGCGTCTTGTTGACGGGACGAGTAGTCCGAAACATATTGAGAAGATGAAAAATCCGAAAAATGAATTGGCGTATCGTTCGTTTTACAATCCGACGACGTACGTGTGGGGACCGCCTGGAACAGGGAAGTCTTACAACTTATCACGTATTATTTCAGCTCATTATCAAAAAGGAAAGTCGGTACTTGTGTTAGCCCATAGTAATGCGGCAGTAGACGTATTAATGAGCGAAGTAACGAAGCAAATTGAAAAGAAAAAGAAATGGACGCCTGGTGAAATTGTTCGTTACGGTTATAGTCAACATGAACATATACGAAATCATGAAACGTTACTTGCGTCGAAGTTAGTTGAAACGACGAATGGATCTTGGGGAGAAGAAAGGCTCTATTTAGAAGAAACACGCCAAGAGCTTCGTGAAAAGATTTTATCATATAAAGCGACGTCTGCTGATAAGAAGCGTATACAAGAGATTGAAAGTGATCTTCGAAAGCAAAAAGCGAAAATTAAAGAGGTAGAAAAAGAATACATTGAAAATGCGAAAGTAATCGGCGCAACTTTATCGAAATGTGCCATTGATTCACTTATTTATGAGCGTACATTTGATTTAGTTGTTGTAGATGAAGCAAGTATGGCATATGTTCCGCAAATCGCATTAGCTGCATCACTTGGAAAACGCATCGTCGTATGTGGTGATTTTTTACAGTTACCTCCAATTGCGATGGCGAACCATGAACTCGTTCGAAAATGGCTTGGGGAAGATATATTTTACCATGCCGGGATTGTTGAGTCTGTTAATAAATCAGAAGCACACCCGAACCTGTTTATGCTGCAGGAACAAAGACGTATGCATGCGGATATATCTAAGTTTACAAACTCGTTTATTTATAAAAATAGAGTATACGATCATCCGTCTGTTTCAGAGCGTAAAGAACTTGCGCAATTGCAGCCGTTCGCAAATGAGGCGAGTGTTTTATTTGATACGAGCTTAATGGGAGCATTTTCGTTAAAAGACGCTGCTTCAGGGTCTCGTTTTAATATTATGTCTGGTTTAGTAGCGATGCAAATGATGTTAATCGGACTGTTAGACGGTGTTCAATCGATCGGTGTTGTTACACCTTACAGGGCGCAATCCCGCTTTTTATCAACGTGTATGAGAGAAATGTTGCAAAAAACGAAGTATCGTCACATACCTGTTTTAGCAGCAACGGTTCATAAGTTCCAAGGTTCTGAAAGGGATATGATGATCTTTGATACAGTGGATAGTTATCCGCAAGAGCGACCTGGCGTATTATTCTTTGACCATAAAAACCATCGCCTCGTCAATGTAGCAGTGACAAGGGCGAGAGGGAAGTTCATTCAATTATCAGATTGCCATTATATGCGTAAAAATCTTTCAAGAAAACAAGCGTTGTCACAATTAACAGCTCATATAGAACGTCACGGGGATGTGTATGATCGCACGACATCAAGACAATTGTGGGAACGAAAAATATCGAAACGATTACGCTGGTTTATGGAAATGAATCTTGAAGAGCCGAAAGGGTTATTGAAAGATATTTTAGCCGCAAAACGAAAAATTATTATTTCGCTTCCAAGTACAAAACAAGTGGATAAGCGAGTATGGCAAGTGTTAATGCGCACAAATGCACAGATAACGGTGTATAGTGACGGACCAGTTCCACTGAAAAATGTAAAGTTACAAAGACAAAATAAAGCTTTCCCGTTTATCGTAATTGATGATGAAATCTTCTGGGCAGGCGCACCGCTCACATCTCAAATGATATTTGAAGGTAGTACGGAATTTCCGTACGTATGTGCAAGACTACAAGCACCTGAGACAATTGGTGTATTAAAAGGATTTTTAGATATTCGGTAAATTCGGATAGGAATTCCTTGACTTTTATTTGGAATGAACTTAGAATGAATGTAATTTAATATAATTTTATGAAAATTCTTATCACGAGAGGTGGAGGGACTGGCCCTATGATACCTCGGCAGCGGATTCGTTATGAATACTGTGCCAATTCCAGCAAGGTAACTTGAAAGATAAGAGAGAAGCTCATTTTGACTGTATATACAGAAGCCTCTTTCTATCTTTTAGAAAGAGGCTTTTTTACGTGAAAATAAAAGGAGGAAGAAAAATGGGAGCGACAGGAGTAGCGTCACAAAGAAAAATAATTGAAGAGAGTATCGAAAGAAATAAGGAAAAGTACATAGAAACAAGTCATGATATTCATGCGAATCCGGAGATTGGTAACCAAGAGTTTTATGCATCTAGAACGTTAAGTTTATTGCTAGGTAGTGCAGGATTTCAGTTGCAGCACAATATAGCTGGACATGAAACGGGATTTATCGCACGAAAAAGCTCTGGGAAACAAGGACCAGCAATCGCATTTTTAGCGGAGTATGACGCTTTACCAGGACTTGGCCATGCGTGTGGTCACAATTTAATCGGCACAATTAGTGTTGCAGCAGCAATTGCATTATCAGAAACGCTTGAAGAAATTGGCGGGGAAGTTGTCGTATTCGGAACACCAGCTGAAGAAGGAGGCCCGAACGGTAGCGCAAAATCGAGTTATGTAAAGGCAGGCTTATTTAAAAATATTGATGCGGCGCTTATGATTCATCCGAGCGGAAAGACAGCAACAACGAGTCCTTCACTAGCTGTCGATCCATTTGATTTTCATTTTTATGGAAAAACAGCTCATGCTGCAGCTTCACCTGAAGAAGGAATTAACGCATTAGATGCGGTGATTCAGCTATACAACAGTATTAACGCACTTCGCCAACAACTTCCGTCAGATGTGAAGATTCATGGCGTGATTACAGAAGGAGGAAAAGCACCTAACATTATTCCTGACTATGCTGCGGCAAGGTTCTTCATCCGTGCAGCAACGCGAAAAAGATGTGCGGAAGTAACAGAAAAAGTAAAAAATATCGCACAAGGGGCAGCGCTAGCAACAGGTGCGAAAGTAAAAATCCATCAATTCCAAAATGAAATCGATGAACTACTCGTAACAAAAACATATAACGACATCGTAGCCGAAGAATTAGAACTACTAGGTGAAGATGTAAATCGTAAAGAAAGAATCGGCATCGGCTCAACCGACGCAGGAAACGCAAGCCAAGTCGTACCAACCATTCACCCGTACATTAAAATCGGCCCAGATAACTTAATTGCACATACGAATGAATTTAGAGAAGCAGCACGTTCAGAACTAGGAGATAAAGCATTAATTACATCGGCAAAAGCATTAGCGAATACAGCGTATCGATTGATTACAGAAGAGGGGTTGTTAGAGAAGGTGAAGGAGGAGTTTAGGGAGGCACAGAGGAATCAGGGATAAGGGTACTCTATTCGAAGAAGGATCTAATTAATAAGTAGAGATATAAAAAAGAACATTGAAATATCAATGTTCTTTTTTGTTTACTAATCATTGATTTTGTTGGTTTTTCTCATAAAGGAAAAACTTTTACTGTTAGCGGAGGATAATACGTATTCTTTATTAGAACGACAATTTCTCCTCAAATTCACTCTTTAAAACAATTAAAGGGGATGACAAGCCAAATTGCATTAAAGAGTCTAAAAATGCAGCGAGAGAATCCATCGAATCGCTCATGACCTTCATCATATAATTAAACTCCCCACTAATTCGATATAAATCTGTTACTTCAGGAGCGGCATTACAATATTGGATAAAATCAGAGCATTGGCTCGTCTTAAACATGATGAATGCTTGAATGTTTTTATTAATTTTGGAAGGCTCAAATTTCGTTCGGTAAGCCGCTATAACGCCTTGATCTTCAAGTTTATTAATACGCTCTTTTACAGCAGGCTGCGTCATGGATATAATCCGTCCTATTTCTGAAACGGAAATTCTCGCATTTTCATATAACAAGTTCATAATTTTATGATCGATTTCATCCAGTTTTACTGCGTTTTGCATTGTGTAGCCTCCTTGTTTTGTTTTCTAAAGTAAATTACGAATTATAACTATAATATCATAAGCGAACGAACTGAATTACCTATAAATCTATATTTAAAATGATTGGTGTTTACATGAAAATATAAGTATAGGTTTTTATCAAACGGAAATTTAGGAAGGATGGAAAAAATGAAGAATCTGGATGGGAAAGTAGCGTTAGTAACAGGGGCGAGTCGCGGCATTGGTCGTGCGATTGCGATAAGATTGGCAAAAGACGGTGCGTTAGTAGCAATTCACTACGGCCGAAATAAAACAGCTGCAGCTGAAACAATTAGTGAGATTGAATCCAATGGAGGAAAAGCGTTTTTAATTGAAGCAGAACTCAATTCAATGGATGGTGTCAAACAGTTAGTAGAACAATTGAAGAATGAATTACAAATAAGAGTTGGTACATCAGAGATTGATATTTTAGTAAACAATGCAGGCATAGGTACACAAGGAACAATTGAAGATACGACAGAAGAAGTTTTTGATGAAATTATGTCTGTAAATATGAAAGCACCATTCTTCTTAATTCAGCAAACATTACCAATACTACGAGCAGAGGGGCGCGTTATTAACATTTCATCAGCTGAAGTAAGACTTGGTTTTACAGGCTCCATTGCGTACGGTTTAAGTAAAGGGGCATTAAATACGATGACACTTCCTCTTGCTAAACATCTCGGAGAAAGAGGTATAACAGTGAATACAATTATGCCTGGATATACGAAGACAGATATGAATGCGAAATTGCTAGATAATCCGGAAATACGAAATTTTGCTACGAATTCATCTGTGTTCGGACGAATAGGGCAAGTTGAAGATATTGCAGATGTAGTCGCATTCCTTGCTTCCTCTGATAGTCGCTGGGTAACAGGGCAAATTTTAGATGTTTCTGGAGGGTTTTGCTTATAGGGGCACTACTCCATACCCATCAAGCTAATCAAGTCTATTAAAACGTGATTTTTTCGCTAGGAAACTTGAATAATGGGGCTATTTTTAATTATTTGTAATCTAAAATAAAATTATTGACCGTGTGGTACAAAATGGAGTATTCTATTCATGTTATCTTTAAAATGAGAGGAGGATACGATTGAATAAACGTGGCAGACCTCGAGAGTTTGATCATTCCTCGATTGTAGATGTTGCAATGAAAACATTTTGGTTAAGAGGATATGAAGGGTGTTCTACACAAGATTTATGCAGTGATACAGGACTTGGAAAAGGAAGTTTATACAATACTTTCGGTAGTAAACATGAACTGTATAAACAAGTATTAGAACGCTACCATGAAATTGGGATTAGGGAACAAAGGAAATTGTTACATACTCCAATTCCAGTTAAAGAACGATTAAGTAATTTTTTTGAATGGGCATTGAAAGAAGACTTTGAGAATATCGATCAAAAAGGATGTTTATTGATTAATGCCAGTATAGAACGTGCTAAAAACGATTTAATGGTACAAGAAATTTTCTCGAAGCATGTTGACCTTCTTAAACAAGATATTGAAACAGTGATGGAGGAAGGATTGCAAACAGGTGAAATTTCAAAGAAGCAATCAGCTGAGGAATTAGCTAGTCTGCTTTTAAGCAGTTATTACGGATTCCGTGTTCTTAATGTATCGATGCAAAATCGGATGTTGTCTGAACAAGTTATCAAAGGAACAATAGAGTCTATTTGTGGCGCTTAGTGCGCTCTTTTTTCGCACTATTTTTGTACTGATCATTACAATAATAAATAAGGAGTGTTTTTATGCCATCAATTATTTATTTACTAGCTTTAGCAATCTTTTGTATGACTACATCAGAATTTATGGTTGCAGGTATGATGAATCAACTTGCTCTTGCATTCCAGGTTTCTGTATCATCCATTGGGTATTTAATTTCAGCTTATGCAGGAGCAATGGTAATAGGAGGCCCCATATTAACTGCAATCCTCTTACGAATGCGTAGCAAACAAGCATTATTGTTTTTAATGTTCGTATTTTTAATTGGTCAATCGCTCGGAGCTATTGCTTGGAACTATGATATTATGATGATTTCGCGTATTATAACTGGTATTGCTTCAGCTTCAGCTTTTGGAGTTGCGATTTCCTTTTCTGCGACATTGGTTCACTCTGATTCAAGGGGAAAAGCTGCATCAATTGTACTTGCAGGTTTAATGTTCGCAACTGTATTAGGTTTACCTATAACAACCGTTATTTCGCAATATTTTGGCTGGCGTATTAGTTTTGGGGCAGTTTCGGTTCTTGTGCTAGTATCAGGGATTATGATTCAACGGTTGTTACCATCATCTTCAAATAAAGAGCAATTAAATTGGAAAGACGAACTTCTGCGATTTAAGAATATTCATCTTTGGGCAGCGTACGTAACAAGTATGTTCATTATTGGTGGTACGTTTGCAGCATTTAGTTATTTCACTCCGATTTTTACAAATGTCACAGGCTTTTCAAGTGCAAGTATTCCATATTTACTTGCTCTCTATGGTAGTGCGACGGTAATTGGGAATATAATAATTGGCAAATTTGCTGATGAATTTACAATGAAAATACTTATGGGTGGATTAATTATATTAATCATAGCGTTGTCTTTATTTGCTTTAAGTGCAGAGAATAAATACATTGCAGTTATTTCTACGATTTTTATTGGTTTAACTGGTGTAGCATTGAATCCAGCTATGGTTGCGAGGGTGATGAAAACAGCTAGTAATGGAATAATGATAAATACCGTTCATAGTTCTTTTATTACGCTAGGTATTGTTATTGGTTCGTCACTAGGTGGTCTTGGGATCAGTAAAGGATATGGTTTTGTATCCCCGCTATGGATTGGAGCTTGTTTAGCTATCCTTGGGGTAATTTCGTTATTCCCATATTTACATAAAGGAAAGGTAGATTAAGATGTTTAAAATTTCTTTATATGGGGGAGCAACACATTACTAGCTTGGTAGTATCACACATCCATCAACTTAAAGGACTATTTTTGAACTTGATTTTTATGAAATATGCACCCGAAAATTTATAGTAATAATTCTAATGTTACCTCTCTAGTTAGTAGGATATTTTTTCTTAATATATGCATACTAAACATACTATAAAAAGTACATAGAAAGTGAGAGAATCATGGCTAAATTTTTGAGGCGTTTAAAATATAGAGATAATCCTAAGTCATTTCCAATACGAGACAATACTCATTTTCAGGAAAAAAATATTGAAGACGCCCTCTTAGACGCTGATTTAACCAAAAACATAGCTAATATTCAGAATATATTTCGTCAAGCGCCTGATTTAGTAATCCGGCGGTTTCAAATAACAGTAGATGGATTAGAAGCAGCTTTAGTATATTTGTCTGGATTAACAGATAAAGAATTGATTCAAAATCATGTTCTAAGTCCTTTGATGAATAGTGATTTTAATACCAATACAGAACTTCCAATTCCATTAGGACAAATTAAGAGTATTAATACATTGAGTCAGATTGAAAATGCTATTTTTGGGGGAGATAGTGTTTTATTAATTCACAGTCGAACAACAGCACATCAACTGGATACAAAAGGATGGCCACAAAGGAGTGTTGAAGACGCTCATAACGAAATAGCTCTAAAAGGTGCACATCAAGCATTCATTGAAACAGGAAGTCAAAATATCGCAATGATTCGAAGGTATATTCCTTATCGTGAATTAACGATAAAAGAAATAGTAATTGGTGTACGAAGCAAAACCAGAATTTCTATTTTATATTTGAAAGATGTAGCTTCTGAAGATGTGCTGAAGGAATTAGAAACACGAATTCAAAATATTACAGTCGACGCTGTTGCTAGTAATGGCGAACTTATAGAATTCATTGAAGATAACCCTTACTCACCGTTTCCGCAATTTATATTAACTGAAAGACCTGATTTGGCAGTATCTCACATTCTACAGGGCAGATTTGTAACTGTAATGGATCATTCGCCTAATGTGTTAATTACTCCAACAAATTTTATTTCCTTTTTTCAAGGAGTGGATGATTACGGTACAAGGTGGTTAGTTGCTTCGTCTATTCGGGTGCTTCGTTTTATCGCCTTTATGATTGCTTTATTTTTACCTGCGAGTTATGTTGCGTTTATTTCCTTTAATTTTGAAGTTATTCCTGTAGAGCTGTATTTATCTATTGCAGAATCAAGAACGCGCGTACCCTTTTCTCCAGTTATGGAAGCATTACTTATGGAAATAACATTGGAAACGATGAGAGAAGGGGCTTTACGGATACCTACTCCAATCGGTCAGACAGTTGGAATTGTAGGTGGTATTGTTATTGGACAAGCGGCTGTTCAAGCGGGAATTGTAAGCAATATTATGATTATTGTTGTTGCTGTTACCGCCATCTCTTCTTTTGTTATCCCTAATTATGATATGGGAGCGGCAGTAAGATTTTTACGTTTTCCGATGATGCTAGCAGCTGCCTTATTTGGAATTGTTGGACTTGTTATCGGATGGATGACATTAATTGGACATCTAATCAGCCTTGAATCGCTAGGTACCCCTTATGGAAGGCCATTAGCACCGTTTCGTTTTGCAGATATGAAAGATGCTTTTGTACGCTTTCCTTTATGGGCAATAAGAAGACGTCCTAAGGGAAAAAGAGCCATTCAATCTATTCGACAAGGAAAGAATCATAATAAAAGGTGAAATTATGAAAAAGTATGCTTATAATGAAATCTCTCTTATGCAGTATATTGTTTTAATCAATGGAATGCAGGTGGCCACTGGCGTTTTATCGCTTCCCCGCGTGCTTGCAGAAAAAGCCGGAACAGATGGATGGATAGCAATATTGATTGGTTGGATATTCTCCACAATATCAGGTGTATTTATAGTGAAAACTGCTGCAAGATATCCCGAGGACACGATTTATGACATTCTTATACGATTGTTTGGAAAAATAGTAGGGAAAGCATTCGTTTTTATTTACATGATGTACTTCGCTTTTTATTCTTGTGTAGTTCTTGTGAACGCTATGCTTTATCTTAAGGGATGGCTTCTTCCAAAAACGCCTGACTATCTCGTTATCTTTTTGTTTTCGATTCCTACCTTTCTTGTTGCACGTAACGGCCCTCGTATTATAGGGCGGTACTCCGAACTTACTTTTTATACGATGCTTTGGATTCCATTATTTTTTTTGATACCTCTTAAAGAGAACGGAAGTTGGATGCCATTCTTTCCGCTCTTAAAAGATGGGTGGAAACCTATATTTACAGCTGTACCGACCACTATTTTTGCTTATTTAGGATTTGATATTGCGTTCTTTTTATATCCCTTTTTACAAAAAAAACAGTATGCAGTCCATGGAATGGTTATTGCAAATACTTTAACGATGTTATTTTATTTATTTGCTACTTTTGTTTGCTTTGCCTATTTTAGCCCTGATAGCATTACGCAATTTAACCAACCAGTACTAAATTTACTGAAAGTAATTGAGTTTCGTTTTTTAGAACGTTTTGACATGATTTTATTGGCTCTTTACTTACCCGTTGTTTCCACAGCATGGATTCCCACCATATATTGCGCTGTATTTTGTTCAAGCCAATTACTTGGAAAACAAGACCATAGCTCTCATGTAGTTATTCTCTTATTGCTCATTATCGGATTCATATTTTGGACTCATCCTAGTTGGAATGAAGCCGAAATTTGGCAACAGGTATTATCGAATGCTGGATTAGGATTAACCTATATATTACCTATCATTTTATGGCTGTACTGCTGTCTATATGAGAAGTTTCGCCAGGGGAGGATACATTGAAAAGAAAAGTACTGTGTTGTATTTTGTTATCGGTATTCATGATGACTGGATGCTTTGATCAAACAAATGTTGAAGACGTTTCTCTTACTCTTGTTCTTGGTATTGATTTAGATCGTAATGATAATTTATTAGTGTATATATCAAGCCCTGTTTTCAATAAAGAAGCAAAAGTAAAAGAAGAAACTACTGTTGTGAAATCTGCTACGGTTCGAAAATCTAGAGACCAATTTGATGCTACTGTTATGGCACTTACCTCGGGAAGCAAAACACAGGTTATTTTAGTTGGAAAACGGTTACTGAAACAAAAAAATTGGATGAAATATCTCGATCCATTTTACCGAGATCCCAAAAATACAGTTACCACAAGGGTTGTTGCTGTAGATGGACCTGTTTCAGACGTCATCTATTATAATCCAAAAGATAAGCCGCGTCTTCCTCTATATTTAACAAAACTAGTTGATACCGCCTCTTTAAGAAATATAACAGTAAAAACAAATCTTCAAGAACTACATGAACAAATAGCAGACAAAGGGTTAACAGCAAATATGACTGAGATGAAAAAAACGAAAAAAATATTTGTGACAGGTACAGCTTTGCTAGATGAAAAAGGACGGTATAAATTAACACTAAAATACGATGAAAATAAATTATTACGCATTCTGCAACAAAGAACTACAGGCGATTTTCCATTTACAATTGCAATTAAACTAAAGTCGAATAGCCAGGATAAAGATTGGATAAGTTTTACTGCATATAATATTAAAGTAAAGACAAAGGTAAGATATGATAATAAGTTTATATTTAATACAGATATAAAGATGAGGGTCGGCATTACAGAACGGCTTTTTTCGTTCAATACAAGAAAGGATGCAGCAAAATTACAAAAGGCGATCGAAACTAAGCTGGAAGCTGATTTCAAACAATTAATAAAGAAAATACAAACTGCCAATATTGATCCTATTGGGCTTGGGAGATATGCAAGAACTTACACATATCCAGAATGGAAAAAAGTCCAAAATAAATGGAATAACGAATTAGCAAAAGGCGATGTCAACGTCAAGGTTAACATTAAAATTGCCGGAATGGGTACGATTAAGTAACATGAATTCAACTGTGATTCGTACTAAGATTGCAAGTACTGTCTACTTTAGAAGGAGAAATGTCTTTAATAGGAGTACCGTCACATCGCTATGAACCTTAAATTTTATAGTCCCCCCAGAACGAAATTTTGTGTTAACTTGTAACAAAAACGCTCATTTTTTCGTCTTGGGGTAATTCTGAATTCTTAAGGTGATGGCGATGGGGTATTGACCCTACCTATCAACTTAAAAATTTTATAACACCTCAAGCTAAAAATTTCGTGTATTTTTGACAGAAGGCAGCTTATTTTTCGTTTTGGCGCATTGCATTTCTTAGCTTGATGGTGATGTGACGGTACCCCAATCGTAATTTATATGAAAAGAATTCCTCAACAGATGAAAGAGTTCTTTTTTATTTTCACATTCATTTTTCATCTTTCATTGATCAATAGACATTCCAACAAATAACTCTAAAAAGAACATAAATTCGTAAATGATCAGAACAAACTTTCAAAAGATCCTTACGCAATCTATTACCATGCGTACTACTCAATAGGAAAAAATGCCTGCCACTCCCTGGGAAATGTCGAATCTGCAAAATTCATTCAACATTTCCAGGATGATGACAATGGATTATTTTTATAATTCTATTTTGTGGTCACCACGTTTCTCTAGGTTTTTAGCAGTTTTACTTTGGGCAACATCTTTTTGGTCTTTAAAGGTTCCCATGAGAAAATCATAGGCTGGATTCGTAACACCATACCAGTAATTTTCATTTTTGAAGTGATGCCATAAATGAACTTTTTTCATCCATCGCCCCCATGGTGATATTGGTTGAAGGGGGCGATGCGCGATATAATGCTTCCACTCATAAAATAATAAAAAGAGCATAATACCTGCAATAAATGCGTTTGTCATGACAAAGCTGGATGAAAGAAAATAAAAAATCGCTCCTGAAATTGCAATGTTTGGCACACTATACCATAAGGGTAAAAATAATAAATGTAATTCATTCGGATTTGTATGATGGTCATAATGTAGGCGCTTAAGCGTTTTTAATAAAAATGCATTCTTTGGTGGTTTTAGATGAAAAATAAACCTGTGAGTAGCGTACTCAGCTAAGGAATACATAATCATTCCCAAAATAAAAGCACCCCAAATTCCGATAGAGGTTAAATGTAAAATCATAAATCCAAAGCTAGTGAGGAAAAGACAGCTCATAATCAAAATATCAGGATAGGAAAAATATTCTTTAAAATATTTTAGTTTCATTTATCACGCCTCCAGCTTTCTTTATTTTTTTCTATCTTTCCAAAGAGCCAAGCTTTTCTCCAATGTTGTCTTACACAATCTTTCTGCTTCAATCGCATCTCCCTTTAATGCAGCTTTTAATAAATCGTGATAATAGTTGAAGGATAACTCACGATGATCTTTTACAGAAAAATACCTTTTTGCCATATCTACATAAATGGAATCAAAGCTATTTAAAATGAGTAGAAAGATCGGATTGGCAGCAAGCCCAGCACACCTTTTTTGCAAATCCCAATCAAATGCTGCATAGCTTTCTGCACTATCTTCAAGTTGCTCAAGATTAGCAAGGAGAGCAACCACTTTAGGTTGATTAAACGTAACAGCATTACGAATATAAGTCGGAGTCAACGAACTTCTAAATTCTAATAAATACATAATAAATTCATCTGTAATGGTATGATGATTCTCAACAATATTAATAAGTGTCGTTAGATTACCATTGCTCCAATAATCATTAATAATTGATGGCATTCCTTTTCTCCCTGTTATCCATCCACTTCTTCCTAAACGTTGAAGCGCCTCACGAATAGTTGGGCGACCAACACCAAATTCTTTCGCAAGCTCTCTTTCTGGCGGTAAAGTGCTTCCTATAGAATAAACACCGGCCAATATGGATTTAATTAATTCGTTCACAATTTTATCTGAGGTGCGTTCTTTTTCTTTCAAGTCATCGTCTCCTTTATTTTATGGTAATACATGTTGAAGACATTGGTAATACCAAAATTATATAATGAATTTGAATTTTCTGTCAATGATAAAGGATTGAATTTTTATAATTAGGATTGTCGAACTTTCTATATATTTCTATGAAAAGAATAGTTTATTTTCATTGCTTTCGCGCTCAATTTCTTTAATTTTAAAAAAATTCATTTATCAATCCGCTATTTTAGAACAAGGAAAAAACCATCACTATAGAACCAGGAGAAGATCCATTTTATTTATGATTAATGACAATGACAAGATAGAGAATTATGAACTGGAAGGAATATAAAGGGGATGAAAATAATTGTTCCTGCAAAAGGAAAGGACAATGCCTATCAAGTTGTAATTATTGAGGATGTTTTAAATAAAGCTGAATTAGAAAGGATTATACTTTCCATGCTAAATCAAAAAATAGGGTTCTTAAGATACTTATCTTAAGAACCCTATTTTTTGAAAAGAACTTCTAAATTGGACTGAGGAAATTTAGGAATCCTAAAATAACTAAGATCTAATTAACCATAGAAATATAAAATTCCCATTTTGGGCGTACTTCAGAATATTAGCTTGATAGCGATGGGGGAGCAGCACCCCATCACCATCAAGCTAATACTTTCATATCCCCTTAAATTAAAATTTTCTTTCTCTACAGATAGCTATTCTGAGAAGCCGCTCATTTCTTCGTTTTGGGGGCATTTCTTTTTCTTAAGTTGATGAGCATGTATGGTGACCTCTATTAGACGATAGTGAATGAACAATTTTGGGGGGCAGTTCACATGCCCATCAAGCTAACCAGGTAAATTACTAGATACGAAATGATCCTTGTTTCAAAACTAGCAAGTCATAAAAAAGTAGGCATGCTAAAGAAGCCTATTAAAACGCGATTTTTTCGCTAGGCAGCTTGTCTATACTTCACCGTCGTTTTATACACAATCCCTAGAATATCAAAAACGGTCATCTTCTTATACCTATGACATTTACGACCGTTTTTTTTGAGCAGTCGATAAAGGCGATGCAAAATTTTTAAAAGTTCTTCTGTGCCAACGGCTATCGCTTGAAACAGTAACGGAAAGTAATCTTTAATCATATAAATCGCTTTGTATGCACTCAGTTCCTGCTTTTTCTTTTCAAGCAGAAACCGTCGCATTTGAAACATTGTAGAAGAACAAAGGAGAATACCTATGAGTTGTCCATATAAATGACACTCTAGGCGTTCTCTTTTTATATTTTTACATTCATCAATTTCAAAGAATGACTTCCACGTTTTAAACAAAATTTCAATCTGCCAACGAAGTGAATATAATGAATGCACGTAGTTCATCGGTACTTCTTCTAGCGACGTGTTCGTGATATATACATTCATGCTCATTAAACGTTTACTTTTATCCTTCATGACAATGCCTTTCTTCTTTTCACGTATTGCTTGGTTTTTCAGACGTGTTTGCGTTTGATCATCGGTTAAACGATGGATAATTACACGTGCTGGAAGTTTCTGATTTTGACCAATGTATGCCTCGGGGATTTCCATCGTTTCACCAGGGATTAGACCAGACAGCATTTGTGTCATATCAAGCTGGATGTATTCTGTTTGCTTTTTTTACGCACCATTGTTGAAGTATTCTGGTTCAGGGTTCTTGATATAAATGCGTGTATTCAACTTCAACCGCGAGATATAGTAAGCCTTTCTATCATGAATGGTTTGTAAGTCTCCTAAATCGAAGTACCTAAGATCACGTAAACACAAATCGTCCGCCTCTACGGTTTCAAGGCAGATGGTACCGTATGTTTTATCATTATTCTTTCCTGGTCCAAGCTGCACGTTAAGAAATTGGCCACTAAGTAAATCATATTCCAATTGGATTTTCACGCCTGCGGTATTACTACTCCCACCTGAACCTTGATAGTCAGTGGCGAAATGGTCAGGCAGTTGAAACACTGTTGCATCTAAAATACGGATACGATTGAAAGCAGAAATCACGTGTGCAGAAAGTGAGTGATTTGAACAGAGTTTTTGTGTGAGAAGAGAAGTAAAGACTTCTCGAAGAAATGCGACAGCTGCTGGATTAAAGCGTTGATTCAGTCCTTCTGGGCTCATAAGTACCCCAGTAGAAACTTCTAACTGACTGCACAATTGTGCAAGTGATGTGCTAGCAATTTCTTGACTGAACCATACGCAAAGGGCAATGAGTTCGTTTGCTTGATACTTACTAGATCGCTGTACAAAGCCAATTTGTTTGGCGATATCTTGTAGGACTGCTGGAGATAAAAAGTATTGTAGCTCTTGTGCGAAAAGATTCAGTTCATTTGAAATAATAGGATTCATTAAAAACACCATCCTTTCCCATAAACTGCTTACGATAAGCATAGCGTTTTTTTATTTTAAGGGTATGATTTTAACTTCGGTTGATGGGCATGTGACGCTACCCTAATCTTTCGATTGAAGATAATACTCATTGATTTCACCTCCTATGCTTAGGAGTATAGAAAATCAACTTTGATTTGAGGCATATGAAGGGCTTTGATAGCGTATATGTGAAGGATTCAAATAAAACTGAAGGACTTAATTTGAAATTTAAAAAAGAATACGAGGGTCTAATTAACTAATCTTTGATTTATTAATTGGGTAATTATCAGGTAAATCAAGTATCTAACTAAAAAATATGAATTTTTATCTAAATATTTGATTTACTATTACTGGAATTTTAAGGATAATATATTTGAACTAATATTTGTCTAATGTATTAGTAACTAAAAGTGAGGTGAAGTTAGTTGTTTAATAATTTTGGTATTTCTTTTTTATGGTTGTTACTTGCTTATGGTGTTGCAACATTAATAGTTTTTATACATATGCTAATCTCTAATAAATATTTTGGTGTGCAAAACGCGAAACAGGCAGGAACAACTTTTTTGAAATCACCAGTTTATGTTAAATCTAGACCCTATCAGGTTCTTTACAACGTTGCGATTTTTCCCGTTTTTCTATGGCTATATAGCAAAGGGATAGATACAGATAATGTAAAAGAATTTATGCTTAATACCGTTATTCAATGGACAGCATTGTCGATAATTATCGACTACCTTAGTTGGGTTTTAATTCCTCATAAATTTAGGTTAACACATAAAGAATTTTACATTGATTATCAACCATATATCACTTTGATTTATGTAGCAATTTTTATTAGTCATTATATAGTTGGGTTTTTAATCATTTAACCGAGAAGACCCCTCCTCTAAACGGAGTGAAGATGGGGGATGAATCGGTTTTTTCTTTTTTGGGGGAAAAGCACATTGCCATTAACTTAAGAAATTAAATGTTCCCCAAAACGAAAAAAATGAACTAAATTCTCATGGACACCTATGAAAAGATGAAATTTTCGTTTTGGGGGCACTTCAAAATGTTAGCTTGATGGGCATGGGGTCAGTTCAACTTTATTCAAAGTAAGATTTTTTTGAAATAAAATCAATGTTAGTGGAATTTTTTTAATCAAACTTTTTTCTAAATGAACATAAATACTTGCAATATTTAAATTAGTACTATATAGTTCTAGTTATGACAAAGGTAAAATTAATGAATCAAAAACGTGTGATTGAAGTAGCTGCAACATTATTTTTAGAAAAAGGGTTTGCTTATACAAGTATGGATGAATTAGTACGTGTAAGCAAAGTTTCAAAGTCTAATGTGTATTATCACTTTTCTAATAAGGAAGTATTATTAGAAGCGGTCGTTGATTATTGGATTGAAATGTATCAATCTGCAATTGATGATGTACTTTCTCAGAACCAATTTTTAGTTGAAGATCGTATCCAACTGTTTTTAAAGCAATTATCACAAGGAGTTCAGTCGAGAGAGTATAAGGGGAGCTGTCCATTTATTACTCTTTATATTCAAAGTCCTAAACAGGCCACGCAAATAAAAGAAAAAATAGGTCTTTTTTTTACAGGATTACAAAAGAAAGTTTCTCTATTACTTAAACAAGGGGTAGAGAATGGAGAATTCAGAAATACGATTCATATTGATGAGGTTGCATCACTTTTTATTACAAATCTTGAAGGAGCGTTATTTATTTCAGAAACATTGAAGGATGCAACTGTAATTACGAAAACAGCAGATCATTTTTTAAAATTGCTTCGATAAAAGAAGCATTTTTTTTACATTAAATTAGTACTGATTAGTACTAAAAGGGGGATTTTATATGAGAACAGTATTTTTAACTGGTGGAACAGGCTATATTGGAAAGCAAGTAGTGAAAGAATTAGCCAAAGAGGATGTTAAAATTCTTCTTTTAGTAAGGTCGAAAAGTAAAGCAATACGCCTTTTTCAAGAAAGAGGCATCTTAAAAAAGGCAGTTATGCACTTTATTGAAGGTGATTTGACGAAAATAGATTTAGGTCTAAGTGCTGAAGATAAGGAGAGGGTATTGAAAACGGATGTGATTATTCACGCAGGAGGCCCCATGGATATTCAAGCGACAAGTAAAGAGGCAGCGTCCGTATTTTTAAATGGCGCCAAACACATTAGTGAATTAGCTAAAAGTATTCATCAATTGAAGGGCTTGCAACAATTTATTCATGTTGTAGGTTATATGAGTCCCTTTGATGATAAAAATAGCAAGATTGCAATTGATGTGTTTCAAGAAGGAAATAATTATTTGAAAATAAAAAATCCATATGAGAGAACAAAATTTTTAGCAGATCTTTATATCCGTCAGCACGCATCAGCATTAGGTTATCCGCTTTCGGTAATTAATCCGCCAACTGTAGTCGGTAGTAGTAAAACAGGGAGTACAGAGCAGATAGCGGGATTAGGTTTGCTTGTGATGAGTATGCGAAGAGGGCTCATGCCAGTGATTCCTGGAGGTAAGGGATATAGGTTACCACTTATTTCAAACGATGAGCTTGCGAAGTTTATTGTGCAGGTTTTCAGATTGGAGCAACCGACTATTCAAACATATACACTTGTTGAAGATAAACAGCACGATCAGAACATTGCTGAATTATTAAGTATTATGTCGGAAAGTATGAATATGAGGGCACCAAAAATCTCTGTTCCAATGCCACTTATGAAAGCAATTATGAATAGTGGAGTAAGTAAAATAACAAAAATTCCTTCTGATGGACTGAATTTTATTACAAACCGAAAATTTTCAGATGTTTCAGCGAAAAAAATTATGGGAGGAGATTGGTTTAAGAAGACGAGTGTAATGAAATTTCTCCCTGCCGTAGTAGCTGATCTGGATTATCGAATGATGTATCAAAATGGCCAGCATAATCATGTATTTAAACGAACATTATGCGATAACAATACCCTTTACCAATTACAAGGAGAGGGTCAACCGTTTATATTATTACATGGTTTATTGAGTGATGGAGAGGATTTATTTCCTTTAGCACAAGAGCTTCATGAAAAAACTGGTCAACCTGTATGGATTTTGGATCTTCCAGGTTTGGGACGTTCTCCTTTTAAACGAGAGAAAAATCTTCTAGATATCTATTTGAATGTAGTGAAAAAGTTATTGGAGAAAGCTACGAATGGTGCACATCTAATTGGCCATTCATTCGGTGCGTTTATTCTTCTAGAAGCATTGGTACAAGAGTACATAGATAAGAAGTATGCAATCACTTTACTTCAGCCACCTGTTGCTAAAAAAAATGCTAAATCGCTAAATGTTCCTCAATTTATGAACAAGTGGACATTAAAATTGGCAACTACTAATTTGATAGGGCGTTATTTATTAAGTAATGGTTTGTTTGAAAGTATGGAGAGTATCCCTGAACATTATATTGAGAAAATAAGTAACAGTTTTACTTCCCCTAGAATTTTAAATACTACGGTTCAGCTTAACAGTTTACTACTGAAAAACGATCAAGGTGATTTCAATGAAGTAACAAAGTATAATCTTCACATTATTTGGGGGGAGTATGACAGAGGCTATTCTGCTCCATCGCATCTTGGTAAGGTTGATTTTGTTCCATATGGCCATCATTTTCCTCTTAGCCATCCGAGTGAAACGGCAACATTAGTAATAAAAAATAGTAATACTAGCAGATGAGAGTGTGGGATGAATAAAAAGTGTGTAGTAAGATTGTTGTGTCTTTGAAATAAAATCGTACTGTTTGGGGTCCCGCCCCATGCCAATCAAGCTAAGAAAAGCAAATACCCCAAAACGAGAAAATGGGCATCTCCAGGTGAAAATGCTTAATTTTTTTTGTTTTAGGGGCATTATAAAGCCTTCAAGTTGATGGATGTGGGGTACCGCCACAATACTATCAATATAAGCAGTATACCCCGTTGTATCTGTACTGGATTTATCAAAAGAGGATGCTGAAATGATACCATTGCTTCTGGCTTGTATAGCAGAGGCATTTATTCATTTCAATCCAGATTCTTTTTTAGCTAAGGATGAATTTGATCTCTTATATTGGTGTAGAAAGAACTTCAAAGGATTTCATAGTATCTCTGATGATGGATTCTTACAGGATTTTAAGCAGGTATACGAATGTTATCAAGCATTGCAGAACGTTGGGAAACAAGAGAACAATATAAAAATAAATATGTAATAGCAAGGAGAAGAGCAACGCATGTATAATATACTTAAACGTCAATATAATTACTTTATCCGAGGAGTGATTCGGATTAACGAAGAACTACAAAGGGAATTGGACCTATTGGTTCAAAAGATTCGTGAAACTGTGTCTTCTGTCCAAAAAATCATCCTTTTTGGCTCTCATGCATATGGCACACCAAATGAAGACAGTGAATTTGATCTCTGTATTGTTGTAGAAGGTGTAGGAGCAAGAAAAAGGGGAGTCATTAATCGTATCAATTGGGGTATTTACGATGTTATGGAAACACCAGTTGATATTTTAGTGTATGGGCCAGAAGAGTTTCTAGAACGTGCTAGTCGTACCGTAACTATGGAACATAAGATTGCACTAGAAGGGAAGGTCCTATATTGAGAAATACTGAGGATCTAAAAGAGTGGGTATTTATTGCAAAATCCGATTTAGATTCTGCTAGTTACTTATCTCATATGAAACCTTTCTCTACTGCAATTATTTGTTATCATAGTCAACAATGTGTGGAGAAACTCCTAAAAGGATTTCTTGCACTAAACGGTAGAACAGTCCCAAAAACTCATAACCTTTTAATGCTACACAAATCGTGTCGGAAATTAGATGAGGAATCCTCATTGATTTTAGAACAGTGCGTGCAGCTAAATGGTTATGCTACAGATATTCGTTTATCCGTATTTTGAATCACTTACTGTTTAAGATAGATTAATGACTATACAACATGCTCAAAAAGTACTGAGTTTTTATAAAGAAAAGTTAAACATGCTAAATATGCATGAAATCGTAATCGATTAAACATAGAGGATATACATAAAAGAGAGTGCCTATAAAGGGACTCTCTTTTTCTATCTAAAAAAGAGGAGGAATGCTTCATAGTAGAATGAAATGATACTTTGCTATGGGGATAATAATATAATGATGGATATTTATCAAGAGATTAAAGAGAAAATGAAAAAAATATAATTATCACACAATTGTTGTTTTGTAGGTACAGTGGCGGTACTTTTAATTAAAGCACAAGGAATCAATCACGATGCCTTTCTTTTAGTACCTGTTCGTGAAGCAGAGGAATGCCTTCTTCTCGAAACCAAGCACCTACACGTGAAAAAGTAGAAATATGAGGCACAAATGATAAACCACAAAACTCATGAAAAAAAGGTTATCATACAATCCGTCCCTTCTGTAGATAGTTCAGGTTACTCTTATTCTTTCAGGAGAACGAATTTCTTTATGCATGTATTTTTGAATGTTTGTGAGCTTTATAACACCATTTCTATACTTTAATATCTGAAAAATCTGTCACGAAATATTCCGAATTTTGAAGTTGTTAATTACATATGATTCCATTTATTATAATTATTGAGCCGGCTCCAAATAATGGAAGTTTTCTGGTGTAGCAAAGTAATTTTCAATGTTTATCAACTTATTTTCATAAAGCTATTTTATATCAGAATCCACTTTCATTTTATTTTATATGAAAACAAAGCAACTATAAAAGAGGGGGATTTAAAAATGGAAAAAAAATCTTTTAAAATCCGTTCAGTTAATGACAATGAACAGCTTTGGACAAAGTTAGCTGATCAAATGGAAACACTTGAAAACAGGGATGAAATGAAATGCTTCAACTGCTCAATTTGTTGTGATAATTGCTGCTTTAATTGTTGCTTCCAAATCTAATTTATACTTACAGTAAATAAACACTCGAAATACCTATACCTTTTAATAAACTTAGTTACTAAATTCATTATTTTCTGTTCTTGCCTAGCAAGAACAGAAAATAATTATACAAGGGTGATTTGATGATTATTAACAAGTATCATTTACGATATCCTTTAAACGAGGAAGTTCTAATGATTAATACCTTAACTGGTGCTGTAGATTTTTTTTCTCATGACTTAATTAATTTCATCGATACATTGTCATATAGAGATTATAAAAATTTAACTAACGAAGAGAAAAATGCTACTAAAATTTTAATTGATAGAGGTTACGTATTTAAGAACACAGAGGATCGGGACCATAGACTATGGCAGGCTAAAAATATTGTAGACGCTGGAAATGAAATGCAGTATGTTATTTGCCCTACATATACATGTAACTTTCGTTGCCCATATTGTTTTGAAAGCCATAGCCTTCATGAGAAAATAACAGCTTTAACCGAAGAACAACTCCAAGCAGTTATGCAAGCCATAGACATCTTTCATAAAGAAAGTGGTTATAAAATCGGTATGATTAACCTTTTTGGAGGCGAACCACTCCTTCCTTTTACCAAAAAAATAGTCAAACAAATCTGTGAAGAAGCTGTTAAGCGTAACTTCAAAATTGGTTGCAATACAAATGGCTATCACCTTTCTTCTTTTGTAGAGATTTTCCAAAACTACCGTGATCGACTGAGTATTATGGTTACAGTTGATGGACCGAAGAATATTCATGATCAACGACGTATTATGACGGGAGGTCAAGGTACATTTGATCAAATTCAAAAAGGTATTTGTGATTCACTTAATCATGGCATTCGTACCATTGTAAGAGTCAATATAGACCAAACAAATATTGATTATGTTTCACTTCTTGTAGACTATTACAAAAAAAACAAGTTATTTGAAAATGAAAATTTCTCAATTTCTTTTTCACCTGTCACAGATCATACATGTAAAGGCTTAGGAGAAGATTTAATGAAGGGTTATGAAATTGTAAAAAAATTACAAAAAAATATTCCTGATTTTGAAAAATTAGAAAAACAAAAATCTCTTAACTTCGGAGCTGATATGTACCGTTTCTTTAAACCAATTATGCAGTTAGATTCAGAATTAAAAAATAAAATTGAAATGGTTGTTCCTAATATAGTCTATTGTGAATCTGCTGAAGGGAAACGAGTTGTATTTGGACCTGATAACCATATATATGCTTGTCCTGATTTAGTTGGAAGATCAGAGTTCAAAATCGGCGATTATTTCCCTAAATTCTCTCGCCAAGATTGGAAGTGGGAAAAGTGGAAACAATTCAATTCCTTTACCATTCCACAATGTAAATCTTGTGCCTCATCACCTATATGTGGAGGAGGGTGTGCTGCTGAAGCTCTTATAGTTCATGGGAACTTGAATCAACCAAACTGTCCACAAACAGATAAACAGGTTTTCGAATATTTAAAAACTATTAAAGAAGAGATTTCAATATAAGGAGAGGAACTAAGCTATGATAGCAAGTACCTATAATTCAACATATAAATTATCTGATGGAAATTACGTTCTAATCAATTCACTAAGTGGCGCACTCGATATAATTAATACAGACATAAAAAAAGTATTAGATGATATTAAGCGTAATAAAAAATTAACTCTTTATCCTGAATTAGAAGAACTTCTCTCATTTTTAACAAAACGTGGCTATCTTTTTAATGACCGTGATGAAGAATTAAATAAACTTACTATTATTCGTGATCGGATGACTGAATCTTTAGCAAATAGTAATTCCGGAGTTACATTCAACGTATGCACAACATATATGTGTAACCTTAGATGTCCTTATTGTTACCAAGGTCATGAAATACATAAAATTTCACATGCTTTAACCCCTGCTGAAGTAGACAAAATGTTCCAAGCAGTTGATAACATTTTGTCTATGGAGAATGAACGTGGTCGATTTGAGAATGCAACCCACCGCATGATGTTATATGGTGGTGAACCATTGCTTCCAACAACTCGAAAGACAGTTGAACAAGTTGTTAAACGTGGAATAGAAGAATACGGTTTTCGTATGTACGCCATTACAAATGGTACATTCTTGCATGAATTCTTAGATTTTCTAGAGCCTTACAAAGAGAACTGGGATTATTTTCAAATCTCTATTGATGGACCGAAACATATTCATGATCAACGACGTATTACAGCTGGTGGCACAGGAACATTCGATCGAATTGCTGCTAATATTTCACTGGCATTAGAGCGTGGTTTCGCAGTAGGCTTACGTACTAATGTGAATAAAGATAATCTTGCATATGTAAAAGAATTAGCAACCTTTATCGAAGATCAACATTGGAATACTTATCCTAATTTTGGTTGGCAGGTATCTCCTGTTACTGATCATTACGGAGATAATCTACCAAATCACCTTCCAGAGCATGAATTACTCGCCGAAATTTATAATATTTTCGGAGATTTAGAAGAATTTATGGATAAATTTAACGCAAAACTGGGTACAGACCTTAACATTCGTACTTCTAGAATCCGTCAAGCCATACGAACTTTTGACTGGGAGAAGGTAAGTGAACTTGATTCCTGCTCTTCTGTCATGCATAGTTTACCTTATTTTAAAGAATGTAGTGCGAGAGAACAGCGTTTCTATGCATTTGGTGCAGAAGGTTTAATATACGCTTGTCCTGAGGCCGTAGGTAAGCCAGAAACTGCAGTGGGTTCCTTTTTTCCTGAATACAATTTAGATGCTGATAAGCATGCTATTTGGGATCAAGATATTACTGACTCCGAACAGTGTAGTAGTTGTAGTATCTCACTATTTTGTGGTGGAGGATGTGCTTATGCTAATTTAATGCGAAATGGTGCCATTAATAAACCTTACTGTAATGATTCACATCAAACCATTTCGACTTATATTAAGAAAAATGAAACTGCCTTTTTAGAACTAATTAAATAAAAAGATATAACTCCACAAATACCTTCACCATTGTGGGGTTACTTTCTCTTAAAGGATGTGATCAATTTGACAGCATCGCAAAATATCTTTCCAAAGTTAATTCCATACGAAGTTTATAATATGGATGTTTGGGAGGAGGGGCCTCGTTATTTAATAAAATTTGATAACGGATTACAATTAAAAGTCACTGAATCACTGAGAAATTTATTCAATTATATGGATGGAACCACATCCATAGGAGATATATGTACAATGGTACAAACGAATCACGATGGCAATATTACTATAAATGAGTTAACAGAACTGATAAATGAACATCTATTACCAAAAGGGGTTTTAGTTGGTTCTGAAAAAAAAGCATCTCATCACTCTGCAATTACATTTAGAATAGCAATATTCCACGCTTCTTACTTAAAAAAGGCATCCAAATATTTCGAATTCTTATTCTTTCGGGGCGTATTTGTTTTATTTAGTATTTTCTTCAGTATAAGTCTAATACATTATTTTTTTCAGGCTAATACTGAAAATATATCAAACACATTTGGATCCGTTTATAAATTTACTATTGCAATTTTGCTGCTATTATTTTCCATGATTATCCATGAACTTGGTCATATAGTTGCTGCTTATCGATATAAAATACAACCTAAAGACGTCGGAATGGGTCTTTATATGATGCGGCCTGTTTTATTTGTTGATTTAAGTGATACCTGGCGATTGCCTAGACGACAAAGAGTAGTTATTGACCTGGGCGGAATTTACTTTGAATTATGGATATTTATATTATTTGAGTTGTGTTATTTTATTTCAGGATTCCAGGAATTTTTTGTAGCAAATCAATTCATACTCATTACAGTTCTATATAACTTATATCCATTTTTACAATATGACGGTTTTTGGGTTCTTACTGACATTCTAGGAATTGCAAACTTGCATACTAGAACCTTCCAATTGGTGAAAAGTGGTCTCCTGGGATACTTTTTTTTCAAGCCTGATTATCGAAAGCAATTTAATGATACAATTAAGAGGATGAACAGGCACTATAAAATAGCATTTCTTACATATGCTAGTATATATTTTTGTTCAGTTATCACTGCTATCTGGTTCATTCTTCGATATACCATCTATTTATTCACATCGCTAGATTCGTTCACATGGGGAAATGCAAAAGGTGCCATTATTGTAATAATTATAGTTTTAATTAGAACAATAGTTGTCTTTACATTAAAATTTAAAAGGGCCGGGAGGGAAAAGGATGATAAACAAACAAACCATCCTTCAAGTAGAAAAAATCAAGAAAGCTTATGAAACCGAAGCAGGAACAATTCAAATTTTAAAAGGGCTTAGCACTAAATTTTATTCTGGAGAGATTGTTAGTATTATTGGTCCTAGTGGAAGCGGAAAATCCACACTACTTGGAATACTGGGATCATTGGATACCCCTACCGAAGGACGTATTATTATTGAACAACAAGATATTACCTCCATGTCAGAAGAAAAGCTAGCTGATTTCCGTGCAAAAAAGATTGGTTTTGTTTTTCAATCGTATAATTTAATCACAACAATGACCGCTCAAGAAAATGTTATGATGGCACTTATGTGCGCTGGAGTAAGAAGCCAAAAAGAAATGATAACAAAGTCTAGGGAAATGTTGGACCTTGTTGGGATGAAAGAACGATATCATCATTTACCAAGCCAGCTATCTGGAGGTCAACAACAGCGTGTAGCAATTGCTCGTGCATTAGTAAATAATCCAGCCATTGTTATTGCTGATGAACCAACTGGGAACTTAGATTCCAAAACAGGAAAAAATATTTTGGACTTAATTTTTCAACTACGTGACCAACTCCAGATGACGTTTATTATTGCTACACATGATACGCATGTGGCAAAACTTTCAGATCGTGTTTTAAAAATGGAAGATGGCCTCCTCGTTCAAGAAACCTTTAACGACCATACAAAATCTAGTGAGCAAGAAGGTGGCATAACACCATGCTACTAAAATCTGCACTACGTAGTTTAGCACGTAATCGTTTAAGAACTTTTTTTACTGTGTTCAGTATTTTAATAGGAGTAGCTAGTTTCTTTTCTATGTCTATGTTGGTAGAGCTGGTTCCGCGATCTATTCACGAATCCTCTAAAATTCTTTTAGGAGGGGATGTGTCAGTTCAATCCTATTTAAAACCGATGGATCGCGAAACTCTTATTTCTTCCATTCCTAAAGAAGAACAGAAAGCGCTCACAACTTCTTTATTAGGTCAAAGTATGGTCAAATCTGATCGGAAAACAACAAGTTTAATTGTAAAGGGAATTGAAACGAACCACTATCCTTTCTTTGGTGATAATCTGTTTCCTAATATTCGTACTTTACATAAAGATGAACTACTACTTTCCAAAAATACAGCTGACCGTTTGCAAGTCAAAGTAGGAGATAGAGTTGAGATTCCTAACCGTTCTACTGGGGCAATGACTTCTTATAAAATTAGTGGTTTAGTAGAAGGTGTCCAAGAATCCTATGGCGATGCTTCAATTTTTGGAACTGCCTATTTACATTTAGATCAAGCACAGCAGCTTTTAAATGTACCTGCAGGCACAATTAATGAAGCATTAATCTTATTAAATGAAAATGTTAATATCTCTTCTTTTAAAAAGAATATTCAAAAACAATTACCACAAAGTAGTGTAATAGATGTTCAGGATAAGGAGCTAGAGAAACAGAAAGATTTACGGATGTTGTTACCATTTCTTCAGCTTTTCAGTATATTAGCTCTTGGAATTGCCGCTATTACTACTTCTAATACAATGAAAGTCATTATTGCTTCACGTACGCATGATATCGCTGTTATGAAGTCCGTAGGAATGAAAACTAAATATATTATTCGATATTTTCTATTAGAAGCATTATGGCTAGCGATTCTCGGAACAGTTGGTGGGATTGTACTCGGCTTATTAGCTAGTGTTTGGCTGACGTCCTATCTAGCAGACGTGCTTTCACTACCGCTACATTGGGGAATTTCATGGTCCGTAATTTTTACAACAATTATTGTGGGATTAATTGTAACCTTCTTAGCTTCTTGGATACCAGTAAAAAGTGGAATGTGTGTATCACCACTTCAAATGTTACGTGATACTGAGAACACAAGTGTGAATTATGCTTTACCATTTAAAAAGAAATTTCAACTTTTTATATTTACTTGTGGCATTCTTTCTATTTATGTTTACAATATAGCTTTCACAACAAATACAAATGGCAACGCAGTCTTTAAGTGGTTTCTTGCTCTTTTACTTACAACTGCAGTTCTGTTATTTATTTTTACTTTTGTCCGATTTATAGGGTTTATATATTCTTTATTATTCAGATTAATTGGCGCCATGAAAAGCATAATGCCACAAAGCCTCTTTCTTGCTTTACACAACATGGCTACTACAAGTAAACGAAATGGTTTATTGGCAGTTACCTTAACTATTGGTGTTGTTTCTGTTGTCTCTAGTCATGTATTTGCAGACAATTTAATTGAGTCAGTTCAAGGTCAATTGGAAAGAGAGGCAATGGGAAATATCCTTATTACAAGTTCCATTCATGACGAAGGGAACGTTGAAAAGCAGCTACAATCTATTAAGGACATAAAAGGATCGAAAAAAGGTTATCAATTAGATGGAAGACTCCAAAATATTAACGGAGTGGACGCAGCATCTATATTCATGAAAAATATAAAAGATGATAAATTTTTTAGCTCAACTAAAATTTCAATAGAAGGGGTAGATACCTCTCTTAACTCTAGATCCTATATGATATCTGAAGGGCGTGATTTAGCTCTATCGGATGCAAAGGGGAAAAAAGCAATTCTTTTGGACAGCTATAAGAAATTAGGTGTAAAAGTCGGTGATACAGTTGACATTCAAATTGGAAATGAATTAGTAAACTGCGAAATTATAGGTTTCTTTAAATCTGGTGTAGTTAAAACCGTTGGCATCCGTATTCCAACTGAAACATTAGCTACATATGGGAAACCAAGCCGAATTACTTATTCCTTAGATAGTGATCCTAAAAAAACAAATACTATATTAACAGAATTAAATGAAAAACTTCCTGGTTCAGCAATGGCATATTCAATTGCCGCTACAGCAATCGATAGTCTTCAGTATATTATTCAAATGCAAAGTGCTTTCTTCTCAATTGTAGCGTTGTTCGCATTTTTAACAGCTGTTCTTACAATTGGAAATCAAGTTGTCATTCGCTTAATGCAACAGACACGAGATGTTGCTATTATGAAAACAGTTGGTATGTCTTCTAGTAATTTGATGAAGTCTATCTTATTAGAAAACACGATTATCTCCCTATCGGCTGGATTAGTTGGCGCTGGAATTGCCCTAGCCTTTTCAGGTATCACTTTACGCTTCTTATTCCAAATGCCGATGAAAATAGATATGACTTGGTCCATTTTAGGCATACTTTTATCTGTTATAACAACAATAATTGTTGTATGGATAGCAGCAAAACAATCATTATCGGCTAAACCTATACACCTTTTACAAAATAAATAAAGAAAGAAAAAAGTGTATTTTGATCATCTAGTCAAAATACGCTTTTTCTATTTAAAGTTACTTTAAACCATTGTGGTGACGAGGGAACAGGCTGGAGTAAAGCGAATAAAATTAACTTATGGGCACGTTTGTTAGATGGTGACCATGCGTATAAAATTCTGCAAGGTCAACTGACAGGAAGTACGCTCAGCAACTTATTTGATACGCATCCACCGTTTCAAATTGATGGAAACTTTGGCGCAACATCGGGAATTGCTGAAATGTTAATTCAAAGCCATACCGACTCCATTCAACTATTGCCTGCACTTCCGAAAGCTTGGAAGGACGGTTCTTATAAAGGACTGAGAGCACGCGGTGCATTTACGATTAATGCGGACTGGAGAAATGGTACGCCTACAGTTATTCAGGTGACTTCTGATCATGGAAACGATGTAAAGTTAAAAAGTCCGATGTTCAATACATCGTTTACTGTGACAAGAGTCGGTACGAATACACCGGTGCCATTTACGAAGGATGGCGATACGATTTCATTTAAAACGGAACAAGGTAAAAAGTATAAAATTGAGTCTATGCTTAGTTTCGATCTAGAATCTCCGAACAGTGTAACAGCAGGAAATACAGTTAAGGTAAAGGCAAACTTATCAAACTTTGGTACGTTGAAATCTTCATCTGGAGAAGTGGTTGTAAAGGCTCCAGAGAGCTGGAATGTGGAACCGATTAAAGTAGCTTTTGAAGGCGTTGAACCAGGGCAATCGAAAACAATTGAGGCAGATTTACCTGTCCCTATTAATGTAGTTGCTAATACCTATTCCATTGAAGCGGAGGTAACTACAGATAGCGGGACGGTTCGTAAATCCAATCAAATAGAAGTAACGCCAGCAGTAAAGTTAATTTCGGCAAATATTGACCCAAATCCAATTAGTAGCGAAGGTGGTTCGACTACATTAAAGGTAAAAGTTCAAAATGAAATGAAGGAAAAAGTGACACCTGGAAAAATTGAATTGCAATTACCAGAAGGCTGGAATGCACAGCCAATAGCAACAGACTTTCAATTACCGGCAGGAGGAGAGGAGACATATTCATTTGTTATCACTCCGCCAACTCAGTTTAAAGGAATGAAAGAAGTTGGGGTTTCTGTAAAATTGGGGAATGCGGTGATAACATCAACGAAAGTGCAAGTTGCTTCTGGCGGCATCTACCTTAGTGACATTTCATGGGTAAAAGCAACCGCAGGCTGGGCAACGGTTCAAAAAGATAAAAGCACTGACAAAAACCCACTTTCATTACTCGGAACGACAGGACCAATTACGTATAAAAAAGGGATCGGTACTCATTCGAAGTCAGAAATTACGTACGACATATCAAATGCAACGTACAAACGATTTCATTCATACGTAGGAATCGACCAGGAGCCTGGTGGTAAAGGCGGTTCGGTCGTATTTAAAGTATTACTTGATGGAGTAGAAGCATTTAATAGCGGTACAATGTACTATAATACGCCAGCAAAATTTGTTGATTTAGATCTTACAGGTAAGAAAGAATTAAAACTAAGTCGTTGATGATGCAGGTAACGGTAATGGAAATGATCATGCGGATTGGGCGGATGCTTGGTTGAGTTATAAATAGTGTTGATTTAGTCGTTACTCTTTGTAATTATACGGATTATATGTGCCCAACTATACCCTCACAAGTTTATTGGGGATTGGATAATCCGATAGGAAAAAGAGTAGTCTGAGTTTCAGTGTATGAAACAATTTTTATAAATAAAGGAAAGAGTCAATCTTCTATTGCATAGGGATTGGCTCTTTTTTACTATACATAAGCAAGACTACATTGATTTACAAAAACTACTTAAATGAATAGAGAATATTCCGATAAAATGATAAGGTTAGAATAGAGTGGTTTCAGAAAGGTGGCTTAACTTATGATTTCTGAATTAAGTAAGAATGATTTTTATAAATGTAGCGGTTTAATAAATGCGCACGGTCAATTAGAAGTCAAAGCTGTAATTACAGGGGTGAATCCTGGTCGTATATTTGTAGATAACGTGACTTCTCCTAATTCGGGGCTTATTTGGTTAGGTAATAATGATGGCTTCTTCTTTATTGGAGATGCTGAAAATGAAGAGTTTAATAAAGAAATGAATCGTTTTATTAATCATGTAATAGTACCTGAGGCGAGGAAAGTAGGACTAGATTGCTTTGAAGGAATCGGAAATCATTCGAAGTGGAATAAAACAATCGAAAGAATATTTCAGCACCGTAACTTAAAGAGTTGGAATCAAAGAGTGTATATGCTAAGAAAAGAGGATTATGAAAATCATCATGAGCCTAAATTTGAACAGGGATATACTGTGCTGAAAATAAGTAAAGCTCTCTATGAAAATAATAATAATATATTTAAGAATATTGATTTTTTACAATCAAAAATTTTAGAGTTTTGGTCTTCACCGGATTGTTTTTTCAATGAGGGGATCGGTTATTGCATTGTTTATGACGATTTAATTGTGAGTGTTTGTTTTTCAGGATTTATATTTGAAAATATACACTGCATAGATATTGAAACAATAGAGGGTTACCAAGGAAGAAAATTAGCTCAAAAGATAGCTCATAGTTTCGTAAAAGAGTGTTTGGAGAATGATATCATTCCATATTGGGACTGTATGGAATTAAATAAACCTTCTGTGGCTGTCGTAGAAAATGTAGGCTTTACAAATGTGTTTAATTACGTAGGATATTATTTTCCTTTTGAGTAAATGAAGTGTATGTTACAAACCTATCATCGAGGATTTTTACATGTAAGGAGAATCGGATGAAGCACATAATAAGAAATGTAGTAATGAATTATTTTGAAGAAATTCATACATTAGTAGTGGAAGAAGAACTACATAAGAATAGTTGGCATACAGATCTACACTATAAAATCATCGTAAATGGAGATCGGTATTCCGCACGGTTTATAAATAGCGATCGAACAATCAATCCAGCTTTTGGGCCGTTATCAAATGAACAATTGAATGAGCAAGTGCGGTTTACGTATTATTTACGAGAGCATGGAATTCCATTTATGCAGGTTAAGGAGAATAAGGCAGGGGATTCCTTTACATGTGTCACTTGGAATGAGGAACAGTACCGGTTTGTATTGTCTACTTGGATAGAAGGGGAACATGTTACTCATTGTACAGAAACGATGGCAGAAGTCTTTGGAAAGGAAGCAAGAAAGATACATGATATTTCTAGTACGTTTCAAAGCTCGACTTTTCAAAAGAAATCTCATTTAGATGGATATGGTGAGTTTATCAAGTTATTAGAAAATAAGGGGTGTACAAGTAAGGAATTGAGAGGTTATATAGATTTCGCTAAGTACCATATAGAATGCGCGCATAAGAGTAATTTAGAGTTTATTGTACAAACTGATTTAAATCCTTTAAATGTCTTATGGGATTCAAATCAGTCTGTAAAAGGAATTGTAGACTTTGAATCGATTGGATATATTGATCGTATTGAAGGGCTAGCTTTTTTAATAAAGTGGTATTCCCGGACAGAAGGAATAGAGTCACATGTAGTATGTTCGGAAGTTGCTAGAGCATTTTTAGAAGGGTATGGAGCTCATAATATTGTAACATCAAATGATTACAAAAGACTTTCTTCGTTACTATGGCTATCCGGTAGTTTGAATTGGAATTTTGTGAAGAAAGCGCTAAGTGTATTAAGTGATGAGAGGGAATTAGAAGAACATTTGGAAGTTTATAGAGTAAGAGGAGAAAGGCTATCTTCATTGTTAATTTGTACATAACATGCATTCTCCTAATTTGCGATTCACATAAGAAGCGATATGAGGTGTTCTAAAAATGAAAATACAAATTGTATTGTTTGATGGTTTTGGAGAGCTTGTCTCCTTTGCACCTTTTGAAGTACTGAAAAGAGCGATAGAAGATTACAGTTGAATTCGTTTCAAGTGAACCAAAACAAGAAGTTACTACTTCGTTTGGAGTGACGGTGAAACTACATGATTTTTTACGCATGGATAATCGTCCAGATTTGTTAATTGTACCTAGTGGTGGCTGGAATCATAAAGCTGAACATGGGGTACGAAAGCAAGCAGAGCTTGGTACTTTAACCAAAATGATTAGAGAGATGAACAATGAAGGAACGATTGTTGCTGGAGTTTGTACAGGAGGTATGCTACTAGCTGCATCCGGTATATTGAACGGTCAAAAGGCAACAATGCATCATTTGGCGCAGGGTGAAATGAGTGAATATGGAGCAGAACTTCTTCCTTATAGAATTGTAGATCAAGGGAATGTTATTACTGCAAGAGGAGTTACTTCAGGACTTGATTTAGCTCTTTGGATTACGGAAAAGTTCGCAAGTCCTAAAATTGCAGCTGCTGTTGAATATAGAATGGAATACGAGCGGCGAGGAGTTGTTTGGGGGTAATTTTGACCTTAATCATATTTTTTACTGTAGAGCGTATTAGATATTTGAAAAGCGAAAGAGCCAACTCATACGAGTAGGTTCTTTTTTTGTATTTGTTTTCTATGTTTAATGATTGTGTTGAATATAACCTAATTTTACTCCCTTCGTGATAGCTTCCAAAATCCCATTAGCCTGCAAAATAAGGGAACTTCAACATAATGGACATAAGCCGTGCTTATACATGTAAAGTAAGAGGGCATGAAAATGAATAAAGACTGCTAATTTTCGTGTGCTTTGATTATGTAGAAATAGGGGGAAATGACATGAAAGACAATACGCCTAAGAAAATTTTATTTATTCAATCAGGCATTCCCTTTTATTACCCAATGATCGAAGAAGCAATTTTGAATAGTTTACAAAAGGTAAACAGTAATACAATTATGGTAAACCCAGAACGAGCGATAGAAACCGCATTAAAAATAAAACCGGATTTTATTTTGGTACTCGGTGGTTTAAACGAGGGAATTATTAGTGTCATGCCAGTACTAAAGAGTGCGGGTTTTACTACTGGACTTTGGCTGACAGATGATCCGTATTATACGGATGTAACACAACATCTTGTGCCGTATTATGATTACATATTTACGCAAGATTTAAATTGTATCAAGTTTTATAGAGGGTTAGGATGTAAGAATGTGTTTCATCTTCCGTTAGCAGCAAATCAAGATGTGTTTAAACCTTCTCAGAAAGAAGATACATATAAGTATGATCTTAGTTTTATAGGTACAGCATTTGAAAATAGACTTACCTTTGTTGATTCTATTTCAGAGTATTTAGCAGAAAAAAACATAAAAATTGTAGGATTTGGTTGGGAGAATTTAAAGAATTATGAAAGGTTAAAGGATAAAATACAACTATTGCCACTTGCGAAGTATGAGGATGCATTGCAATTTTACGTATCGACTAAAATCAATATAAATTTACATCGCTCACCAAGTGATCAGGAATTGAATTGTAATGCTGCAAATATCCAAGCATATTCAGTAAATAATAGGACTTTTGAAATTAATGCTGTAGGTTCTTTTCAATTAACTGATATACGCCCAGATGTAGGAAAGCATTACATACCGGGTGTTGAAATAGAAACTTTTAATAGTGCATCGGAGTTTATAGAAAAAGCGGAGTATTATTTGGAACATGTACAAGAAAGAAAACAAATAGCAAAAAATGGACTGGATAGAACTTTGAAACATCACACATATGATAAACGTATAGTACAATTATTAAACTATATTCATTTCATAGGTGTGCAGATGTAGTCTAACCATTAACTGAAATGATAAGCGCTTAGTACTTTCTAACTTTCGTAGTATATAAAGACCATTTATGAAAAAGGGATTTGAGTAATTTTGTAGAATTTATTTATTCTGAAAAAACAATTTTGCATTGGAACTAATTTATATTTGATAATTAGAGGAGATTAAAAATGAATCACTTTTTTGTAAAATTTGGTGAATATGAAGCAAGTGTTTGTGAATGGGGAGATAAAAGTAATCCTCAAATCATTTGTTTTCATGGTTTAGGAAGTACAAAATTAAGTTTTATAGAAGTAGCGGAACTTTTAAAAGATAGCTATCATATTGTATCGTTTGATCTACCTGGACATGGGAAAACCAAAAATTTTGAGAAGGATGAAGATTACGGTGCATCTCATTTAACAAATTGGGTAGTAGCATTACTTGAGCACATAGGAAAAGAAACCTTTCATATAGTAGCACATTCATGGGGCGCAAGTGTTGCACTTCACTATGCAGCAGAATGTCCAGAAAAAGTGAATAAAATGGTATTGTTAGATGGTGGTTATCATCATGGCAAAATGAATGCGGATTATTTTGCGAATCTATATAAAGATGCGAAAGAAGGAGAGTGTCCACCGCGATCATTAGAAGAAGAAATTACCCATTACGAAAAAGATTTTGATGAATATATTTTTGATAGTAAAGAAGCATTCATCCAATCAGAAAAAATGGTTTACACTAGATGGTCGCCATTAATAGAACGTGCGGTTTATGATTTAATGAGGGAAGAAGATAATAAAGTGAAATGGCATGCTACTGGCGATACCGCTAGAGGTGTAATTAAGTTTCAATATACGGTGTATAAAACATTGAAACCGCATAAAATTAAAAGCGATATTTTATTGTTGTATTGCGATCTTCCCGATAATTATTTAGAAATAAGAGAATTGCAGATAGCAGAATTTAAGAAGCGTATTAATATTACGACTAAGCTTTACAAAGATACAGGGCATTTAATGCATTGGGATAGACCGGAAGAGATTGCCGAGGATGTTTTACATTGGTTCAAATAAAGAAGGTCCGTTGTTCGCATTTGAGCAACGGATTTTCTTTTGAAAAACTGAATTCAAGAGTGATAGAGGGATAAGCAAGAGCATTACAGTTCTATTACCAATTCATTTTTTGCTATAATAGATGCGTGGCAGGACATAGATAGAAAGATACTGCTAGTAATTTATACTTAAATGTAGGGAGATTGAACAGAGTTATGGGGACAGAAAAAGAAATTAGTTCCGCTAAATTAATATGGAAGATGACGCGCCCGCATACGTTAACGGCGACGTTTTCTCCTGTAATTTTAGGGACAGTGGCATCACTTTATGTTGCCAAAATTGATTGGCTTTTATTTATTGCGATGATGGTTGCATGTTTAGCATTGCAAATCGCAACGAATTTATTTAATGAGTACTATGATTTCAAACGTAGATTAGATACGGCTGATTCTGTTGGAATTGGTGGCGGAATTGTCCGTCATGGATTGAAACCAAAAAATGTTTTAACAGTCGCACTTTTATTGTACGTAGTAGCAGCACTTATTGGCATTTATATTTGTATGAATAGTAGCTGGTGGTTAGTCGTCATTGGTTTAATTGGGATGGCAGTTGGTTATTTATATACAGGTGGTCCATTACCAATTGCGTACACTCCGTTTGGAGAATTAGTTTCTGGATTATTGATGGGGACATGCTTTGTACTCATCGCTTTCTTTATTCAAACGAATACGATAACGACTGAAAGTGTATTAATTTCCATTCCAATTGGAATTTTAGTCGGTGCAATCAACATGTCAAATAACATCCGAGATATCGAAGAAGATATTAAAGGTGGAAGAAAGACATTAGTAATCCTCCTTGGGAGAGAAAAAGCAATAGTAACACTAGCGGTAGCCTTTTTCGTTGCTTATTTCTGGATTGCCGTAATTGTATTAATGGGTTATATAAGCCCTTGGGCATTAGTTATGTTCCTAGGTTTGAGAAAGCCAATTTCTGCCATTCAAAGTTTCCAAAAAGGGGCAAAGGATCCCGGATATATGCGCATCGCCATGAAATCAACAGCGATGACAAATACGATTTTCGGCTTCTTATTATCAGCAGGATTACTAATAAGTTACTTGTTTTAAATAAAAACCCTCAGTTTCTCAATTTTAATTTAGAGAGATTGGGGGTTTTATTTTGACTTTGCTTCATGTTAAAAACAGTTTCATTTGAAATGAAAATACCAATACATTGCAACTTCATCACTTGTCATATCCAAGCCTTTATAAACAAGAAAATCAAATCCACCAATTACAAATCCACATTTTTCATAAAATTTACATGCTGCGACATTATTATTTTGCGTTTCAAGCATGATACCCGGCATATTGTCTTTCTTTGCCCATTTCTTTGCTTGATCAACTAATCTTTTACCAACCCCGAGTGTACGATATTTTTTATCCACTGTTATATCTTCTATGTAAGCATAGTGATTCCAATTCTTTTTCAATACTATGAAACCAATGATTTGGTTATGTAACAGTGCTATGTAAATTACTTGATTAGGATTATTAATATATTCATTGTACGCGAGTTCTTCATTATCATTTTGATTTTGTAAATAACTTTTTTCATAACGCGGAACGTCTTCTACTGTATATTCTATGCGTTTATCTACCTTTGAAAGAGAAAGAATTAACCGAGCATTTACTATAAAACTATCATCAATCTCCGGGAAACTATCTAAATCATTTGTTTCTAACTCCCTAATTAAAAGGCTCATTGTGATACCTCAAAATAATAGTATTTTTTCTGGTTCTTTATGTGATTCAAATTAATTACAAACTCTTCCTGAAATTATTAAATTTTATCACGCTTTAATGGGCAGTAAGGCTCCCACCTCAAAATGCAGCGAAAGCAAAGAATTTAGGTGGGGGATGAACCAAACCTCCACTGATTAAAGTTTCACTTTATAAAGAAATCGAATCTTTCGTTTATGTATTATATCACAAGAACTCCCTTACTTTCTCCGGAATGTCCTTTTTAGAAACCTATGCCAAAGAGCCTTTGTAGTAAGAGTATCTTGTTGGTAATGATCAAAAAAATCTATATTGTAATATAAAAAAACACTATGATATGAAAGGATACCTTGCAACAATCCCAATAAATTTTTCTCAATAATTGAAAATAAAATCAATCCAGATTATTATATTGTTATTGTAAATTTATTTTATTGAAGGAGGATACATAAATGAAAAACTCAAAAGGCTCTATTGAGTCGGAGATAAGTAAAGCAATTACGCACTGGGAAAAGGACTACTTAGGACGCGGGTCTATATCCGTTAAGACAGATATATTACGAGATATGATTATCGTAAATTTACAAGGGATTTTAACGCCGGCTGAATATACTGTTTGCGAAACGAAAGACGGTATGCTAACGATAAAGAAAAATCGTTCGGAGCTAGTTGAATCTGGAATTGACGATTTGAAAGAGATTATACTAGAATTAACTGGAGAAGAAGTAAAAAGTTTTCATACGGATATAAGTTCTCGTACTGGTGAACGAGTAATGATTTTTAAATTGTTCCATAATCTTGAGGAGAAATTTTAAAAATTAAAATCACTGTAGGGGTAGTGGAAGATACACTAAAAATGCAGTGAGGTAATTAAGAAATCTACAAGTTGTGTACTTTATTTTATCTTATTAACAAGGTAATGATTAGAAAACAAGAAAACTTGAAATTATTTATGTATAATGAATTTTGATTCGCAAAACGGATAAATAAATTGACAAACTGCTTAATATGGTTTATCTTATAATTGTTTTAAAAATTAATAGATGCTTATTTCAACTGTTTGCTATAATTAAGGCTTTAGCATTTTTTTAATATGTAATATTGACTAAATGAAAAAGTTTCTTAATTGAAAGATAGCGCATAACATAAATTGATATATTGATTGCATAATCTAGGAGATCAGAAATATACTTTTCTTTTTAACAGGAGTAATACATACATTATCCTCTATAAAATGGGAGCTCTTCAAAAAACTTTATTGAAGTTAGTTGAAGGGAAACCGACAATCTCCATAATTCAATGATGATATAAAATCATTGAATTATGGAAGTTGTCGGTTTTTTTTATGGGAAAAAACGATGTACTAAAAAGAGTGAATGAAAATTGAAATTAAAAAAATTATCGTAATGAAAAGGAATTCTTACAGTTTATTTTCGTTTAGAAGGGAGTATTTACATGTTAATTTCGCTAAGTTCATCAACACTGTTAACATTATTTTTTATGGCGCTTAGCGCTTCTTGGCTAAGTGGATTATTGTTTTTACATGCAAGGATGCCTTTACGTTTTGTTCATATCCATATTGGTATCGCTGCATTGCCTTCATTGGTTTCTTTACTCGCACTTGTTAATCACAATGGAGATAGCGTTGTAGGGCCTTGGCATTTAGATACTTTAGCTTGGTTCATGGCTTTCTTTGTTCTTACAATTGGTTTAATCATTCAACGTTTTTCTATACGTTACTTACTGGGGGATCGCTCATATCGAAAATACTTTGCACTTTTTACATTTACTACAGGTGTATCTTCAGTCGCATGGTTAAGTAATGATCTTCGTTTCATGATTATTTGTTGGGGAGCAACTCTTATAGGGTTGGTTTTACTCATAGGTCTAAATAAAGGGTGGAAAGTAGTTAGTGAAGCAACAAAAATCTCTGGCTATTTATTTACAATAAGTTGGATCGCCTTGCTAGCAGCTATCATTTGGCTGTTTCAAGTAACTGGACAGTGGCAGTTAACATCAGTTGTAACGAATGAAAATGTAGCTCAATTCGGAACATTGGAAAAAACAGGAATTAACTTATTGATTATAGTAGCTGTGATGATTCCGGCAGCACAATGGCCTTTTCAAAGATGGTTAATTGAATCAGCTGTTGCGCCAACTCCTGTTTCTGCTATTATGCATGCGGGTTTAGTAAATGCTGGCGGTATCATGTTAACTAGATTTTCGCCACTTTTTCATGATGATATTGCACAAATCATTTTACTCATTTTCTCTAGTATTTCTGTCTTAATAGGTACAGGAATTAGTTTAGTCCAAGTTGATTATAAACGTCAGCTAGTAGGATCCACTATTGCACAAATGGGATTTATGCTGATTCAATGCGCATTAGGGGCCTATTTAGCAGCTGTTATTCATTTAATTTTACACGGTTTATTTAAAGCCACACTGTTTTTACAAGCTGGTTCTTCCGTACAACGTTTTGAGGGAGTGAAGCAATCTAATGAAAAGATGTCCAATTTATGGATGATAGTCGGACGTGTTTTCGGATTATTTATAGCACTTACTTTCTGGTTTATGACTTCTGGAGAAGGGTATCAATTCGTTAGTGCGTTCATCTTAGGTTGGTCATTATACGTTTCATGGAAACAGCTTGTTGTTTTTGGAGAGGGAAGAATGGGAAGAATTGCTGGCTTAATTGTTTTGAGTGGATTTTCTCTCATTTACTTTACCGTTCATAACTCTCTTTATAAATGGTTGCATACTGACATGTATCAAAATGTTCAACCTTCAGCTTCAGCCGTTATTTTTGTTATAAGTCTCTTATTATTTGGTAGTGTTATTAGTACTCTCGTTACTCGTAATCAATCTTCTACAATATTTGCTGTAATGTACCTTTGGTTCGTTCGAGTAGGTGAGGCGAGACGAAAGTCAGTAGAAAGTCATCCGAGCTATCTGAAACATTATGTATCAAAAGGAGGTAATCAGTGATGAGCGTATCGTCAATCGTAACGAAAGAAACTTTAAAAAAGAAAGAGACAAACATTGAAGTACAAGAAAATAATATGAATGATTTAGTTAAATCTGCTAGCCGAGTGATTGCACCACTTTGGCCGATTGCTACATTTGCAGCTCATCACCCTTGGATGGGGCTTGAAAAACAATCATTTGAACAAGTTGCAGATTGGTTAAAAGAAATTCGTAATGTGGATATATATCCGAGTGCTTCTATGATTCATTCGGCAAAGGCAAAAGGGGAGATTGAGGAATCATTTTTACAAAGTGGCTTGTCTCGTTGGCTTGATTCACAATCTTTTCATATTCCGCGAGAGAAAGCGGAGCGTTTTTGCCAAGAAGCTTTAAAGTTAGAAAGATTACCTTCTAGTTTGTTATCATCGCCAGAAGTAAATAAACTGGCAGAAGAAATGAGCTATATAAATACAAGAAGTATGAAAGACTCTTCTATGCAACCTGTAAGTACACTTATAGAGAATCAAAAGGGTGAAAATCTATCTGATATTCTTAATTATCACATCATTAAATGGTGTAAATTATATTTGGATGACTCCGGGGCAAGCTGGACGATGCCAAACCGAGAGAAAGGCTTGTATCGTGCATGGCACCACCTTATTACATTTGATCCAGCGCTCAGTAAAAATGAGCGTAAAGTTTTAAAAGATTGGCCACAAGATGCCCAGGGAGCTTTAACAAAAGCATTATCTGAACTAGGAATTTCTGAATCTAACAAGCAAGCTTACCTTGAAGGTCACTTGCTTGCTTTGCCTGGATGGGCAGGAATGATACGATGGCGTTCCCAACAATCAATTCAGGAACAGGAACTTATGATTGAATATTTAGCAGTCCGAATTTCTATGGAGCTAGCCATTGTAAAACCTTATTTACCTATAAAAAATCAAAAGATTGAGAAAAAAGTTGAGGTTGTCCCACTTATAGCTTCTTGGATCTATTGGGGGGATATTTCAATAGAGGAATGGTTACAAATGTCTGCCACTGAACAAAGTGAATTATTAGCATTTTCCTATCGTTTTGATGAAAATATTCGCAGGAAACTTTGGCTGGAAGCTTGGGAACAGACGCATGCTGAGCAATTAAGGGAGAAGATCGCTTCTAAACAACGTGCAACGAATGATAAAAAACATGTATTAGCTCAATTAGCGTTCTGTATTGATGTACGTTCAGAACCTTTTCGTCGCCACCTAGAAAAATTAGGTCCGTTCGAAACGTTTGGAATAGCCGGTTTCTTCGGGTTACCAATTGCGACTAGTGAATTAGGTAGTAATGACAGTCATCCTTCTTTGCCAGTTATATTAAAACCGAAACATCAAATAAAAGAACTCACGGATGAAAAGGAATTTAAAAATTATAAACAACGCAAGAAGATAGACAGCTCAGTAAGTTATACGTTTAAGACGATGAAACAAAATGTATTGACAAGTATGTTACTACCTGAGGTAAGTGGCCCTTTACTTGGTTTACAAATGGTGACAAGAAGTTTTGTGCCAAGAAGAGTAGGCAGTTTCATTCGTAACCTTCGTAAAACGATGTTACAAAAGCCGGATACAACATTCTCACTTAATCATGTTCATGATACAAAATGTGAGATACCGATCGGTTTTACGAAGGAAGAAAAAGTGAACTATGTGCGTCAAGCTTTAAAAATGGTGGGATTGACAGAAAAATTCGCGCCTTTAGTTGTAATGTGCGGACATAGTAGTCAAAGTACGAATAACCCTTATGCTGCAGCGCTTGAGTGTGGTGCTTGTGGCGGAGCAGCAGGAGGATTCAATGCAAGAGTTTTTGCTACTTTATGTAATCTTCCAGAAGTAAGAGAGGCGTTGTCTGCTGAAGGCATTAAAATTCCTGAGGACACCATTTTTGCAGCAGCTGAACATAAAACGACCGTGGATGAATTGGAATGGATTTACGTCCCAGAACTTTCGGAAGCTGCGCAAGAAGCATTTGATTGTATTGAGTCGATTATGCCAAATGTGAGCCAAGAGGCAAATAGAGAGCGTTTAACGCAATTACCTAATTTTAAAATGAAAATAAAAAATGCGAGTAAAGAGGCACACCGATTTGCAGAAGATTGGAGTGAAATACGTCCGGAATGGGGATTAGCTCGTAATGCATCTTTTATTATCGGGCAGCGTGAATTGACTCAAGATTGTGACTTAGAAGGTAGAGCTTTCCTTCATAATTATGATTGGAAACAGGATGAAAGTGGCGATATATTAGCTAACATCATAGCGGGACCAGGAACAGTAGCGCAGTGGATCAATCTACAATATTACGCTTCAACTGTAGCCCCTCATTATTATGGTAGTGGAAACAAAACAACACAAACCGTCACGGCAGGTCTCGGTGTTATGCAAGGAAATGCAAGTGATTTGTTGCCAGGTTTACCTTGGCAATCCGTTATGCAGTCAGATCGTGAGACGTATCATTCACCACTTCGTTTACTAATTGTAATTCAAGCGCCTACTAAATATATAGAACGTTTGCTAAATAATGATTTCACATTTCGAGAAAAAGTTCAAAATGGTTGGGTTAGACTTGCAAGTGTTGATCCAGAGGGACGCTGGAAAAACTGGTAACAATCATGTAATGAATCATTGTTACTAGTTTAAAAGTTTCATAAATATAATCATGAAGAAGGAGTGCTATATATGAATTCGAAGAATAAAAAGGTTTTATTGTTAACAGACATGGAACAAGGAATAGAGCCTATCATACAACAAGTAACTAACATTCAAAGAGAAAATATGTTGACTATACACAGCTGCGATTCTGTAATTGTACATCCTTTTGGAGATATAATGAGGTCTATTATTATTGCTATTTATGAAGAAAATGTGGAAGAAATTTTTGTTGTCGGAATAGAGGATAAAGAAACTAATGTAGTTAATCTACAAATTCAACGTGATTCCATAAAAAATAACAAGGAACTAGACTATCTCTTTGAAAATTGTATGCCTGAATTTTCAAGTGGCAGCCTTGAGGAATGGCTAAGTGGAAAAGAAAATGTTAGTGAAAATATTGAGAAGAGTATAGATATGATTTGTCATCATCCACTTGTACCGTCTGATGTTAAAGTTCATGGTTTCAAGATTGATAGAACAGGGGGAAAAGAAACGGTTGTTAAAGTTTCTACTAATAAAGTAGTGAAACGAATGCATTCTTACGTGTAAGTTATCGATAGATAAGCAACTTTTATTTAGTGGATATTGTAATATGTTAAATATTTGGACTTGTGTCTTTTACAAAGAGCAAAAGAAATCTTCTATAAATGAGGATCTTTTGCTTTTTTTGTTTGAATTTTTAATGTGTTTTATAGAAGGTACCTAATATGTACATAATAAAAATATATAACTTTTTGCATGAAATTTTAAATGCGGATTAGCAGGCGAAAATAAAGTTAATCGTAAAATAGAAAGGTATGTTGTGATTTATTTTAAGATTATTACTAAAAAGAATGGAGATTCTTTAATTATGAGAATAAAACAGTTAAAACCTAAAGTGATATGGAAAAAAAGAATGTTGCTAACTATTTGTATTGTTTTCGGATTGCTTATTGCGGGGGTTGTTTTTTGGAATGTTTCACCTATTCCGAAAGCGTTTCTCATAAAAAAAGCATTTGAAGGTGGAATGTTTGTTCAATCTAATAATTATAAAAACGCTCTAAAAGAGACACGGATTGTTAAAGATATCAATTATAATTCTAAATTTCCTGATGGTACATTAGACATTATTTATCCCAAAAATCTTACGGGAAAAACATCTGTTATTTTTTGGGTACATGGGGGTGGATTTGTAGGTGGAGATAAATCAGACATTACTGGTTATGCAGTAGAATTAGCTGCTCGTGGTTATACAGTGATAAATATAAATTATGCTCTTGCTCCTAAAAGAAAGTATCCTACACCAGTACTACAACTTGGTGAGGCTTACGAATATATAAAAGAAAATGCAAAGAAATATAATGTAAAACTAGATGACCTGTATTTTGCAGGAGATTCTGCTGGAGCGCAAATATCTGGACAATTCGTTACTATTCAAACATCTCCAGATTATGCGAAGTTAACCGGAATTGACGCTGTTGTTGCTCCTTCTACAATTAAAGGTATACTTCTATTTTGCGGTCCGTATAATATGCCTGCATTAGCTAAAATGGAAACATCCAAAGAAGTACAAGACTTTATGCGTACTACTGGTTGGGCTTACTTTGGGAAAAAGAAGTTTGAAACATTACCTGAAATAGAAATCGCCTCTATTTATAAACACGTTACAAAAGATTACCCACCAACGTTCATCACAGATGGAAATACTGCATCATTTGAAGATCAAGCTAAAGCATTAGCTTCTACTTTACAAAATAAAGGAGTACCTGTAGATACACTTTTCTTTGATAAAAATATCTCTGGCGAGTTAGCGCATGAATTTCAATTTAAAATGAACACGCCAGCAGGTCAAGAAGCTTTTAACCAAGTTCTTAAATTTCTAAATGAAAATAAATAATATATCTACTATTAACTTTTTATAAGCTTAGTTTAATACCAAATATGAGCGGACAAAAATATTGTACTAATAATCTAATGGTAGCAAGATAATTTTGATAAGAAGTATATAGTAAGAATGATTTGGAGATACAGATGGGGATATAACTATTTTATTTAGGATGGTGCACTTAAAATGGATTTACAGAAAGGGAAATTATATTGGAACACAACTTTTTCTAATACACCTTCTTACCCCCGTTTGGAAGAAGATATAAAATGTGACGTACTCATAATAGGAGCAGGAAGTTCGGGTGCTCAATCCGCATACTATTTGAGTGAATCAGATTTAAATATTGTTATCGTTGATAAAAGAAAGGTAGGACATGGAAGTAACCTTACAAATACAGCACTTATTCAATATTTAGGTGATAAGATGTTTTTTGAACTTGTAAATACATTTGGAGAAGAGTATGCAGTTAAGCATATGAAATTATGTGAACAAGCTATTAATGATATTGAATATGCTGATCAAAACTTGCCTTATTGCTCTGACTTTAAACGACGGGACAGTTTATATTATGCAAGTTATGAAGAGGATATAAAGAAATTAGAAAAGGAACTGTATTATTTACATAAGCATGATTTTAAAGCGGCTTGGTTATCAGAAAAACAAATTGGACAGAGATATCCATTTAAAAAACGTGCAGCTATTTATACGTATAATGATGGTGAAATAAACCCTTATAAATTTACACATAGTTTATTAGAACAAGCCTCTAATAAAGGAGTTCACATTTATGAAGATACAGAGATTGTTGGCAAAAAGTTAGAGAAAGAATGTGCTATCTTTTATACAAAGGGAGGCAATTCTATTACTGCCGATAAAGTAATTGTGGCTGCAGGATATGAAGGATTGGAATTTAAAAAGGAAAAGAACGCTACACTGATTAGCTCATATGCAATTGTTACTAATCCTGTAGAAGATTTATCTTCTTGGTATAAACGTACTCTCATTTGGGAAACTGCGAGACCATATATTTATATGAGAACTACTGCAGATAACAGGATTATTATAGGTGGGTTAGATGAAGATACAAACATTGCTCAAGAAAGAGATTCAAAATTAATCCATAAAAAAGAGAAATTAGTGAATGAATTTAATAAGCTCTTTCCAAATATAACAGTTGAACCTGAATTTTATTTAAGTGCTTTTTATGGTGGTACTCATGATGGTTTACCTATAATTGGAATGTATGAAGAATTTCCAAATTGTCACTTTATCTATGCGTATGGAGATAATGGATTAGTATATAGTATGGTACTTTCTAAAATTGTTCGAGATGTAATTATTAGCGGTTCAAGTCCAGATTTGAATTTATATTTACAAACTAGACCAAAACTAAATGAATAAGCTGCATGTATACAAAATTATAGTAGTAAGGAGCTTATTTAGGTTTCCGTTATAAAAACCGCTATTTTAAATGTATTAGTTTAATGTGATTATTTATTATGTTTATGAATGCTTAAATAAAGCATTCATAAACAATATTATTTGTTAAACCCATTCATCTTACTAAGTTCTGTTATTTGTATAAGCCACTCTTTTTTTAGGTAGGGTAGAGTTGCTTGGATATGATGATATTCCCATTCTTCCTCAATGGCGGGATAAAGATTAAATAAGTATTTTTCTTCATCATTTGTTATACTTGCTTTAGGATTGCCAGTAAGTTTAAAATAAATGTCGCACCATCCACTATAGTTTGTTAACATGAATAAAAAATTAGGACATTTAAATTCGATGAGGTATATTTCTTTCTCTAATTGAATATCTGATAGTAATTCCCTTGCAGTCTCAAAAGTAGGCTTCTTTTGGTAACCATTGCATGAATGCCATGCCCAAATGGGGAAATCTATAATGAAGTCAATGCCTTTCTGTTTCATGTGTCTTACAATGTATTTATATGCTGTGCAATCTTCTTTACTAACAAAAATAGGATCGGCTATAAGCTTACCTTCATTCAAAAGTGTATTTATAGCATTTTGGTTTTGAAAAGTCCATAGGATTGTTGAATCCATAGATGTATTTAAGTTTGATTGTTTATCAAATTGTTTTTTCATCTTTCGCTCCATTTTCTTTTTTATTTTGCAGAATTAAGAATAAATATGACTAATCGGACAATAAAAAATACCTATGCTAGATACAATTGCAAATGCTTATTTAAAGTAACAGCAAGGAAATAACCTTTGTATATAGAGTGTACAATACATGCAAAACAGGATTAAAGAAGATTTTAAATATAATATGAAATAGTACAAAATAAGAACTTGATATATTTTATATATATAAACTATTAATTGAAGTTTGTAATTACACATTATAGTTAGTATACTAACTATATAATTAGTGTACTAACTATATTGGAGGTTATATGAATAATTTAGGCTATTTATTACACAAGGTAAGTATAATGACGAAAACAGAATTATCAAATCAATTAAGAGAATATAAAATAACAGCTCAGCAATGGTCTGTGTTAAAGGATATATCTCTTTATCCAAATGGAACCACCCCGGCTATGATTGCTGAAAGGCTCTTAGCAGACCGTCCAACAGTAACCGGAATTATACAAAGATTATTGCAAAAAGAATGGATTCTTATAAAACATAATCCTAAAGATAAACGGTCACATTTAATATTTTTAACAGATGAAACTAAGGGATTAATACAGGAGATAGAAAATGTAAGCGATGAAGTTATAAAAAATGCTACAGCTAGTATTCCTAAAAAGGAAGTAGAAAATACAGTTCGAGTTTTGCAAAGTATGATTCAAAATTTACAAAAAAATAAAGGGTGATTAAAATGATTTTAGTAACAGGTGCTACAGGGAATGTAGGAAAAGAGGTTGTAAAATGCCTAATAAAAAGAAATGCTACTTTCAAAGTCACAACGCGCAGTAGAGAAACTGAAGGAGTGTATTTTGATTTTGAAAACCCTTCATCTGTAAAGGCAGCTTTAAAAGGTGTTACTAAAGTCTTTCTAATAAGACCGCCACATCTAGCTGATGCAAAAAAGTATTTCCAGCCTGTTGTAGATGCCGCAAAAGAAATAGGTATAAAACACATTGTATTTTTATCTTTATTAGGTGTAGAAAAAAATCCGATAGTACCTCATGCTAAAATTGAAGCTATCATAAAGGCTTCTGGGATCCCTTACACATTCCTAAGACCGAGTTTTTTTATGCAAAATCTATTATCACAACATGGTGATGAATTAAGAAATGAAAAAATAATTGAAGTACCTGCTGGTAAAGGGGAAACAAGTTTTATAGATGTACGGGATATTGGAGAAGTTGCAGCTAAAATATTAACCGAAGAGGGACATGAATTTAAAGCTTATTCTTTAACGGGAAATGAAGCATTAACATATTATGAAGTTGCTGCTATTATTTCAAAAATAATAAATAAAGATATTACTTATACAAATCCAAGTATATTTAAATTTAGAAAAAGAATGATTCAAAAGGGACTTAACAGTGACTTTATTTGGGTTATGATTGGAATATATACAACTGCAAAATTAGGGTTAGCTAAAAAAGTCACATCAGATTTATCGAATTTACTAGATAGAAGTCCAATAACTATGGAAACGTTTGTTTACGATTACAAAGAATTATTAATATAATAATGCAAAAGTAAAAAAGATGAGTATTCACATAAAGAATCTATTATGTTTTAAGAATTAGAAAGGATAGCCATGCAAAATAAAATTATTGTTATGTTTCAAAAAGATTTTCGTTTATATGATAACCCAGCGCTATTTGAGGCTGTTCAGTCTGGTGAGGTTCTTCCTGTATATATACAAGATGAAACTTTTTCAATAGGAAGTGCGGCAAAGTGGTGGTTACACCATGCTATAATAGACGTCCAAAAACAACTTAAGGCATTGGGCGCTACTTTTATAATACGTAAAGGAAAGACACAAGAAGAAATACTTTCTCTTATAGAACAATTAGATATAACGGCTGTATATTGGAATATTTGTTATGAACCGGACAGATTACAATCTAATCAAAAAATGAAAATGATTTTAGAAGATAAAGGTATTATTTGTAAGGAATTTAATTCACATTTATTATTAGAACCGTGGATTATTAAAAAGAAAGATAACACTGAATATAAGGTGTTTACGCCTTTTTACAATGCATTTCAAAAGCAGGCAATACCTAAACCTACTAGCAAAGTGCAGAGTATAAAGTGGGGAAGCTCTTTACCAGCAAGCTTATCTGTTTCAGAATTACACTTGCTGCCAACCATACCGTGGACATATCATATGGAATCAATATGGAATCCGACAGAGGAAGGGGCATATAAAACATTTAAGAAATTTTTCTCTAGCAAATTAACCTTTTATAGTGAAGGAAGAGATTTTCCAAATCAAAATGTCCATTCGATGTTGGCACCGTATCTTTCATTTGGTCAAATATCAGTAAAGCTAATGTTTCATTACTTAATAAATAAAAGTAACGAAAAACAATGTAGTCTTTTTGAACAACAAGTGAATAGCTTTATACGTCAATTCATTTGGCGAGAGTTTTCTTATTATTTGCTATATCATTATCCATTTACAGTATATAAACCTCTTAATAAGAACTTTGAACATTTTCCGTGGAATAATGAAGAGGAGTTATTAAGAGTATGGCAGAAGGGCAAAACTGGTTATCCGTTTATTGATGCAGGAATGCGGGAACTATGGCAAACAGGTTTTATGCATAACCGAGCAAGAATGGCTGTAGCCTCTTTTCTTGTAAAGCATTTGTTAATTCCGTGGCAAGAAGGAGCAAAATGGTTTATGGATACACTATTAGATGCTGATATTGCAAATAATACAATGGGGTGGCAATGGGTTGCTGGAAGTGGGGCAGATGCATCACCGTACTTTCGTATTTTTAACCCGATCACACAAGGTGAAAAGTTTGATAAAGATGGGGAGTATATAAGAAAATGGATACCAGAATTAAGAGATATGCCTAATAAATATATACATAAACCGTGGGAAGCACCTGAGCATATTTTACAAAAGGCCAATATACAGCTTGGCAATACATACCCTTTGCCAGTTGTTGATCATAAGGCAGCACGAGAGAGAGCACTTTGTGCATATAAAAGTATGAAAGAATTCGTATGAAATAGGTTAAACAATATGTATTTGGAATTTAAATATTAGAATTTTATCCATTACAAGGACATACTAATCATATAAAGTTTCTAAAACCTTCTATTAAAAAGGAGAATGTTTATGAAAAAATCTAGTATTATAGTATTTTTACTAACATATGGTTTGTTTTACGTTTCTACTGTTTTATTTCCTATTGATCGTACTTGGTATGATGCGTTAGAAAAGCCGTCTTGGACACCTCCTGGTATGACAATCGGAATGATATGGGCTGTATTATTTGGACTTATTGCATTATCAGTTGCAATTATTTACAACAACTATGGATTCAAGCCAAAAACATTTTGGTTTTTATTCCTTTTAAATTATATATTCAATCAAGCGTTCAGCTATTTTCAATTTAGCCAAAAGAATTTGTTTTTAGCAACAGTAGATTGTTTACTAGTCGCTATTACTACGTTACTTCTCATTATGTTTTCTTCCAATTTATCTAAAGTATCGGCATGGTTGCTAATCCCGTATTTTTTATGGACTACATTTGCTACATATTTATCTTGGACCATTTATAGTATGAATTAAAGACGTAAATGAAAACTTGAGCATGATAAAAACGCTCGAGTTTTTATGCTTATTAATGATAATCTAAAGTATAGAATATATACATCTTAGGGAGGCCATATGTGTGAAGAAATGGATAAAAATTACGCTGTACTCTTTACTTGGTATTTTACTTATAGGAAGTATTAGTTTTTTTGTTTGGTCTCAGTTTAGTTACAAACCGACGAAAGAGGCTTTGTCGTTAGTGGATGATAAAAAAGATGAAGATTATATAGCTTTTGGAGAGAAAGATGCTAAAATAGGGGTTATTTTTTATCAAGGAGCTAAAGTAGAAGCCGAGGCTTATAGTTATTTAGGAGAAGCTCTTGCAAAAGATGGACATTTTGTAGTAATGCCTAAATTACCATTAAACTTAGCGATACTTGGAATCAATGAGGTAGATAGTGTAATTGAAAAGTATCCGGAAGTTCAAAAATGGTATGTTGCGGGGCATTCAATGGGCGGAGCTATGATTTCTAAGTATGCCTTTCAACATGAAGAAAAGGTAGAAGGGATTATTTTCTTAGGTTCGTATCCTGCAGATGACTTCTCTACTAAGTCGATTCCAATGTTATCAATTTACGGGGAAGTAGATGCTTTAGCAACTGTAGAAAAAATAGAAAACAATAAAAAGTTCATGTCAAAGAATACAACTATGCACATGATAAAAGGTGGAAACCATGCTCATTTTGGCATGTATGGTGAACAAAAAGGTGATAATGCGAGTTTAATTACGCCAAAAGCACAACGAGATGAAACAGTGAAAGTAATGGAAGAATGGTTGTTGAAACAATGATAATAGGTTTAATAAATCGATGGTGATTATAAAAAAAGATTCTTACTATGTAAGAGTCTTTTTTTAGTAATTGCTAGCATTTTTGATGTATATCCAGATCTTCAATGGATCAATTCGTATGAAATAACCTTATTTGGGTATAAATATTAAAAAATTGAAGGAGTTTAATATGAAAAAAATGATAGCGGTTTTGTTTACTTGTAGCTTTCTTTTACTAGGTGTACAAGGGATGGTAGAAGCAGCGGATTCTTCAAAAGAGATTTCCTATATAGAAAACAATGCAAGTAAAATCTTTGAAAATCCAAAAGTTTTTTATAGTAAGGTTAAAAATCATACGTATCGTTCTTTCTATGTTCCTTTTCATGAGGCTGAACATCATATACAGAAAACAGTTCTATATAAAGATTTACAATCGACTATGGAATCCGAAATAGGACCGTTTGTAAGTAGAATGGCTGGCAAAGAAAAATCACTTAACATTAATCCTAATAGACAAATTTACTTAATAGCATCATGGACAGAAACGGAAAAAAATTTCCGGGTAAAATATCTTATCGCTGATGCTGAAACAAAGACTACTCTTTGGACTGGAGAAGATAAAGGAATGAAAAAAATAAGCCGATAAAAAATCAGCTTATTTTTTTATTTGTTTACTATCTTCAATTGCTCTCTTATTTTCTCTGGAATATCCTTTTCTGCAATAATATCGTAAGAATAAACATATTTTCCTTTTACATGAATCTTTAAGTAAGTTTTTCTAATAAAATCATTAGGGGTGTTCGTTCCCACTTTATATTCTTTCTCATTGCTTAATTCATCAACACTTTTTAGTGAGTAAATAGCCCGGCCTTTATAATGATAATCTGGAACGCCATAACCTTGCGCAATGGCGTATACATTTTTTTCTTCAGCAATCGGATTAAATCTGTCTAAATCCCCGCGTAATATGAAAGGTAGTAAGTATATAGGAAGGCCTATTCCTAGTATGCAAATTATAAATCTCTTCATGGTCATTTCTCCTCTTGTTAAATTACTTATTTTTAAGTATAGGAAAAAATTCTTATGAATTTAGAAGTGAATTTCTTAAGTTTTTCTTAAATAGGTGTTTAAAGGAGAGATAACAGTGTATGGTTATTCTTTCGTGCAAATCGTATTATTTTTTATTTATATCTTCGCGGCTTTTATGAAAAATACAACATTTCTAGATAAGATTAGACCTTCTTATATAGTAGAAAATGTTTTTTGTGAATTAATTATGAATATATTTTATTTTAAAAAACATCCCTTGATAAATAAACAGAATTATTGTAAAGTGATGATAATTAAAATGTATATTGCTTGAAAGCGATAAAAGGAACTTGTGAATCCATCTTTGAGAGAAATGAAGAACACTTCAGTGTGAAGTTAGTAATCGTTTCCAGCTACAAGCAGTTAATAAATTAAGTAGAGGGCGTATATTTTTAAGTTTTTAACTAGGGTGGCAACACGGGTTAACTTTCATCCCTTGTATAGGAACGGGAGTTTTTTGTATTTGATTTAGTTAAAACCCTAATTTGAAAAAGGTTAGTTCCTTCATTAATAAAATATAAAAGATTAAGGGGATATTGTTTATGGATAATCAATATAAATTAATAGAAGAATTTAATAATGCGGAATTTGATAAAAGATTAAAATGGTTTTCTCCACCTAAAGATTGGGAGGTTAATAGCAATAAATCGAAGTTAATAATCAAACCGGATAAAGAGACAGATTTCTGGCAAAAAACACACTATGAATTTCAAGTTGATAATGGACATTTTTTATACTATGAACTAAATGGAGACTTTAGATTGATTACGAAAGTAAAATCTAAACCAGCAAATAGATATGATCAAGCAGGTTTAATGGTTCGATTTTCAAAAGATACTTGGTTAAAGACATCGGTTGAGTATATACCTGATGACAATAGTAAATTAGGTGTTGTTGTAACAAAGAATGGCTATTCTGATTGGTCTAGTCAGGATTTTTTGGGAGATTTGAATTCTCTTTATTATCGCATAACAAGAAGGAAAAATAATTACTATGTTGATTATTCCTTAGACGGGACAGTATGGAAACAAATAAGAATGGCTCATCTTTTTGAGGAAAAAGATTGTATGAAAGTTGGCATTTATGCTTGCAGTCCACAAGGAGATGGATATGAAGCAGAGTTTGAATTTATTAAGATTGAAAATATAAATGATAATACAAAAGTTTATTAAAAGTGTAAAGGCTCTTATCCATCATTATTCTACTGCTGAACCTTCTTATGCTGACATTATTTTTATGGCTCTTTATATAAAAATACCAAGTAACCACTCATTCTAAGGATGAGTGGTTACTTGCAGTTTGTTTAAATAGAGAAATTGGGCTTTTCCGTTATAGGTAACATTTTTCAATGCGTAAATAAGAAGGTTTTAGTGTAAAAACTTCAGAGCAATTGCACCAGAATCACTATTGAATCAGTTTAGATCTATAAGAATTAAAAAAGATTCGACATCCTGGAGTAAAAAGTAAAAAATGGAATTGTGAAAGATGAATTTCAAATAATGCTAATGTTTTATAAAAACATTGTATATGAAGGGATGTACCGCTTTGACGAGAAAACAATACAAATTGTGCAGTGAACGGCTCCATTATTAAAAGAACACAGTATAGTAAAGGAATTGATTCATTATGAATCGTTTAGTCCTGTTGCAATTTTAGGAGAGTGACTAATACCGGATAGGGTTATAGTCATAATAATGTAAGTAAATAGTTTTTTTTGCGATACTTTAATAGTGAAGTATCGTTTTTCTTTGTAGAACTAAAGCCCAACTATAGAGCTTAGATTTGCAATAATAAATGTTTTTTCATTAGATAATTACTTTACCAATAATCGAGATGTTTGCGGATACATTTATTTTTGGGATACATAATTATATTTAGAGAATACCCAGTTACAGTATTTGAATTTTTAATAAGAAGGGATGCGAAGGAATGAACTCACAGAGACAAGGCTATGTAGGCTGGTGGCAAGGCGGGCACGGTGGTGGTTGGCCGGGCGGACACGGTGGTTGGCAAGGTGGACACGGCGGTTGGCAAGGTGGACACGGTGGTTGGCCGGGTGGACACGGCGGTTGGCAAGGTGGGCATAGTGGCTGGCAAGGCGGACATAGTGGCTGGCAAGGCGGACATAGTGGCTGGCAAGGCGGACATGGTGGTTGGCAAGGTGGACACGGTGGTTGGCAAGGTGGACACGGTGGCTGGCAAGGCGGACATGGATATTAAAAAGATACTATAAAATCTTTTTTTATGAAAAGTTTGTATATTTAGTATCGTTGTATATTTTCATTTTTATTAGGTTATATGTTTTTAAAAGCACTCTTTGAAAAGGAGTGTTTTTTTATTTTTCTTTTGATTTAATTAACGAAAAAAGTATCTTGTACTCTGTTTGTAACCTTTTCCAAATAGAATTTTTCTATAAAATAAGGGGCTTTCCTTTCAAACAAATCGTTATTTGTAGCACTGCTATCAAAGGAAAGTGCTCGTGACATCTCGTTAATATTGAAAAACAGTAATAACCTATTGTATTAAATTTTTTGAAAATTTAGGTTTAACATCTTTAAAATAGGTGTATTACATATTACATAACAACTAAATAAAAAAATAAAAAATCTAAAGGAGGAAGCTAATTTATATGAAGAAAAACTAGATCAAGGGAGAATTTTACTCCTAGTAACAGATGAAACACTAACGGCGAGTGATAGGCAGACGCAAAACTATCATTCTCTCTAATAGATTGCAACATCTGATAAGCTAACTTCCTATTTTAAGAAAAAATTGAAATAGACTACATTTTAGGCTCTAGCATTGAAGAAAATAAAGTAGAGAAGGATGAGAAAAATGAAACATACAATATTTAAATATGCTGTGATTGGGGTTACGACCGGAATCATGGTCTCCTTATTAAAAAAAGAAAATCGGAAAGTGATACAAACAACAGGAAAAAGCGTAAAAGACAAACTACAAGAAGGGAACATAAAGGAAACATTTGAGAAGGTAACTGAGACAAGTAAACAATTCTCTGTAACTGCAGCTAATGTTGCGAAACAAACATTACCACAACTGCTTACAGCCACACCGGTTGTCATTTCTACTATTAAAGATTTAACAGAAAACGAAAATAACAAAAAGAAAAAAGATGAAAAGGATTACGAAATAAATGAAAATAGTAAGGACTTAGACGGGGAGAAAACGAAAAATGAAAAGAAATATAGGAAAGAAGGGAAAGAAGAGAGTGCCTAAATTTAACTCTAAAAATAGAAAGTGAGGAAAAAGGTATGAAATCTCTGTATGCAATTGATGTAGGAATTGGCTTTACTAAGCGGGCATATCGACAGGATGTAGATTCTGAGGTGACGATTAAGAGTGAGGCTTCTACACTAGCCCCTGTATCCAATCATGCTGAAAGTGAAGATTTAACAAAGGTAAGTTTTATAGACTTAGACTTTGCATACTACATGGGAGATGAAGCACATCAATCTGACGCTTCATTCCTTCCTCCATTTGGCGAAGAAATAGAAAATTATTATGAAAGCGAACGATTTAAACAACAAATATTTGGTTGCATTGCAAAGGATTATAAAGAAAATGTCGTGTTGCCTTTAGTTGTTACTGGGCTTCCCGTTACTTGTTTTGGTAGTCAGCATGAGCAATTACAACGTGCACTAAAAAAAGAAACTTCTGTGCAAATTGATGGTAAATTTATTACTATTACGGTGGAAAATGCTTTGATTCTTCAGCAACCGGTCGCTTTACATGCTTATTTCTTAAAAGAGGGAATCATTCAGGAACGAGATCGTGTCTTAATTATTGATGGTGGATTTCGTACATTAGAAATGACAGATATGAAACAGAATGTCATTTTAAATCATTATGAGACGGAACTAGGATGTAGCAAGCCTTTGAAAAATATTAAGAATATCGTGCAGAATCATGCGGGTGAAAGTAATCACTTGCATATTAACGATATGCCAAACATATTAGAAAAAGGATATGGAGGTCGAGAAGAAGGTCCTCAGACAAGTCAGGTTCATACTTTGATTCAAAAAGAGTTGGATGCACACTTCCAAGACGTTATGCGTGTATTACAAGAACAATTTAAGTTAGACCAGTATGACACTATTATTTGGACAGGAGGAATAGTAGATCTCCACAAAAAACGAATTGAAGAAATACAAGGTGAAATTTCTTCTTTCCGTATGGTAGACGCTTCGAAAGAGGCTGCACTTCATGGATACTATATGATTGGAAGTCAAGTATTTGAGGACATCACCAATCAATCTGCATATGAATCTAAATTATAATAACGACCGAAATGGATTTCGTTGAATAGATGTGCCAAATTATGTAGCTTCTTTTCCACATATAAAAAATGCTTTATAAGAAAAGATAAAAAGTGCTTATATAGAGGAAATGTTTAAAATTGAGAATAAAAGTAGCTAATATATAGGGGATCTTCCTTTTAATAGAATAAGACCTCCTATGCCATTTATCTCGCTTTAATGGGCAGTTGATCCCCCACCTCAAAATTCAGCGTGGGGGATCAACTGCCCATAAAAGTCCGATTGGTGAAGGCTGATAATCAGTGGAGGATGAAGAAAACCCCCACTGATTAAAGTTTCACTTTATTTTGTAATTTAGTTGATCTAAAAACTTTTCCTCCAAGACATGAATACCTACATACAAATTTCATATTACAAATATGATTCGATCAAACATAAAACGATTCAGAAAGGAAGAATAAGATGGAATGCATAAAAATGCCGAAATGGAGTTGGTATCATGTGAAAACTAGTGAGCTTGAAAAACTTTCTTCTATAATCCCTCGTGATGTAACATCTTATTTCTCTCAATTTGTAAAGAAAATAAGTTCTCCTTGTGAAAATGGATTATATGTTTATACGTTATCACCAAGTCAAACTTGTGTATATGGTTCGTTTTTATTTGATCAAGATAAAAAGGATGCCAAAATTCAAAAATTTCTTCATTATTTCGTAGCTCATGGAATACTGATAACGGTCCAGGAAAAAGAGGAAGAGGATTTTCAAAAATTAATACATAATTCCTCTTTTAGTGTAAAAAAGTGTAATAGCTCCGCTGAAGGATTATGTGCTATCTTATCAATGTTTATATCTCACTACTTGCGAAAGGTTGACTATTTCGAAAACAATTTTAGAAATGTATTATGGGATTTTTATCATCATAATAACATAGCAGTTTTAGAAAGAATTTATCATATTCGTCATGAATTATTTATGAACACACATGTGTTTCGCTTAATACAAGAAGTATTACAAGGCCTGAAAGAAGCTTGGTTAGAAAACTTAACAAACACCCTTTGTTATAAACAAACACACGTAAAATTAGAGCGTGGATTACAACTTGTTAAAGAGTACCAAGAAGAATTGGACACGATGATTCATTTACAAGAAGTTGTTTCTTCTCATCGTGGGAATGAAATTATGAAAGCTCTTACTGTATTAACTGCTGTAAGTACACCTTTGACAGCCTTAGGAGCATTGTGGGGGATGAATTTTAAATACATGCCTGAACTAGAATGGAAATATAGCTATTTAATCGCTCTCTTATTTATCATTTTCACAACAGGGTGTATGTATTTATATATGCGATTCAAAGGATGGACAGGTGATTTATTACGAGTAAAGAAAAAGAAATCTTTTTTTAAATCTAATTAATCCTGTTTTTAAAAAATATGATAGATATATGGTTAGTACTATGTATGAATTGCGGTAGTATCATATCCCCATCAAGTTAAAGTTTTGATGTCCCCGCAATGATAAAAATGGTGAATATTTATATGAAAGATTAGAGCTCTCCTTATTCTAAAGTAACGTTAATAAAGGGTGATACACATGGGCTAAATGTAACGCATGCTAAAGAATTTAATGAAGCACTCCTATTATTTTTAAAGGACTGATTACAACTACGTAATAGTTAACTGAAAAATTATAAATAAGTAAAAATAAAACTTTATAAAAGATGCTCTTGGATAAATCCAGGAGCATCTTTTATATGCGGAGTAGTGCACCACTGTAATCAATTTAAAGAATCGAAATCTTCCATAACGAAGTTTTTATTCATTTTTAAATGGTGATATTGAGTTAGGTTTATAAATCTCCATTAGTTTCGGATTGAATATGCTTCTTAACAGCTAACATGTATTGATTAGAGTTTTTAGTCTCTTAGAAGTATTGTTATATTACTATCAAGATAATATTTTGAATAATTCTCAAAACAAAGAAATGTACATGTTCTTGTTTGTGTAGTGAAGTTTCTTAAGTTGAGAGGGGGCCTTTATATCCTAATCCAAAAGTATAGACTACGGCTTACAAATAATCATCTTCCTCTTAAAATTGTCGTTTTACATCTTCAAATTTTTTAAGAAAAAGTGTTTTGTTGGGAAATAATAAAATCTTATTAATTTTTATAATTAGTAGAATTTTTTATAGAAATAATCCTCTTAATATATTAAAATAACATTGTATTATGTCAGATTTTAATTAGGGGAGAGAAATTTTATGTTGAAAAAAATCATTCCAGTTGCTTTAGCATTAAGTACAGTTACTTTTACTAGTGTATTCGCTGTGCCTTCAGCCCAAGCAAGTACAGAACCAAACCGCTACATAGATGTACAAATGCTCGGTATTAACGATTTTCATGGGCAACTAGACACAGTAAAAAAAATTAACAATAAAGATGCAGGGGGAATCGAGTACTTAGGGGCTTATTTACGTGATCGTGAAAAACAAAATCCGAATACATTAAAAGTACATGCTGGCGATGTTGTTGGGGCAAGTACTCCTGTTTCAGCATTATTACAAGACGAACCTACCATTGAATTTCTAAATGATTTGAAATTCGATGTTGGAACGATAGGAAATCATGAATTTGATGAAGGTGTTGAAGAAATGAACCGCCTTATTTATGGTGGATACCATGAGAAAACAGGGAATTTTAAAGGAGCAAAATTCCCATACGTTGCCGCAAATTTCTATAATAAATCCACTGGTCGTTTATTTTTACCACCATTCACTATAAAAAAGGTACAAGGAGTTCCTGTTGGATTTATCGGAGTCGTAACAACGGATGTGCCTAACCTTGTTATGCCTACTATGCTAAAGAATGTAGAAATTACAGATGAAGTTGAAGCTATTAACAAATCCGTAAAGCAATTAAAAAAACTAGGCGTTAAATCTATCGTTGTTCTTGCGCATAACGGAGGTACAACAGATGGGAACGGCGTAACAAATGGTGATATCGTCCGATTAGCAAATGAGACTGATCCAGAAGTCGATGTTATTTTTGGTGGGCATAGCCACACGTATGTAAATGGAACTGTTAATAATAAACTTGTCGTACAAGCAAATTCTTACGGTATGGCTTTTGCTGATGTTGATGTAAAGATTGATCGTAAAACACAAGATATTGTTGAGAAAAAAGCAGAAATTGTTACAACTTACCATGAAGGCATAGAGCCTGATAAAAAAATAAAGAAGAAGATGGAGAAATATCAAGCAAAAATCGCACCTCTTGTTAATGAAGTTGTAGGTAAGTCTATTGCTCCGCTAGATCGCAAACTAAATACGGCTGGTGAATCTACTCTTGGAAATTTAGTTGCTGATGCCCAGCGTGCAACAATGCAATCTCAAATTGCACTTATGAATCCTGGTGGTATTCGTAATGACTTAGATGCTGGTGATATTACATGGGGAGAGATATATGGTATTCAACCATTCGGAAATCAATTAATAAAAGTAAATTTAACGGGTCAAGATATTCGTGATATTTTAAATCAACAATGGCAAAAAGAAATAACAAGAATGCTTCAAATTTCAGGGATCCAATACACTTGGGATGCAAACAAACCTAATGGAGAAAAAGTAACAAGTGTGCGCCTAACAAATGGAGAAGAAATTATTCCTTCTAAAACTTACAGCGTCGTTGCGAACGCATTTCTAGCTTCAGGTGGAGATGGATTTGTATCCTTTAAAAACGGGAAAGATGCTGAAACAGGACCAACTGATTTTGAAGCATTAGTAGATTATATGAAAAAATCAAAAGAACCAATTCAGTCTGTTATTGATGGAAGAATTCAAAAAATAAATTAGTTTTTTATTAATCTCAAAAACAAATAGATTACCTGTACGCTATACTTTTTCGTGTGCAGGTAATCTATTTTTTGTGGGTTTGAAATAAATCTTACCGTGGTCAATGGATATACCGTCTAGATGCAGAGTGTAGAAAAAAAGTGAAGTAAACAAAAGTTGATATCCTGAACGTACAGGGAGTCTTTGTTTGAAAAAACGGGACATAGCAAACATAAAACAGGCTTAACAATGGATGAAAGAAAATGCGCATTGGGCAGGGGACATCATTCGTTATTCAAAGGGAAATATAACTGGTTATGTGTATGAGCCTTGGCATATTCACGCTATATAGGAGAGGTTGCTGAAAAAATATATAAGGAAAAACTAACTTTAGAGGAATATATGGGATAAGCAAGCCACAGTGAATTGAGAATCTGTATTTTTGTTTAGAGAATAGTATTTTATAAAATAGTAGAGTACTTTACTTTAATAGATTCAAAAACTACCTATCTAAAAATTTGATAGGTAGTTTTTTTACTTTTGGGCACAAAGTGAAATCATTTTATTATGTTCACACATATAGACAATGTAATTACCCTAAACACCAATCATTGCCCCTCATTATTAGCGATAGGATAGCTGCTTAAGGACAAAAAAGAATTGGCTAACTTTTGTGCAAAATGTAATGGGGGCTCTATCGACTGGATATGAATATACATAATTAAGGGATTCATGTACAGCCAGTGATTATGTAAAGCACTTACAATAATTCCTTGTTGTACAATTGATTTCATAAATGCAGGAATCTCTTCTTGTAGAATAGCAATTTCGCCTAAATTTAATGCATTACCATTTTGATCCAACGATTCAAAACTTACTCCGACGGGTACTACATAGGTACTTTGTTTTCCTTGTACAAGTACTCTAAAATCGCGGTGAAAAGACACCGAACAACCACCTTGAATTATTTTACTTTTCCCTTTAAGTATTGTAGCAAATTGTTCGCAAATGAAATTAAAGTTGTGCATAAATTCAATTCCTTTCTCGTACAAAATTATGTAATTAGAGATTCGATTAGAGAAAATTGTTGGCTTTTTTTAAAATTCGAAAAAAGGCTATAAATTTAATGTATCCGATGTATTCAATTTATGATTCATAATAGTCTGTTCGAGATATTGTTATAAAAAAGCACTGCTAAATAGTACTATTTTTCAAAATAAGTCTTTCTTATATAGGTATCTTGCTACTATGAAAATATCTATTTACATACAAGCCTTTTTGAATACCAAAGAATGGCCCCTAAAATACCGTGCTTATTCACGAAGAATGAAGTTGTTTCTCCTTTTATCTATTTACATTTTTAAGTACTGAAAAAGTTCTCATGAATAGAGGGAAGATTTTTTTAATTTTTCTTGAATGTAATAACGGTTATTTTAACCAAAATTTTCATAGAAATACCTTTAAAAAGAACGTAGGTTCGTATATAATAAGAACAAACGTTCTTTGTTGGGGGTGATAACCTTGTATGATTATTCTCTTTTACCGAATCGTATTATTCTTTGTGTAGATCTTCGTAGCTTTTATGCAAGCGTGTCATGTATTAAAAAAGGACTTGATCCACGATATACAAAATTGGCTGTTGTAGGAGATGTAAACAGGAGTGGGTCCATTGTATTAGCGGCAACACCGCCACTTAAAGCGTTAGGAGTTAAGAAAATGGCAAGGTTGTACGAAATACCGAAGAGGCCAGATATTATTATTGTGAATCCAATTATGCATACGTATATGAAATGTTCGACTTACATAACCAGTTTAGCCTTACAGTATGTTGCGCCGGAAGATTTTCATCAATATAGTATCGATGAGTTTTTCATGGATATGACCGCGAGTATTCATTTGTTTGCGAGTAATCCGCGTGAGTTTGCATTAAAGTTTAAAAGAGAAATATATGAACGTACACGGATTGAAAGTACGATTGGTATTGGTCCAAATTTATTATTGAGTAAGGTAGCGATGGATGTTGAGGCGAAAAAGAATAGGGATGGAATAGTGCAGTGGACGTATGACGATATACCCGAGAAGTTATGGAGCATTAGACCGCTCAGTAAATTTTGGGGTATATCGTATAAAACAGAAATGAAATTGAATCGAAAAGGTATACATACGATTGGAAATTTAGCGCAGTATCCTTTGAAATATTTAAAGCAATCATTCGGTGTAATAGGGGAAGAATTACATCTACATAGTAACGGAATTGATTTTAGCAGAATAGCAGAAAAATACGTTCCAGCAACAACATCTATAGCGAAAAGCCAAATATTATTTCGTGATTATTCGATAGAAGAGTTCATCTTTATTTTATTAGAGCATGTAGAAGAAGTTTGCTACAGATTGAGAAGAGAAAAGAAATATGCGCAAACGATTCATTTTTCAGTTGGATACAGTAAGGAATATGGAGGGGGAATAAAAAAGGCACATACATTAAATAGAGCAACAAATTTAACGATGGATATTTATAATGTTTGTACCTATTTTTTATACGAGCGGCATACAGGAGAACCGATTCGATCGATAAGTATTTCACTAACAAATTTAATACATGAAGGAGAAGAGCAAATTTCGCTTTTCGATAACATTATACAAAGAGAAAAAGAAATGAGATTAACGAAGGTTATGGACGAAATTCGAACACGATTTGGTAAGAACAGTATTTTACGTGGAATTTCCTACACAAGCGTCGCAACAGCAAGATATAGAAACACATTATTAGGAGGGCACAAATCGTGAGGAATGCTAATATGCCAAAAGGAAGAGATTACTTGTACCGATGCTTTTCATAATCAAAGAATGTTTAAGTTTAGTGATGTAATGGAAGTGGATTAGAGTATCTTTCTATGCAGTAGGTTATTTTGAGCAGTCTACTGCATAGAAAAATCAAAAGCTCAGCCACATACCAATCTTCAAGGCTTCAAAATAACTTTTATACAATCATCTTCACGATTATTAAAAATTTGATAACCATAGCTCGCTTCTTCAAGGGGAATTTTGTGCGTAATAATCTCTTTTGGATCAAATTCTTTATTTGTTATTTTTTCAAATAGTTCCGGCATAAAATGAATGACAGGTGCTTGTCCCATTTTTAAATTAATATTTCTAACCCAAAATGCCCCGAGTGGAAAGGCATTATAATTTCCACCATAAACACCAGTCATTTGAACTGTTCCATATTTTCTTACGGCTTTCGTAGCGATTTGAATAGGGCCGAGAGTTCCGCCTTGTAATTTTAATTTTTGTTCCAGAAATTCTAGAGGTGATTTTTTCCCATCCATCCCCACGCAATCAATGACTACATCGGCACCGCCATGTGTAATTTCCTTTAAATGTTCTCCCATATCAGGAAATTTTGTAAACTCAAATACCTCAACATTGTTAATCTTTTTTGCATAATTTATCCGATAATCTAAGTAATCGACTGCAATTACGCGTTTAGCACCTTGCATCCAAGCGAATTTTTGTGTCATTAATCCAACAGGGCCACAACCAAGAACGATAACAGTATCACCTCGCTTAACGCCTGCGTTTATTACACTCCAATAGGCTGTTGGTAAAACATCGGATAAAAACAGTAGAGATTCATCTTCCAGTTCGCATGATTCTGGTATGACAAATGGAGTGAAATTTCCAAAAGGAACTTTTAAATATTCTGCTTGTCCGCCTGGATGGTTACCAAATTTCTCTGTATAACCAAAGTATCCACCAGAATCATAATGAGGATTGGAGTTATCACATTGGCTTTCCATCTCATGTTGGCAATAGAAACAATGTCCACAAGCAACGTTAAAGGGGATTACAACACGGTCGCCTTTTTTCACTTTCGTAACATCCGGACCAACTTCTTCAACAATGCCCATTGGTTCATGACCAATAATGTACCCTTGCGGTAAAGGCATGTTCCCTTGATATAAATGTAAATCAGAACCGCAAATAGCGGTTGAAGTAATTTTTACAATAATATCATCTTTTTTTTCTAACTTTGCATCATCCACTTGTTTAACTTGTACTTGGTTTGGACCTTGATAGGTTACAGCTTTCATCTCGTATCTCCTTAGGAATCATTTTTCAAAATTTATCCCGCATTAACGGGCAGTAAGATCCCCACCTCAAAATTCAGCGGAAGCAAAGAAGTTAGGTGGGGGGGCGGGCTGCACGTAAAAGCCCGATTGGTGAGGGCTGATTAAAGTTTCACTTTATATGTATCTCTTGGCAAATCAGAAATCTTTAGTAAAGAGGAATCTATACATAGTGTTGTTATGACAGTATGTTATAGCAACTCTTCTTTCTTATGTCTTCTGCACTATTTTAAGAAGAAATTCAATATTTATTCATAAACTAATTCCCATAAAAAGGATAATTATTATTTCATAATCTGTAGCATATTAAAAACATCGGAGGTGAAATAATATGGCAAACAATAATAGTGGAAATCGTAATGAATTGTTAGTTCGAGGTGCTGAACAGGCTCTTGATCAAATGAAATATGAAATTGCACAAGAGTTTGGTGTACAACTTGGTGCAGATACAACAGCTCGTTCAAATGGATCTGTTGGTGGTGAAATTACAAAACGTTTAGTAGCAATGGCTGAACAACAACTTGGTGGTAGAGCTAACCGCTAAGTAAATTGACATACAATATAGTAGATATGTAAATCAATTTCTTTTGTATATGTGTAAAAATAAAAACCCTTATAGTAAATGGATTCTCACTCAAAGATTATTGGTAATCTTCTTTCATAATCTTTGAGTATTTTATTTGTAAACTACTTTCCTAAACAATAAACACGCAGTGTTGGAAAGGTGTTTTCCATGCATAGTAGAAAATCTTTTGCAGGAAAAAGCATACTTAAAAATTTGATTTCAATATTGAAATCAATATTTATTATGATATTTTCGAAAGGGAGGAATTTAAAAATGGGTATATTAAGTGGAAATCCTCAAAACGAACCATTACATTACGGAGAAGTATTTGATATTTGGAGTTATCTTCTAGCTGCACAAGGTGCCATTGCAAGTCACCAAGTATTTATGAATCACACAGGTGATGAAGATTTGAAAAAGTTTCTAGAAGGCTTAATTGAAAATGACATGAATTCGGAAATAGAAGAATTAAAGGCGCTTTTAAAAGTTAATGGGGTTGCTTTACCACCTGCGCCTCCAGAACGACCAGTTGCATCTATTGAAGACATTCCTCCAGGAGCGCGTATTAATGATGTTGAAATAGCAGCAGCTGTTTCTACAGGATTAGCAGCTGGACTTGTCACATGTAGTCAAGTGATGGGAAAATGTCTTCGAGAAGATGTAGGCATGCTATTTGGACAATTTCATATGAAAAAAGCGCAAGCAGGTGTAACTTTGCTGCGTTTAAGTAAGAAAAAAGGATGGGTAGTACCACCTCCGTTACATGTGAAAAACTCTGATCAAGCTTAATAAACAAAAATAAAAAAGTGGCATTTGCCACTTTTTTATTTTTTAGATGTATCCTCAAGCTTGGATTTATTTATTGTAGAAGAATCTATATATTCATTTGACATTTCCATAGCATAGTTATCATGCTGAATATGATTGTGATTTCTTAATGTATTCTCGTTACGCAGTACTAACCTCTTCATATAAATGTGGAAGAAAATTTCTGTTCCACCAATAATTAAAGCGGCTATAAATGAAGAAAGTCCAATATTACGAGTAGCATCTAAATTAGTAAACAAGGATGTTAGTAACCAAATTCCGAAGAAGCTTAAGCCGACATCTGCTATTGTAGCAATCATATTTCCGTATTTAGGTAAAATGAAGAGATCTCCGATTAAATAGGCAGCTCCTGTAAGGAAAAGAGAAATGAGTAATACTCTAGGAATTGAAATGCCTTTAAAGATACTAAGTATGATTAGTAATACTGCAGTTATCGCTGTGTATTTAATTAATAAAGCAACAATATGTTTCATCCTTTTCCTCCATTGTTTAAACGTATATGGAATAAAATATTTCATTAAAAACGGGTTATGCTTTTATATAGCGTAACCCGTTTTAATTACTCTTTAATGGGAAGAGGTACAAGCTGGGTAAGAAGCAGGCTTATACTACGGATAGTATTTGCGGAATATCGAGTTTTATTCACAAAGGGTAGGTCTATCCTTATAATAGAGATGTTGCTTAAGTACAGTGTTTTTTCACTAAACTTAATAATTTTTTCTATTTTGATTTTGAAGTATATTTTAATTATTTAATATTAAAACCAAAGTTTTTTTGCTTAATGTGCCTTTTTATCTACATATTTTCCGTAATCAGGTACAGCAATTTTATCAAATTCTTGAACGAGTGTGTTGAGGCTTGTTGATAGCAAATCACCTGACATCGGTATCCCATGCCCAGTAACAGCAACTAGAGGCTTTAGTTTCTCTAGCTTAATAACTGACTCTTTAGCGGCTTTCCAGTCTGTTGTTAAATAACGAGGTGGTCCGCTTATTTCCTGTTCCTGAGTAATTACTTTATATAAATATTCCTGTTTCACTGTAACAAAAGCGTCCCCAGCAATTAAAGTTCGGTCTTTTTCTCGGAATAATGAAATATGCCCTGGAGTATGTCCTGGTGTATGAACCCATCTAAACTCTGGCATATGAGGAACGGTTCCATCTGCAGGTAATACTTTTACGCTATTTTCTAAATTAATCGGTTCGTTAGGGAACAGAGGTGACATTTTCGCTACCATACCACCTTCAACTGTTGGATCTGGTTCAGGATAGCTTTGTTGTCCAGTCAGGAAAGGTATTTCCATTTGATGTGCATAGACTGGAACATCCCAATACTTGATGAGTTCAATTATTCCTCCAACATGATCAAAATGCCCATGAGTTAAAATAATTGCTTTTGGGCGGCTATTTGTACCAAATCGCTTCTCAGTAACAGATATAATTTCATTTGCACATTTAGGCATTCCAGCATCAACTAAAACAAAATTATCGGTATGCGGATTTCCAACAAAACATATGTTGACGATTTGAATCGTGTAGCAAAATAAATCAAGCAATACTTCGATGCCATGACCACTTTCAATTGAAGTTGCCGGAATAAACTTGTAATCACTTCCATAATTCATTTCATTGTCCAATTTTTCTCCTCCTTAAGTTATTCTAATATGACATTATAGTTCCCTAATTTTGAAAATCCATTTTGGGGGATGTCGTTTTCTCCCGCTTTAATGGGCAGTAAGACCCCCACTGATTAAAGTTTCACTTTACAGTATACTGACTTTGTTTCTTACTCGTTTATTACATTTACTATCACAAGTGCCCTTATTAAAATGAGGAGAGAAACGTACTTGATTATAGGAAGTTTTTAATTTAAGAGGAGGAACTATCATATGGCAAAGGTACTAATGTTTAATTTTCCAGGGGAAGGACATGTGAACCCAACTCTTGCACTTATTGAAGAATTAGTAAAAAGAGGGGAAGAGGTTGTTTATTATTGTGTAGAGGAGTATAAGGAGAAAATTGAAAAAACAGGAGCTTTGTTTCGTCCATATGAAAATTTTTTAGCAAAAGTAGACATGTTGAAAAGGATGAATGGAGAAATAGATCCCTCTGAACTATTATTACATATGGTAAAATCCATGGATAAAATAATAAAGATTGTTATAGAAGAGTTGAAAGAAGAAAAGTATGATTACGTAATATATGATAACAATTTTGCAGTAGGATGGATCATAGCTGAAGCATTACATTTACCTAAAATCTCTTCATGTACAACATTTGCAGTTACGAAAAAGTTATTTAACGCATTGATGAACAATCATAATGAAGTAGACAAAAAATCACCTCTTTATCAAGAAGTTACGCATATTTTAGAAGAGTGGCAAAAGGTATATGGCTTTTCTATGAATGAAAAGAAAAATGTAATGACTTGTGCTGGAAATATTACTATCGTATATACGTCTGAATTTTTCCAACCTGATGTGGAGGAATTGGATGATTCTTATACCTTTGTTGGACCCTCTATTACATCACGGAAAGATATGCAAGAAATTACTTTTAAACAGAAGGAAGAAGAGAAACTCATTTATATTTCTATGGGAACTGTATTTAATCAACAGATGGATTTTTATTACATATGTTTTGAAGCATTTAAAAATTTTCCTGCTACCATCATATTGTCCGTAGGAAAACATATTGACATCAACCAATTGAAAAATATCCCATCTAATTTCAAAGTTTATAATTATGTGCCTCAGTTAGAGGTATTGAAACAAGCTAATCTTTTTATTACACATGGGGGAATGAATAGTTCTAGTGAAAGCTTATATTTTGGTGTTCCTATGATCGTTATCCCAGTTATGGGAGATCAACCGATAGTGGCCCAAAGAATAGAAGATTTAAAAGCTGGCATACAATTAAATCTAAAAAAGCTTACTCCAGTGACATTATATAATGCAGTAATGGAAGTATTATCGAATGATGTATACTTAGAAAATAGTCATAAAATCAAATGTACTTTAAAAAATGCTGGTGGATATATTAAAGCCGCTGAAACAATAGAACTATTTAAGTTGAAGACGGGTATTAAATAAGGTGCCCCAGTTGCCAAACAGAGCAGCTGGGGCATCTTATTATTTCTTCCTAACTTAATTATACCACGTAAATCAAGTTCAAAATAGACTGTTTCTTCTCATTTACTCCTGCTACAATCAAGAACACATGCAAAGTAAGGAGAGATGTTATATGAGTTCTTTCGTTCTCGATTTTCAGGAAATAGAAAACACGCAGCTTTCACTCGTTGGTGGGAAAGGTTTGAATTTAGGGGAGTTATCAAGCGTTCAAGGGATACAAGTGCCAGAAGGATTTTGTGTGACAACAGTAGGATATGAAAAGGCTATCGAACAAAATGAAGATTTTCGCACTTTGTTGCAGCAGCTAACAAAGTTGAAAATGGAAGAGCGAGCTCAAATTGGTCAAATAAGTACGAAGATTAGAGAAGTTATTATGGCAGTAGAAATCCCTTCTGATGTAGTGGAAGCGGTAACTCATTATCTCTCACGTTTTGGAAATGAACATGCGTATGCCGTGCGCTCTAGTGCTACGGCTGAAGATTTACCATATGCTTCATTTGCAGGTCAACAAGATACGTATTTAAATATTATCGGAGAAGAAGCGATTTTACAGCATATAAGAAAGTGCTGGGCGTCTTTATTTACAGAGCGAGCAGTTACGTACCGCATGCAAAATGGTTTTGAACATAATCAAGTTTCTATATGTGTTGTCGTTCAAAAAATGGTTTTCCCTGAGGCTTCGGGCATTTTATTTACGGCTGATCCGGTTACTTCTAACCGAAAGGTGTTATCAATTGATGCCAGTTTTGGACTTGGTGAGGCATTAGTATCAGGATTGGTCTCTGCCGATAATTATAAAGTAAAAGAAGGCGAAATTGTCGATAAGATGATCGCAACTAAAAAAGTAGCTATGTATGCTTTAAAAGAGGGCGGAACAGAAACGAAACAGATTGATCCGGCTCAGCAAAAAATTCAAACATTGTCTGAACAACAAATATTACAACTAGCAAGTATTGGAAGACAGATTGAAGCTTATTTTGGTTGTCCGCAAGATATTGAATGGTGTTTAGCCCATAATACATTTTATATTGTCCAAAGTCGCCCCATTACGACTTTATATCCAATTCCTGAAGAAAATGATGGGGGAAATCATGTATATATATCAGTTGGCCATCAACAAATGATGACTGATGCGATGAAACCACTTGGGTTATCTTTTTTCCTGTTAACGACTAATGCTCCTATGCGTAAAGCGGGAGGAAGGCTGTTTGTGGATGCTACGCAACAATTAGCTTCACCTGCTAGCAGAGATTATTTAATAAACACTTTAGGAAAATCAGATCCACTCGTAAGAGATGCATTAACGACTATAATCGAGCGAGATAATTTTATTACATTGTTGCCGGATGATGAAAAAGAAAAGAGTGTTAGTAAAAGTAAACAACCTGCCAATTCGCAACCAGAAATCGAAAATGATCCGGCAATCGTTACGAATTTAATACAGAATAGTGAAGCATCCATCGAAGAGTTAAAACGAAACATGCAAACGAAATCAGGGGTGGGTGTACTTGATTTTATTTTGGAAGACATCCAGCAATTAAAGAAAGTATTATTTAATCCGCAAAGTATCGCTGTCATTATGGCTGGTATGAATGCTTCAACATGGATGAATGAAAAGATGGAGCAATGGCTAGGCGAAAAGAATGCAGCAGACACGCTTTCTCAATCGGTACAAAATAATATTACATCTGAAATGGGTTTAGCATTAATGGATGTCGCTGATGTGATTCGGCCGTATCAAGAAGTTATTACGTATTTACAACATGTAGAAGATGATAGCTTTTTAGATGAACTTGTTCAGTTTAAAGGTGGAGAAGAAGCCCGAGATGCGATTCTAACTTTTCTAAATAAATACGGAATGAGATGTAGCGGAGAAATAGATATTACGAAAACGCGCTGGAGTGAAAAGCCAACTACAATTATCCCGATGATTTTAAATAATATAAGAGATTTTGAATATGGCGCGAGTAAGCGGAAATTTGAAGAAGGACTGCAAGAAGCATTGAAAAAAGAAGAAGAGTTAATAGAGCGATTACAGCACTTGCCGGATAGTAAACAAAAAGTAGAAGAGACGAAGCAAATGATTCGTAATATCCGTAATTTTATCGGTTATCGTGAATATCCAAAATACGGCATGATTAATCGTTATTTCATATATAAGCAGGCATTATTGAAAGAAGCTGAGCAACTTGTGCAGAGCGGTGTCATTCGTGAGGTCGATGATATATACTATTTAACTTTTGAAGAACTTCACGAAGTAGTCCGCACGAATAAACTAGATTATGAGCTGATACAAAAACAAAAAAATGATTACAAATTATATGAAAAACTAACGCCTCCTCGTATCATGACGTCTGATGGAGAAATCATTACGGGTAAATATAAACGAGAAAAACTCCCAGCTGATGCGATTGTAGGTTTGCCTGTTTCTTCAGGAGTGATTGAAGGAAGAGCTCGTGTTATTTTAAACATGGAAGAAGCGAATTTAGAAGAGGGAGATATATTAGTTACAGCTTTTACTGATCCTGGCTGGACACCATTGTTTGTGTCTATAAAAGGGTTAGTCACTGAAGTTGGTGGTCTTATGACGCACGGGGCAGTTATCGCACGTGAATATGGATTACCGGCAGTTGTCGGTGTGGAGAATGCTACGAAATTAATAAAAGACGGACAACGAATTCGGGTACATGGCACAGAAGGGTATATTGAAGTGTTGTAATGAAATAAAAGATCATCCGCTAATATAGTGGATGATCTTTTATTATATAGCTGACTCATTTCTTCAAACCAGCTGCATAAAAAGGTCCATGAACTGCGATTGTAGATAAAATACGAGCAATTTCCTCTGGTGTTTCTTTTTGTCCATTATTTAACCATTGCTGAATCACACCAATATGAGCAGATGCCATATAAGAAGCTAAGTATTGGCTTGGGACAAGTAAATTCTCTTTGTTAATGAGAGCGCCATTCGTATCTTCAAATATTGTTTTCCACATAAAGTCCTTCAGTTTTGTTTGGAAAGATAAATCTCCTTTGGGACTTAATACAGCTTTCATAAAATCACTATTTTCATTTAGAAATGCAAGAATAGAAGTGATAAGTAGAAACGGCATTGTTGGGGAAGGGTTTGACCCAAGATCAGCAATCACTTCAGGTAATCTCTGTTTGGCAATGCTGGAAATTTTATACATAATTTCTTCTTGGCATTTCGTCATTAAATCAAATTTATCTTGATAATGCGCATAGAAAGTACCGCGATTAATGTTTGCTCTCGTTGTAATATCTTTCACTGTAATGGCGTCAAAACCTTTTTCTTCAATTAATTCCACCAATGCATTTCGAATGGCAGTTTTCGTACGAACAACACGTAAATCTAAATTACTATCACGCAAAGCATGTCCCTCCTTCATTTTAGCCAACATATTTCAAAGATGTGTCTTATAACCGACACATTTACGATTTTTGATTATTGTATAAGGTTCAACTCGAACATATAATTCAAAATATAAATAAACAACACGTTGTTGGTTATTATAAATCAAATGATAGGAGGAGAAAAGAAAATGTTTAAAAATAAACTTTTATGGTTATCACCAGTTATTGCACTACTTGTTGTTTTTATTTTCTCATTAACGTTATTTCCAACCGTTCAACCTCAGCCGAAAAACTTGCCAATCGCAATTGTAAATGAGGATCAAGGAGTAGAAATTCCGAATCAACCGAAGATGAATATGGGGCAAACGATTGTTGATAATATGAAAAAAACATCAAAATCAGAGGAAGAACCCGCAGTGAAGTGGGTAGAAGTGAAAAATAAAGAAGTAGTTCAAAAAGGCTTAAATAATCAAGAGTATTACGCAGCATTAGTTATTCCAAAAGACTTTAGTACAAAACAAGCATCATTACGAACACCGCAGCCATCTTCGCCAGAGGTAGAAATATTCATCAATCAAGGAATGAATACAGCAGCATCATCTATGGCAGGTCAAATGTTAAATACTGTAGTTGATAATATGAACAACAATGTTCGTACACAAATATTAGAAGGATTGAAAGCAAACGGGGCTACTTTAACAACAGACCAAGCTGCGAAAATAGTAACACCTATTGTAAAGAAAGTGACAAATGTAAATGAAACCGGAAAAAATAGTGCGAACGGGAACTCGCCAATTTCATTATTCCAGCCGTTATGGATCGCAAGTTTAGCGAGCGCAGCGCTTATCTTTATCGCGATAAGTAAAATGCCGATTCGTACAAGAAACGAAAACTTCGTATTAAAACTAAAGCAAATCGTAACAGGCGCAATTGCCGCAATTGTTATTGGGTTCGGTCTTACATGGATTGCAGATGGAATGGTAGGACTAAATATTTCAAATTTCACTGATACGGCACTGTTTTTATCTATTACATCCTTTAGTTTCTTCTTAATGATATCGGCGGTACTTTCATTAGTTGGACTAAAAGGAATTGGTGTATTCGCACTCTTACTATTCTTTGGGGCACCGTTATTATCATTAGCACCGGAAATGTTGTCGCCATTTTATCAAGACTGGGTGTACGCATGGTTGCCAATGCGATTTATGATTGAAGGACTGAGAGAAATATTCTTCTTCGGAAAAGAGTTAAGCTGGAGTACACCTCTTACTGTACTCGTTTGGATTGGTGCGGTAAGTATGGCTATTATTCTATTGACTGCTTTCAAACGTAGTGCAATAAAGGAACATAAAACAGAATTAAACGCTTAGAAAAAAGAACGTTTCACTTGTAGTGAAGCGTTCTTTTTGTATACATGCTCCTGCTATTACAAATTGCATAAAATGTTATACGGAATAATGGAGGGGATACAATGTATAATTCGAATTATTATGATTCGTATAGGCAAAATGATAAGCTGATTCGCGATATTGAGAAAGCAATTAATGGAGAGTTTAGTGCAATAAGTTGCTATGCGAAATTAGCCAACATGGCTCCAAATGCGGCGGAACGAAATCAAATTCTTGAAATTCGTAACGATGAAATCAAGCATTTCCATCATTTTGTACAAATCTATACAAATTTAACTGGTCAGCAGCCGAAACCACAAATTACTGAAGATTGTCCAAATACGTACTTACAAGGATTAGAATTCGCTATACAAGATGAACAGAAGACAGTAGATTTTTACTTAGAAATTTCAGATGAAACATCGGATGCACATTTGAAAGAGTTAATGCGCAGAATAGCTGCCGATGAACAAAATCATGCGGTATGGTTTTTATATTATTTTGTGAAGACGAAGTGAATGCTTAATGAAACACTTATATATGAGTAGAGGAAAACCGTTTCGCTAGTAGTGGAGCGGTTTTTGTGATGAAATATAAGTTACATAGATATCGGCAAAATATAGTAATCAGATTTGATATATAATATACGAACCGAAAATGAAAATAAAAATAAATAAGCAAGGAGCAAACAAATGAAACGAGGGCTTTTTGTATATATTCCAAATGAATATGATAATCTACTTTGGAAAGTGTTAAAGCCGATTAATATTTCTTCATTCGATTGGTGGGTGGGGAATGAAGAGTCCTACTTAATAGCGCGTGGTGGATTGGAGGAGGCATTATTTCCAGAGCAACCAAGTGTAGTAGAAGGGTTAGAGTTAAAAAGGTTAGTTAAAGAAAACATATATTATCTTATTTTTGCAGATTTAAAAGCATATCCCAAAGGAGAAATAGTGCTAGATATTGAAACATATGAAGAGTTTATGGAAAGTAAGTGTGGGATAGTCGTATTAGTGGCGGACGGTCAATACATACAAATTTATGCGAAAGACCAAAAAGCGATTGAACTGATGTATGAAAACGCACGGAATCAGGGGTTTTATGTAGAATATGTTACAGAAGAAAATGACGGTAGAACACGTTTGTCAGTATAGTAGGAATTTGAAAGGGGAAACGTAATATGGAGAGAACTACAGTTAAAGAATATACAATTCGAATTGCTACGGAAGAGGAAAGTGATAGCATTATCACGCTATTAAAAGAAGTGGCACAGTGGCTACAACATAAAGAAGTGGATCAGTGGCAGTATCTGTTAGGAGAAGAAGCTACGGCTGAAATACTAGAAAGTATAAAAGAGAAATATACATATGTGGTTACGAAAGGAGATGAAATTGTCGGTACGGTTACAGTATCTCCTAAACAAAATGAATGGGATGAATATATTTTTGGGAAAGAGGAAGTTTCTAATTCATTATATATTCATAGATTTGCGGTGAAACGGAAGTATAAGGGGAACGGAATAGGAGAATGGATGTTACAGTGGATAGAAGAGAATATACAACATGATAAAGAGTTTTTAAAACTAGATTGTGTAGGGCATAATCGCATATTAAATGATTTTTATAAGAGAAATGGTTTTGAATATGTTGGCAGTACAGATGGACTTAGTAAGTTTCAAAAGAAAAGGGGATAGTGAATGAATCAAATTGATACTGGTTTAGTAGAAAGGTATTTCAAGAAGTATTGCAAATAGATGAAGAAACATGGAATAGAGCAAGAGGATGGGCACTTTGGAAAGCGTTAATTACATATGATGCGAATAAGACTAGTAATAAGATAGTAGTAGACGAATCATATCGTGTGATTCAAGTGATTGCGAATGATTATAAGAGGTAGTAGAAAAAGCCTATTTCAAAATAGGCTTTTTCATATGGTGAAATATTAGAAATTGAAAGAAGGAATCTAACATAATTATACAGAATATTTAGATAATAGGAGGTGTCGAATTTTGAGTGAAATTGAATTAAAAAGGAATGTAACTAAGACAGGGAGTGAGAAGAGGATCATTCTTCGCTTTATACTCGCTAGTCTCGTTGGGGTGTTTATGTTTTTCGTACCAGTTACAATAAACGGTGCTTCTTCCATAATGATTGATCATATCGTGTCGTGGATTAGAGCTTCGGTTCCAAGTGTCGTACCTTATTACGCACTACTCGTTATGATAATGGGTGCGATTTATCCGTTTTATACGAAAAAATGGAATGCATCTCTCGTAGACATTTGTTTTTCTATTTTAAAAGTAGTTGGCGTCGTTTTTGGTGTATTATATTGCGTGAAAGTAGGGCCAGCATGGTTCTTTGCGCCAGATGTAGGGCCGTTTTTATATGAGAAATTAGTCATATCGGTAAGCTTACTCGTTCCAATTGGTTCGGCGTTTTTAGCGTTATTAGTCGGATATGGATTGCTTGAATTTATCGGTACGTTTTGCCGTCCCATTATGAGACCGTTATGGAAAACGCCAGGCCGGTCAGCAATCGATGCGGTTGCTTCCTTTGTGGGGAGTTATTCGTTGGCCTTATTAATTACAAATCGCGTGTATAAAGAAGGAAAGTATACGACAAAAGAAGCAGCGATCATCGCTACAGGTTTTTCTACAGTATCCGCAACATTTATGATTATCATCGCAAAAACATTAGACATTATGCATTTATGGAATGTTTATTTTTGGACGACTCTCGTTGTAACATTCATCGTAACTGCTATCACCGTAAGACTCCCACCCCTTAGTAGAAAACCAGATACATATGTAACGGAAGAAGGGTTCCCAGAGCCCGTTTATAAAGAGAAAATGCTAGAACGCGCTTGGGAAGATGCGTTAGAAGTATCGAAATCTGCGCCGAGCGTTATGAAAAATATTGCAGTGAACTTAAAAGATGGTTTTATTATGACGATGGGAATTTTACCATCGATTATGTCTGTAGGGTTAATTGGTATCGTCTTAGCGAAATTTACGCCAATATTTGATTGGATCAGCTATATTTTCTATCCTTTTACATGGCTATTACAATTACCAGAAGCAGACTTAGCTGCTAAAGCGGCTTCCGTTGGTATTGCGGAAATGTTCTTACCATCATTATTAGTAGTAAGTGCACCACTTGTGACAAAGTTTGTCATTGCGGTTGTTTCGGTATCATCTATATTGTTCTTCTCAGCTTCCATCCCTTGCATTTTATCGACAGATATTCCGTTAAAAGTATCAGAACTTATCATTCTCTATGTACAAAGAACGATATTAACGTTGCTTATCATTACACCGATTGCTTATTTGTTGCTTTAAAAAGGGGAAAGGTATAAAAAAGAATCCTTCTATAAAAGGAAGGATTCTTTTGTTTAGTGTTTTTATCAATTAAATACCTTAAAATGTACACTTTTTTGATGTTTTATTTGTTTTTCGAATATGACGTAATACTTCTTAAGAAAATTCCTAATCCTGCAAAAAAGAATCCCAAGCATAATAAGCTGCCTGGCGTTCCCCAAGTAATTTGATCTAGCATTTTTATATCCTCCCATTTACCCCATATTAATTAACTGTAAAATTTTCACTTTATTATCATATAGTATTTTTTTGGTTTAATCCAGAATTATCCATACTATTAAGCTGAAAAATTGATTCATAAATGAAAAAAAGAATCTTTTTGTGGAAAGAATAGCGTTTTTGGTATGCAAATTTTTAAAGAACGTATATAGACCTTTAGAAAAAGAAAAACCTTACATGAAATGAAACCAATATAAATGTAGCTTGCTATAATGGGATATACACGGTATTTGTTAGAGGTTTTTGCCGATTATTATGTAAGAAGGTATTAAAACTTTAATTTTAATATCCATATAATAAAATGTATATTTCTATGATATAGTAAGAAAAAGGGGGCTTACAAATGGAAATCATTCACGAAAGAGTAAAGCTACGGTTAATGGATAGTGATGATGTCGAAACTTTGTTTTCGATTGTAGAAGGAAATCGGGAAATTTGGGCGTATTTAATCTCTAAAATGGATAGTGTGCAAGATATGCAGCAATATGTGCAAAAAGCGATACAAGGTTATGGAAAAGGTACGCAAATTCCTTTCGTTGTAGTGGATTTACAGATAAATGCGATTGTAGGAAGTACACGTCTATATAATATTTCAGTAGAAGATAAAACAGTCGAGTTAGGACAAACGTGGTATCATCCAAGTGTCCAGCGTACGAGTATAAATACAGAGTGTAAGTATATGCTTCTCCAGTATGCTTTTGAAAAACTGCATATGCTCAGGGTACAAATTAAGACGGATGCAAGAAATGAAAAAGCACAACGAGCAATTGAAAGGTTAGGAGCAGTAAAAGAGGGCGTGCTTAGAAATGAAAGAAAATTACCGAATGGACATGTGAGAGATGCGGTTGTGTATAGTATTATCACAAGCGAATGGCCAGTTGTGAAAGCACGTCTATTAGAAAAATTAGAATTGTATAAAGAAAAGCTATAATTCGTGTTTTGAAAGGTATATTATTTGTAATACATAAAAAATATACCTTTTTTCTTACAAAATGCTACTTTATTTTAATTCCTTTTGTTTCATCGTTCCCTTCTGAGAAAAAATTCGTTACAATGTAGTTGTATGGTAATAAACTTATGAATTTAAAACATGTAATGAAAACCGCAAATGAAAATGAATTGATAATCCTCAATTTTAAATGAAAACCCTTTTATACATAAATAACAAGTAAAGTTCCTTCTTTTAAATAAACTCAAACAAAACGATTTGATATAAATGTTTTTTTATAGAAGTATGGATGATGTACGGAGGCAATTACAAATGAAAGAAAATAAGAAGAGTAAGAAAAGACGAATCTTTCAAGTATTTTTACTAATGATTTGTTCTGCTATTTTATATGTAAGTTATGCAGCTTACGATATTTGGAGTTATCGTTTTAAAACAGATGATAGCGTGAAAACGGATGCTGGTATCGTACTAGGAGCAGCTTCTTGGAACGGAAAACCATCTCCTGTATTTAAAGAAAGAATTAATCATGCGATTTCTTTATATAAGAACGGAAATATTAAAAAGATTATTTTTACAGGTGGTACAAAGTTCGAGGCAGAGCTTGAGGAAGCGCGTACGGCAAGAGTATATGCAATGAAACAAGGTGTAAAAGAGGAAGATATTTTAATTGAAACAAAATCCCTTTTCACTGAAGAAAATTTAAAGAATGCGAAGGAAGTTGGAACAGAGAACGGAATACGCACATACACGATTGTAAGTGATCCACTTCATATGAAACGCGCAATGAGAATCGCAAAACATATTAATATTGAAGCGTATGCTTCACCAACGCCGACATCAGCATATAAAACGTTAGATACAGAAATACCATTCTTCTTTAAAGAATTATTCTCGTATATTGGATATGTAACCTCGTTACCATTAAAGGCATTGAAGGGAGATTAATAAGAAAAGAACCTATCTTTAAATAGGAACTTTTCTTATTAGTCAAAAACATTGTATTTTTATCGGAATAGTGAAACAATAGAGAGGTAGCTTCATATAATCATAATGACAAAATGAACGGTTGATGAATCGAGCATAAAGGAGATTATAGTATGGCACTCTCATTTGTTGAAACAGAAAAACAATTTTTTATTATTGAACAACTAAATAAATTGATTCCGAAGTTCATGGAAAGGGAGCATCAACTAAGTGAATTAGGATCATTTCCGCATGAAAATATAAATGATTTGAAAAATATCGGATATACGAAATTAACGTTACCGAAGGAATTTGGTGGTAGTGCGATTTCTTTATATGACTTCGTTTTATTTCAAGAAAAAATCGCGGAAGGCTGCGGAGCAACTGCATTATCGATTGGCTGGCATCTTGGTATTGTGAAAGAGCTAGCGGAAAATCGCTCTTGGAATGATGAGATGTTCAAATGGTTTTGCGAAGAAGTGCGTAATGGGGCGCTCTTTAATAGGGCAGCAACAGAACCAAAGACAGGGAGTCCGACGCGTGGCGGCAAACCAGAAACAATAGCGGTTCAACAAGGCGAGAAGTGGGTTATAAACGGAAGGAAAACCTTTACAACGATGGCGCCAATACTTGATTATTTTATTATTTCAGCGAGTATGGAAGGCCGAGATGAAGTTGGTGAGTTTGTCATTCCAAGAAATACACTCGGTGTATCCATTGAAGAAACGTGGGATAGCGTCGCGATGCGAGGGACTGCTAGTCATGACCTTGTCTTACAAAATGTAGAGATAGAAAGTCGCTTTTTTACAGATGTAAAGGACGGAAAAGTAAAACAAAAGGGTATTGGCTGGTTGCTACATATACCAGCATGTTATTTAGGAATTGCACAATCAGCAAGAAATTATGCAGTTCAGTTTGCGGGATCATACAAACCAAATAGTTTAAACCATTCTATTAGTTTATTACCGAATGTTAGAAGATTAGTTGGAGAATTAGAACTCGAGCTTATGCAAGCTCGCGTCTTTTTATATCAAATTGCGAAAAAATACGATGAGGCAGAAGATAAACTGTCACTACAAGTAGAGCTGGCAGCAGTGAAATACGCCGTAACAAATGCGGCGATATCCATAGTGGATAAATCAATGCGCATCGTAGGAGCAAAAAGTTTATCAGAAAAAAATCCGCTTCATCGTTATTATTTAAACGTTAGAGCAGGACTACACAATCCGCCGATGGATGATGCAACACTATCTATGTTGGCGGATGCGGCGTTTCGGTCGTAGGTTTAAAAACATACTAGCAAGAGAAAGAAGATCCTATTGTTGGATCTTCTTTTTTTATAAAAATTAATAGAAAGGGAATTCTATTAAATTAGTAATCATATTACTTAAAAATTAAGCGTAAGAATATAGTAAATGAAGGGAGATATAAAATGAATAAAGTGAAACTGAAAGTATTTCATATAAAGTATGTAATGATATGTATTTTATTCACGATTATATGTATTCTCACTTCATTCTTCATTTCTAGTAATTCAAACGTATTTAAATCTTATTATGTTAATCAATTATTAGGAACGAATTCTACGAAAGGCCTTATGTATATGATAGGCAGCGAAAATCGTTATTTTGCAGAAGAATTTCATAAAGAAAAAGGACGAGCGTCTTTGGAATCTTTTTTACTTTCACTTTCTACAAATATTAATGTAAATGACCTTCGAAGCTTATTAACTCGAGAACTTCCAAATATGAATCAATTTTATTCGGAAATATTAATTGCCGGGGAAGGAACAGATTATACGAACATTCCTGAAGAATCCAGCATTCCTTTAGAGAATATTCAAGATAAAGGTACTGCTGTTAAACATCCAAAAAGTGAGAAAGAAAACAATTCAAATACACAAAATAACGGCGAAAATAAAGTTTTTATTTATCATACACATAGTTGGGAGTCGTTTATTCCTCTCATTCCAGGTGCTACTAAACCTGATGATGCCTCTAGTACAAATAATGAAGTGAATATTACGTTTGTCGGAAACTATTTAAAACAAAAGTTAGAAGAAAAAGGAATAGGCGTTTCACATGATACGACAAATATGAGGGACTTTCTGCGAAATAAAAATTTAAACTGGGCCCAATCTTACAAAGGATCTCGTCAAATATTACAAGAAAAATTAGCACAAGATAAAAATATTATGTTTCCTATTGATCTTCATAGGGACGATGCACGAAAAAATATTACGAAGAAAACGATTAATGGAAAGGATTATGCACGACTCTATTTTATTTTAGGTCGAGAAAATCCTAACTATGAAAAAAATAAAAAAATAGTAACGGCAATCAATTCATATTTAGACGAGAAGTATTACGGTTTAAGCCGAGGCATTTTTATTAAAGATCGTAAAAGCGGGAACGGAGTATATAATCAAGACCTTTCTCCAAATGCATTACTTATTGAAATGGGAGGGGTAGATAATACACCAGAAGAACTGTATGCTTCCGTAGACGCATTAGTAGAAGCCTTTAGCCACTATTATAATGAAGTGGTTAAGAAAAATAACTAAATATAGCGGAGAAATTTAGTGTTTTTGTAAAATGAAAAGGAGTGACACCTAGTTAGGCGTTCTAGGGGGTTACTCCTTTTTTGTAGAATATGAAAAATATAAGATTACCAATACATGTTATCAATTGAAAAAATCTTTCTTTTCATTCTTCTTTTTCTAGTTTTATAGGAGAATGCTATGCTTCTTATTTCACCTACTGTATAATAAGGAAAAAGCACGAAAAGAGGTCATCTCATGCTAGAGGTTATTGCAACATGTTTAGAAGATGTAAAACGAATTGAACGAGCTGGCGGGAAGCGAATTGAATTAATTTCATCTTATACAGAAGGCGGTTTAACGCCGAGTTATGCATTTATTAAAAAAGCGGTAGAAGCAGTACATATACCGATTCACGTTATGATTCGCCCGCATGCGAAGTCTTTTACATATACGGAAGAAGAAATTGAAATGATGAAAGAAGATATTGTAGTTGCTCAGAAATTAGGAGTAGCTGGTGTTGTATTAGGTGTATTAAATGAAAAGAATGAAGTGGATGAAGAGAAACTAGCGAATTTATTATCTGTGGTAGATGGGATAAATGTTACATATCACCGTGCAATAGACGACATAGAAAATCCAGTGGAAGCGATGAGAACTTTAAAGAAGTTTCATAAAGTGACTCACGTTTTAACTTCAGGTGGACAAGGAAATATAGTGGAGAATATTCCGCTGCTAACAGAAATGCAAAAGATAAGCGATGGTCAAATTCAACTTGTAGTTGGAGCTGGCGTGACGAAAGAAAATATAAAGCTATTGCTAGATGAAACTGGCATTTCGCAAGCTCATGTCGGTACAGCGGTAAGAGAAGGGAAATCATGTTTTGCTGACATTGATCTTAATTTAGTACAAGAATTAGTTCAAATCATACAATAAACAATAAAGAAAGAGGAGAAACGATGAAGGAAAATACGAAGAAAGAATTATTCTCATGGGCTAAGACGATAGGGTTTGCCCTTGTATTAATCGCAATTATTCGCGGTGTTTTATTTACACCTTCATTAGTACAAGGCGAATCGATGATGCCTACACTAGAAAATAACGAACGAGTTCTTGTGAATAAGATTGGTTATAGTATAAGTGGATTAGAACGCTTTGATATTATCGTCTTCCACGGAAAAGAAGGATACGATTTAGTAAAACGAGTAATTGGTTTACCAGGCGATACAGTTGAGTATAAAAATGATGTTTTATATGTAAACGGAAAAGCGATGGAAGAACCATATTTAAAAGAGTTTAAAGAAAAAGCAGCAGGCCGTGTATTAACTCCAGACTTTACGTTAGAACAAATCACAGGAAAAACGAAAGTGCCAGAAGGCCAAGTGTTTGTTTTAGGAGATAATCGTGAAGTTTCTAAAGACGGTCGTATGTTTGGATTTATTTCAGAAGATGAAATTGTCGGAAAAGGACAAGCTGTTTTCTGGCCGTTGAAACAAGTGAGAGCGTTATAAAGAAAAAGTATGGGAGAAATATTCTTCCATACTTTTTTTATGCCTATTTATTTAAATGTTTGGTTTTGCCATAACTTGAGCTTTTGAAAGAGAACCATCATTATTTCTAAATTTCATTTTGTATTCACTTTACATAAAGGTTAAGTAGCTGAAAAATATATTGTTAAAATTGAAAGAATATTTTATAATTTTAAATTATATGTTTGTTTCAGAAAATGGAATTTAAGTTCCGGAATTCGGAACAAGAAGGAGATAGAATGATTATAAATAAAACGGCAGTTAAGACAATGGATATTTTAGAGTTGTTTTATGAGCATGAAGAGCTAAGTTTAACAGAGATGGTTCAGCTTACAAGTATGCCGAAAACATCTGTTTATCGTTTAATTGGCTCGTTAGAAGAAATGGAGTTTTTACAAAAAAACGAAAAGGGGAAATATCGTTTAGGATTCGTGTTTTTACGGTTCGGTCAACTTGTTTCACAAAGACTATCCGTAAGAAATATTGCGATTCCATATATGAAAGAGCTTAGAGATAGTTTAGGGCAGGCAGTTAATTTAATTATTCAAGATGGTAATGATGCGATTTATGTGGAAAAGATGGAAGGTGCTCAACCTGTACGTGTGTATACGGCGGTTGGAAGAAGAGCGCCACTTTATGCGGGTGCATGTCCGAGAATTTTATTATCGTATTTCTCTGAGGAAGAAAAACGAAAATACATAGAGGAAACGGATTTAAAGCAATTTGCAGATGGAACAATTGTAGATAAGAAACAATTGCTAGAAGTGTTACAAATGGCAAAAAAGGAAGGACATACAATTAGCTACTCTGAGTTAGAAAATCATACAGCGGCTATAGCAGCGCCCATTTTCGCAAGCGATGGAACGGTTGTAGCAGGCATTAGTATTTCGGGATTAGCAATTGAGTATAGCGAAAGTAACATTCCTTATTTTATCGCGAAGGTAAAAGAGACAGCGAATCGCATTTCGAAAGAACTCGGCTTTTTGGCATAGAAAGAGGGAGTAGGATGAAATTTTCTGCGTTAGGGGATCAAGCGATTATTGTTACATTTGGTGAAAGAATTGGAATGGATACTTACGAAAAAGTGCAGCGATTATTTCAAGCGCTGCAGCAACATCCGTTTGTAGGGATGGTTGAATGTGTTCCGTCGTTTACTTCATTAGCTGTTTACTATGATTTGTATGAAGTATGGAAGGAAAATGATAGAAAGATAAGACCGTATGATTACGTATGCCAATACATAACTGGAATGTTACATACGTATAAGGAAGAGCTGAAACGAGATGTGAAACATATTTCTATACCTGTTTGTTACGGGGGAGAATATGGACCTGATTTAGAAGAGGTCGCACATTATCACGGTTTACAAGTAGAAGATGTCATTCGAATACATAGTGAAACAACGTATTTTGTGTATATGTTAGGTTTTACACCAGGGTTCCCGTATTTAGGAGGACTATCAAAAGAACTAGAAACGCCTAGAAAAGAAACACCGCGGTTACAAATCTCTCCTGGTTCGGTAGGAATCGGCGGAAATCAAACAGGTATTTATCCGCTTGAAACACCGGGTGGATGGAATATTATTGGACGAACACCAATCTCTTTATTTAATCCGGAAGAAAACTCCCCAACCTTTATTCAAAGCGGTATGTATTTACGATTTATCCCAATAACGAAGGAAGAGTACGTATCACTTGAGGGGGCTAAAGAATGGATGTAGAAGTTTTGCATGCAGGAATGTTTACAACAGTCCAAGATTTAGGGCGATTTCATTACCAACAATACGGTGTACCTGTTGGCGGGGCGATGGATCAAAGTGCACTTCGGATGATCAATATGTTAGTTGGTAATGAAGAAAATGAAGCGGCGCTTGAAATGACGATTATGGGACCGAAATTGTTAATAAAGAAAACGACGTTACTTGCGATTGGCGGTGCGGATATGGAACCGTTATTGAATGGGGAGCGTATACCATTATGGCGTCCCATTTTAGCGGAAGAAGGTAGTATGCTTTGCTTTGGAAAAGTGAAAAGTGGTTGCAGAGCATATGTGACTTTTGCAGGTGGTATACAAATTGATCGCATCATGGGAAGCAAAAGTACTTACATACGTGCAGCGATTGGTGGTATTGAAGGGAGAATGCTGAAAAAAGGAGATTATTTTCAAATTGGTGAACGATCAAAAATGGCAAATTGTTTCATTCAAGACTTACAAAAGGATGAGCACATAAAAACAAAATGGGCAATTAGTAGCAGCGTACGACCAAAATATAAGAAGTATCCTAAACTTCGCGTTATAACTGATTTTGAATATGATCAATTTACAGAAGAAAGCAAAAAGGCATTTTTTACGAAAGAGTATAAAGTATCTAATTACGCTGATCGTATGGGTTATAGGGTTGAAGGAGAAATTTTAAATAGAGCCGTTGAAAAAGAGATTTTATCGAGTCCTGTTACATTTGGAACCATTCAAGTTCCTAATGGTGGACAGCCGATTATATTAATGGCAGATAGGCAAACGACAGGTGGCTATCCGAGAATGGGAAATATCATTTCAGTAGATTTACCTCTTCTAGCCCAGCTAAAACCTGGGGACTATGTTTCTTTTGAGAAAATTACGCTTGAAGAAGCGGAACAATTGTACATAGAACAAGAAGTAAATATGAATCTATTAAAGAAATTCATTGTTTTACGAAGCTGAAATTAGGAGGGGAACAGTGTGACTACAATTGATTTAAACTGTGATTTAGGAGAAAGTTTTGGCGCTTATAAAATGGGAAATGATGATGAAATTCTTCCATTCGTATCCTCTATAAATGTTGCTTGCGGTTTTCATGCAGGTGATCCGTCTGTTATGCGGCAAACGGTTGAAAAAGCTCTGCAGCATAACGTAGCGATAGGGGCACACCCAGGTTTTCCAGACTTAATTGGATTTGGTAGAAGGAACATGAATGTTTCAGCAAGTGAAGTATACGATTATGTTTTATATCAAATTGGCGCATTAGACGCATTTGTGAAAGCAGCAGGTGGGAAGATGCAGCATGTGAAACCGCACGGTGCTTTATATAATATGGCAGCGACTAATCCGGAAATTGCGGATGCAATCGCAAAGGCAATGTATCATATGAATCCAAATCTATTACTTTACGGATTAGCAAATAGCGAGGCGTTTATACAGGCTGCGGAAAAATATAATATAACTCTCGTACAAGAAGCTTTTGCAGATCGTACGTATAAGCAAGATGGAACATTAACGAGTCGTACGGAAGAAAATGCGCTTATAAAAAATGAAGACGAAGCGATAAAGCAAGTGCTTCAAATGGTGAAAGAAGGGTATGTAAATTCGGTGAATGGCGAGAAAGTAGAAGTTCAAGCGAAAACGATTTGTTTACATGGTGATAGTGAAAAAGCAGTGCAATTTGCGGAGAGAATATACAGAACATTCGAACTTAATGGTATTTCTATTTGTGCACCGAAGTAAAAATATGAGGGGAAGTGCTGAAATGATTAAATTAATCGGGATACTACTCGTTGCAGTTGGTTTTTTATTTAGATTAAATACACTTTTAGTAGTTATGGTTGCAGGTATTGTTACTGGTATGGTTTCAGGATTAAGCTTTTATGATGTCATCAGTATGTTCGGTAAATTTTTCATAGAAAATAGATATATGTCTATGCCAATTATATTAACTTTACCGGTAATCGGAATTTTAGAGCGTTACGGTTTAAAAGAAAGAGCAGAAGCACTTATAACGAAATCAAAAGGCGCAACAACTGGAAGAGTATTAATGTCATATTTCACGATAAGAGAATCATCAGCAGCACTTGGACTGAATATTGGTGGTCATGCACAAACAGTAAGACCACTCGTTGCGCCTATGGCCGAAGGGGCGGCGCAAGGTAAATACGGTAAGCTTCCTGAAAAGTTAAGAGAAAAAATTAAAGCAAATGCAGCAGCGGCGGAAAATACAGCTTGGTTTTTCGGAGAAGATATTTTTATCGCAACTGGTGCTATTTTATTAATGAAGGGATTCTTCGATTCAGTAGGTATGCATGTCGGTGTATGGGATATGGCGCTTTGGGGTATTCCAACTGCAATATCTGCACTTATTGTGAGCTGGATCAGATTTAGAAGATTTGATAAATATATAGCGAAAACGATGGAAGCAAAAGAAAAAGAAGAGAAGGTGGCAATATAAAATGAACATTATCACAATGGATACAATCTATTACGTATTAGGTATAATCGTTGCCTTTATCGCTGTTCGTATCGCATTCGATCGTGAACATCCAAATCGATTTGGTTCTAGCCTATTTTGGGCGTTATTTGCAGTTACATTTTTATTTGGAAATGTAATCCCTTCGTTTTACGTTGGCTGTATTGTACTCGCTATGGTTGTGTTAGCTTCACTAAATAAAGTAACAAAATCAGAGGAGAAAGAAGTTCCAGTACAAAAACGTGTAAAACATGCGGAGAAATTAAAAAATAAAATCTTTATGCCTGCACTATTAATTCCTATTTTTACAATTATCGGTACGTTAACGTTAGGGAAAATGAAATGGGGAAATGTCTCCCTTGTTGATCCAGATAAAGTAACGCTAGTAGCATTAGCACTAGGAGCATTACTTGCATTCGTTGCGGCGATGCGTATTACAAAATCGAAGATAACAACTCCTGTACAAGAAGGAAGTAGACTATTACAAGCTGTCGGCTGGGCTGTCATTTTACCACAAATGTTAGCGGCACTTGGCGGTATTTTCGCAAAATCTGGCGTTGGACAAGTCGTTTCTGATTTAGTCGGCCAAGTGTTACCGACAGAGTATCCGTTCGTTGCTGTTATGGCGTACTGTTTAGGGATGATGCTTTTCACAGTCGTAATGGGAAATGCTTTCGCAGCGTTTGCCGTTATTACTGGTGGAATTGGTTTACCTTTAATTGTACAAATGCACGGCGGAAACCCAGCGATTATGGCAGCGCTCGGTATGTTTGCTGGATATTGCGGAACGTTACTTACACCAATGGCAGCAAACTTTAATATCGTTCCTGCGATGCTATTAGAGCTAAAAGATAAAAATGCCGTTATTAAAGCGCAAGTACCAATCGCTCTTTCCATCTTTATCATAAATATGTTTATTATGTACGGTCTCGTATATCGTTTCTAATTAGGAGGGGAAAACTATGAAAACAGTATTATTAACAGGGTTCGATCCGTTTGGCGGAGAAAACATCAATCCAGCTTGGGAAGTTGCAAAAAATTTGCATGAAAAAACAATCGGAGAATACAAGATTATTAGTAAACAAGTCCCAACTGTATTTCATAAATCAATCAGCGTATTAAAAGAGTATATAGAAGAATTAGCACCGGAATTTATTATATGTATTGGACAAGCAGGGGGTAGACCAGATATTACGATAGAGCGTGTCGCAATTAATATTGATGATGCAAGAATTGCTGACAATGAAGGGAACCAGCCGGTAGATGTACCAGTCGTAGAAGAAGGACCAGCTGCTTACTGGTCTACACTTCCGATGAAAGCAATTGTAAAAAGACTTCAAGAAGAAGGCATACCAGCTTCCGTTTCACAAACAGCAGGTACATTCGTTTGTAATCACTTATTCTATGGTCTCATGCATGAACTAGAGAAGCGTGATAAGAAAATAAAAGGCGGATTTGTTCATATTCCATTTTTACCAGAGCAAGCGAGCAAGTATCCAGGGCAACCGAGTATGTCACTTTCTACTATTCGTAAAGGGATAGAGTTGGCAGTTGAGGTAACGATGACCGTTGAGGTGGATATAGTGGAAATTGGGGGTGCGACGCATTAAGTAGAATGAATTGTACGACACCTCCTGTAAACAACTGGTATAATAAGTATAGCAATATACATAGAGGTGATTTTTGTGCAACAATTTGAAGAAGTACATTCGATTTTAGAAAAAGCGAAGAAAATTACAGTATTAACAGGTGCAGGAGCAAGTACGGAAAGTGGTATTCCAGATTTCCGTTCAGCAAATGGATTGTATGCTGATGCGAATGTGGAAATGTACTTATCAAGAGGGTACTATAACCGAAGTCCGAAAGAATTTTGGAAGCATTATAAAGAAATCTTTCAAATTAATACGTTTCATCAATATAAGCCAAATCGTGGTCATCGCTTTTTAGCAGAACTAGAAGAACAGGGAAAAGATATTACGATTTTAACGCAAAATATTGACGGTTTACATCAATTAGGTGGTAGTAAACATGTCATCGATCTACATGGAACACTTCAAACAGCACATTGTCCGAAGTGTAAAGCGGGATATGATTTGCAGTACATGATTGATCATGAAGTGCCGCGCTGCGAGAAGTGTAATTTCATTTTAAATCCAGACGTTGTGTTATACGGAGATACATTGCCGCAATATCAAAATGCGGTCAAACGTTTATATGAAACAGATGTGCTTATCGTTATGGGAACGTCATTAAAAGTACAACCTGTCGCTTCATTCCCGCAAATCGCAAAGAGAGAAGTAGGAGCAACAACCATCTTAGTAAATGAAGAGTTAACAGGACAGGAATATAACTTTGATTATGTTTTTCAAAATAAGATTGGTGAATTTGTTGAAGGATTGTCTTCAAGGAAATAAGTTATCGAAAAAACTGAGGTATCCGCCTCAGTTTTTTATTTGAGTAATCATTATATTAAGCAACATGAAAACATGTCGATAATGTAGTAACCACGTCTCTATAATTTATAAAAAAGTGTTTCGTAGGTAAAATAGCAGAGTAAGAAGTAGTATTATTTTTAACGAATACACAGTCGTCATAAAGTAAGTTAATATGTAGCTGTTGTAAAGGTTCTATTTCGTTTTGTTTTAAGTATACAACTAAGTCATTATAAAGTTGCGTACTATACTCACTTACAGACCATTCTAATGAATGCTGACCTACTATGCTAGTCCACCATACTTTAAAACTACATATTAATTCTTTAAAAGAGTCTTCATTACATAATTGGGTGTCAAAAAGCTTCTCATAGAAGATATGGTTTTCTTCATGAAAAATTTGTAAATCATATCGTTCGTTAGCAATTTGTTTGCGAAGTGAATGCCATAATTCTTTGAAATTTGTTTCAAAGTTAGTAGAGAAATTGAATTGTCTTGCTATGTAAGGAAAACGTAAATTTCCTGTTTTCTCTTTTTGGTTGAGATACATATTTTGAATGTAAATCATAAAGTTTAAACAATGAGACGCATTAGTATGAATTGTGAATGAATCTGTCATTTCATTTTCTCCTTAGTAATATCTTTTATTGATTTATTTCTTAAGTATACAACCTTTCTTTTAGAATAACATTCATGTTATTCCTTAATAAGGGAATGGTAATAAATAGGATATAAAATCAAAAAACTGAAAATTAAATCTTTTATTTCTTTTGTAATTAATATAAAATTCTATATATATCATATAAATAAATTTGATACATAATGATTTTCCGTAGAAATGTTAATAGAATGAAGCGAGGGAGCGAAATGAGACAGAAAAAGGAGCAGAAGAAACAATCGAAAAAGAAAAAGACTCATATTCCTTTTCGGTTAAATGTACTATTTTTTATCGTCTTTCTTTTATTTTCAGCTATTATAATTCAATTAGGTAAAGTACAGATCATTGATGGAGAAACGTATAGAAATGAAGTAAACAAAAAGGAAGATGTAACGGTAAGTACACCTGTTCCTAGAGGGAAAATGTTTGATCGACAAGGTCAGGTGATTGTAAATAACAAACCACTACGAACCGTTACATATACAAAAATGAAAGGAGTAGACTCGAAAGAAGTTTTACAAGTAGCAAGACAATTAGCACAGTTAATTGAAATGTCGCCAGAGGATATAGACAAGTTAACAGAAACAGACAAAAAGGATTTTTGGATGCAGTTAAATGAAAAGCGGGCAGCAGCAAAAGTAACGAAAGAAGATGAGAGTAAATTTAGGAAGCAGGAGATAGAAGGGAAAGAATTAGATAAAAAAGTTGAAGAGTTACGTAGGGAAAGAATTACACAAGAAGAATTAAGCGAACTTTCAAAAGAGGATCTAGAAGTATTAGCAATTAAAAGCAAAATGAATGCGGGATATAAAATGACGCCGCAAATCGTTAAAAAAGATGTAAGTCAAAATGAATATGCAGTCGTAAGTGAAAGATTGGCAAGCTTGCCTGGAGTAGATACGACAGTAGACTGGGAACGTGAATACCCAAATGATAAAATACTTCGTTCTATCCTTGGTAGCGTTTCTACTGAAAATGAAGGATTGCCAAGAGAACAATTAGATTATTACTTAGTACGTGATTATAACAGAAATGATCGTATTGGTAAGAGTTACATTGAAAAACAATATGAAGATGCACTCCATGGAACGAAAGAACAGACTAGAAGTATTACAGATAAAACAGGAAATGTGATTCGAAATGAAAAAGTAACCGAAGGAAAAAGTGGAAATAATTTAATGTTAACAGTAGATATGAAGTTACAGAAAAAAGTAGAGCAAAGCCTTGAAAAGAATTTACGAGCATTTCATTCTGCAGAGCCGATGATGGATCGTGCATTCGTTGTAATGATGAACCCGAAAAACGGTCAAATTTTATCGATGGCAGGAAAGAAAATTGTAAATAAAGATGGCGGGATGCAAATAGAAGACTACGCTTTAGGAACGATGACAAGTTCTTATGAGTTAGGGTCAACTGTGAAAGGGGCTACATTATTAGCCGGTTATCAAACTGACACAATTAAGCCGTATACGCATTTCTTTGATGCACCAATGTATTTTAAAGGAAGCTCCAAGCCGAAGAAATCGTGGAAAGAATTTGGTGATATTGATGATTTAAGAGCTTTACAAGTTTCATCAAACGTTTATATGTTTAACACGGCTTTAAAAATGGCAGGTATAAATTATGTGCCAAACAATCCATTAGACATTAAACAAGAGACATTTAATAAAATGCGTTACTATTTTAGACAGTTTGGCTTAGGTGTACCGACTGGTATTGATTTGCCGAATGAATCGATTGGTCAAATGGGTAGAACAGATAACATACCTGGTTTTTTACTCGATTATGCGATTGGACAATACGATACATATACGCCGCTGCAACTTGCTCAATATATTTCAACAATTGCAAACGGTGGTTACCGAATGAAACCGCAAATTGTGCAAGAAGTGAGAGAGCAACCACATAGACCAGAGGATGTTGGAAAAGTTATTCGGTCTATTGAGCCAGTTATTTTAAATCGAGTGGATATGAACACCTCATACATTAATCATGTAAAAGAAGGATTTAGAAGAGTTTTTCAAGAGAATGATGGAACTGGTACTGCAACGTTTAAAGGATTACCATATAAACCAGCTGGAAAAACGGGAACAGCTGAAACCGTGTATGGTGGAGAAAGTGAAATTGGAAGAGATGAAAACAATAATAGAAAAAAATGTTATAATTTAACTCTTGCCGGTTATGCACCATATGATGCTGATCCAGAAGTAGCTTTTTCAGTTGTTGTACCATGGGTAAATGATGACAAATCAGGAATTAATTCCGCGATTGGTAAAGAGATTTTGGATGCGTATTTTGAATTGAAAACGAAAAGATCGGGTGGAAATCCAGTCCCAGTAGAGCAGCCGAACAAGGCCCAGTAAAAATAATATCACTGCATTGAGACTTATGGTGCAGTGATATATTTTTTGATTTAAAAAGCGTTTGAATAAGGTGGGAATGGATATGAAACAGGAGATTAAGAGAGGTTGGGGGAAATACATACTCTTCGTGTTTGTTTTGGTCGTAGCCTATCATTCTTTTACTTTATGTAAAGTGGAAGGGAAATCGATGCAACCGACTTTATATGAAGAAGACTACGTATTTGTAAATAAAGCAGCGGTACACTTTTCCGATTTAGAGCATGGAGAAATTGTCATTATAAAGGAAGAGGATGAATCAAAATATTATGTGAAACGAGTAATAGGACTTCCTGGTGATGTAATTAACATAACGAATGGATCTGTATATGTGAATGATAAAAAACAAGAAGAACCGTATACAAATAAAGATTTGTTTAATAATACGCAAGTGTTTTATAACTTTCAAAAGACAAAAATCCCGCCAAATAAGTTATTTGTAATGGGCGATAATCGTGAAATTAGTAGAGATAGTCGAAACGGCTTAGGATATATTGAAGAAGATAATATAATAGGAAAAGTGGAATTTGTATATTATCCTTTTTCAAAAATGAAGATCATAGAATAAGTGGGGATTTACAAAACCCCACTTATTAACGTTTCACTTTATCTTCTTTAAAAAACCTTTTGGGTTAAATGATATGAAAAACTTATGCTTAGATTCATCGATTATGAAATTGTTATTTGTAGCTAAAAACTCTTCAACTGCTTCCATTGGACCAGGCCCCCAATTGGGAGAAACAGGATTTCCATTAATAGATGTATCTTCTACGATAATATAACTGCCTGTAGTAACGATAGATTTATAAAGCAACAATTCTTTTGCTACATGCTCTTTACTATGATCAGAATCTAAAATAACTAAAATTACATCATTAGGTTTGCGCATACTTAATATTGTTTGCACAGCGGTTACTGAAACAGAGGAAGCTGTTAAATACGTAATGCGATCATGGGATGGACGATTTGGTTGTGGAAATATATCGATAGTAAGAACGTGACCTTTTCCAATTAAATCTAATATAGAAGCTAAATATAGTGCACTACCACCATAACAAGTGCCACATTCAATAATTAAGTCGGGTTTTAATTCGTAAATCATTTCTTGATACAAAAATAGATCAGAAGGAAGTTTGAGAATGGGGACTCCAAGCCAATGTGTATCATATAACCAGACTCGACTATCGTAAAATTGTTTTAAAAATTCGCTGCTTATGTTATCGATTTTGAACACTCCTTTCTGAAACGAAAGTTGTACAATATATTATGTGAAATATAATTGTAAGGAGAATGTTTTTTAATAAAAATGAGAAAAATACCTCATTAAAAACCAATTGTTTGTATAATAAAAAACTTTTTGCAGGAAGTTACAGTTTAAATCTGTAAATGAGGGAAAAGGAAAGGAGATGAACGTATGTATAAGTACACAATTTGTTTCATTAAAAAGGGAAAGAAAATACTCTTATTGAATAGAAACAAAAAGCCGAATATGGGAATGTGGAATGGTGTTGGTGGAAAAATTGAAGACAATGAAACGCCATATGAAGGAATAATTAGAGAAACGCTTGAGGAAACAGGCATAGATCTTCTAAGTGTAACGTATAAAGGGAATGTAGTTTTTAAAAGCAAGGACGAGCCTCAGGGGCGTGAAGGAATGTACGTATTCCTTGCTGACCTGCCAGCTGGAGTACATATGGACACACCAGTAAGTACGGCGGAAGGATTATTAGAATGGAAAGAAATTGATTGGATATTAAATAAGGATAATAGAGGTGTAGTTAGCAATTTACCAAAATACTTACCAATAGTATTAACAGAAGAAAATAAGTTAGAGCATATATTCACATATGATAACCGGAATATTATTCATTACACAACTTCATTTTTGACAGAAGATGATGTAAACAAACAGTATATAAAAAGATTACTTTCATACTCTAATTGATAAAATATTTTAAAGAGCAATCAGTATTTTTATGCTGATTGCTTTCATTATATATGTGAGGTGATGATATGTTCCAGAAATACAATTCATTGGTCATAATCGTCATATGTACGATGTTCCTTTTTGTAGCCTGTTCTAAAAGTGATACAGAACTTAAAGACATTCAAAAAGTAGATTACCTCGTATCCTATTCAAATGCAATGAAAGCCGGTGGTTACATATATGCATATGATAAGAAAGGAAATGAGATTAGTAAAATAGAAGTGGATGGCCAAAGTATAATGAGTAATGCAAAAGATGGGGAGGGGTACTACTTCTCATCAAATAGAAATAACAATCATTATGTAATTAAGCTGATGTGATTGCAAGACGTGGACGTACTTAACAATCTAGAAACCACCACAAAATTTTTAAAAATAAACGGGGAAAAAGAGATGGTAGACCCATCTCTCAGGCTGTAGACAAACATTTTTGGAGAGTTTAGATGCTAAAAAATAGTTTGTCTTTTGCTTTATGGATAATTTATCCAACAATATATATATGTAGTACGTTCTATGCTACAATTTACTATAAGTGAGGAAGGAAGGTGTCTTATGAAAATATCCGTTTATGTTGCAAGTGCATTTAGCAAGGATCATAAAGGTGGAAATAAAGCAGGAGTGGTATTTATGGAGAATACATTGACCACTACTCAAAAAATGGAAATAGCCAAACAACTGGGCTATGCGGAAACCGCATTTATATCAGAATCTGAAATTGCGGATTATAAAATTGAGTATTTTACACCAAAAGAGGAAGTTGATTTATGTGGGCATGCCACAATTGGCTCTTTCGCGATACTGATGCATGTAAATAAACTTTTTAAGAATCGCTATACGATTGAAACGAACAGCGGTGTTCTTACTATTACCATAAAAGATGACATCATATTCATGGAACAAAACGAACCGATATTCTATGATGTTATATCTCCAAACGAGTTCATTGACTGTTTTGATAGTAAAGCTATAGACAATACATACCCAATTCAAATTGTCTCCACGGGCTTAAAAGATATTTTAATTCCTATAAAAAGCGAAACACAATTACATACATTGCAACCTAATTTTGAAAAAATTAAAGAAATCAGCAAGTATTATAATGTTGTCGGGATGCACCTATATACTTTTAATGACAATCGAATAATATGCAGAAACTTTGCTCCACTATATGATATCAATGAAGAAGCAGCCACTGGAACTTCAAACGGTGCATTAGCTTGCTACCTTTATGAACAGCACTACTTACAAAAAGAAGTCTATGTATTTGAACAAGGTTATTCTTTACACTCGCCTTCTGAAATATTAGTTAAATTAGCAACCGATAGCAAGAATAAAATAGAAAAGGTTTATGTTGGTGGCAAAGGCTATTACTGTGAAACGAAGTATTTAACTGTAGAAAATATTGAGTGAAAATAAAAAAGAGATGGATCTACCATCTCTTTTTCATATGCTCCATGATTAACTGCGAATCGCCTTAATCAGAAAACGATGTTGCGTCACATCAAAATACCCTTTTTGTAAGATGACTTTATGTATACGATATAATTCCTCATAATACCTTTCGACAGTAAAATCAGGAATTTGCCATGGAATCGCTTTTAAATAATAGAGGATAGCGCCAACATCATAAAAGCGTTGGAAAGGGAATGCTTCTTTTGCTTCTAAGATAGTAAATCCATTTTCCTGTAGTTCATTACATGCCGCTTCAAGAGACCAACTTGCAAATTCGTTATTTAGCGGTGCGTTAAACTGCTCATTTAGTTCCGCACAATCGAGACCACCGACTTGTTGTGTAAGAAATGTTCCATTAGGAGAAAGTATTCTATTTACCTCAGAAGCAGAATAGGATTCATGTTGATTCATAATGAAATCAAACTGCCCATCTTGAAATGGTAATGCAGTATCATCAGTTACTTCTAAAACGGTAACCCCTAAAGGCTCTAATTTCTTTCGAGCAATTGGCAAGTTTGGAGCATAGCCCTCAGTCGCATAAATAGTTGGCGGGAATGGTTGTAACATAGATAAAAACTCTCCGCCACCAGTACCCATATCGAGCATTGATTTAGCACGCTGCATAAGCTGATAAGCAGTGCTACCATACGACCATGATAAAGGCTCGCTCTTCATTCGGCCCGTTTCTGAAATGAAAGAAAAATCCCAACCGCTAAAATGTGTATTAGCACTTTCTAATAAAGTTAAAAATAATGGATCACGTTTCATAATTGTATCCTCCTATTTTGTAAGTAAATGATATGGTGAGAAAAGAAAAAAGGAGGACCTCTTATGAAAGGGGAACGGTTTTACGTTTCGTGCTCGAATAGATTCATATACATTCGCTCCTTGTGAGAATGATAATTTATATATTCGGGATAAGTAAGTGAAAGTCCTTTGAATTTGTGAGGGAAGGTTATGCTCTTCAATAATTGGGCCATTAAATGAAATAGTGCAATACGTATTGATTACATGCATTTTAACGTTTTTGAATTTTCTTGAATTATCCTCTTGAACCTCTAGTTACTTTAGGTTTTATAATGAATTTATAATTTTAATAGGGGGATTTAGATGAAAAAGGATAAAAAGTTTTCTATCGGAGAATTCTCAGAAAAAACGGGAATACCAATTCCTACTTTGCATTATTATGATGGAATCGGGTTATTACAACCTGAAAAAAATCCTTCTTCAGGGCACCGCATTTATAAGTATCAAGATATTATAACCTTACAAAAAATTATAAGTTTAAAATTTCTAGGCTATAGTCTAGATAAAGTCGCTAATTTGTTACACGAATCAAGTTTTGGTGTTGATTTGAATGAAAGTTTGTCTCTCCATTTGCAAGTGTTAGAAAGAGAAAAAGAACAAATTGGGCAATCAATACAAGCAATTAAAAGAGTAATGAAGTTAGTCGAAGCGGAAGAAGAGGTAGATAGTAGGGTATTATTTAGTCTTATTTACGGTATGAATACAGAACATACACATAAAGAATGGATGGAACGTCATGAGTTAACGGATATCGTGGAAGAATTATCAAAGAAACGAGAAGAAGATAAAATTGCTTTGGATAAAACATTTATTCAATTGTCTAAAAAGGTTAAACAATTATATGGTAAACCAGTCGAGGACTTGAAAGTACAAGAGATGGTAAAGGAATATATAGAAGAGTCTTTTTCATTTCTTAGTGAAGATTTGATACAAAAGTTAGCTAATACTAGTGTGGGAGAACTGGATATGCAAGAACTTGAAAATATGATACCTTCGCCTTTCGCAGAAGATGAACAAAAATGGCTTAATGAAGCGATGGAATATTATATGAAGCAAGTAGAAATGGAAGAGGGATAGATTTTATGAATGTTTAGCTTCATCGAAATAATGCTGTAGACTTTTCATTGAATAAGGGTAGAATTGCGTTTATTATTGGTTCATTCAAAAGAAAGAACCGCTTATACTTCATTTTTGAAGCATAAGCGGTTTTGTTTAAAATACTCAAAAACAAAAATCCTTTGGTAAAGTATCATTTTTTATTACCGTTCTCAACTCGTTTTTTTACCCCGGCGGTTAAATAAAAACAATCTTTATTTTTTAATCGACAACCCATAAACTAACGTCTCACTCGGAGTCGTAATACTAAAACCTGTTGTTTTATAATCAAGCTTCACCGTATCACCAGTGTAGTCTTTCGTGAATGAATCCATTTGTACAATAAAGTCAGCATCTTCATATACAACATCATCTGCAACATATGTATCCCAAATTAAATCGACATCAACGAATATACTACAAGAGTTTGTCATTGTCCCTCTAATGCGAATGATCTTTTTGTCTTCACGTTCTAATCTATGTATAGCTGCTTTTGCTTCATCAGTAATGCGAATGTTCATGATATCCCAACCTTTATTTATATTTCCTTTATTATTGCAAAAACAGAAGAAATAGGGAAGTAAATAAAAAACGAGCAAACAAATTTGTTTGCTCGTCTCCCTTTATTTCAGTTCACATTTATCAAGTGGAATCACTTTCGTTTTTTTCGTGAATTTATATCCTAACCAAAGTACTAAGAAGAGTGGTAAACCGATGTAAGAAACGAGTACACCGTTCCAGTCGATTGATTCGCCCATAAATGCGCCGTAGTTTTGTCCTAAAATTACGATAATACAAAGCGTAAAGGCGAAGAGTGGACCGAATGGGAACCATTTTGCTTTATAAGGTAAGTCTTTTAAATCTTTTCCTTGTGCGATATATGCTTTACGGAAACGGTAATGACTAATTGCAATGCCGACCCATGCGATAAAGCCAGACATTCCAGATGCGTTTAATAACCAAATGTATACAACACCATCACCGAATAAAGAAGCAATGAAAGCGATACTACCGACAATTGATGTTACGATTAATGCGTTAACAGGTACACCGCGGCTATCTAATTTTCCTAAGAATTTTGGTGCTTTTCCTTGGCGAGCTAAATCCCAAAGCATACGAGTTGAAGCATACATACCAGAGTTACCAGCAGACAGTACTGCCGTTAAAATAACAGCGTTCATAACAGAAGCAGCGAAGGCAACGCCCGCTTTTTCAAAAATAAGTGTAAATGGACTTACTGTTACATCACTTGCAGCAAGGCTTTCAGTTGTATAAGGAATTAATAAACCGATAACGAGAATCGCAAGGATATAGAATAAAAGAATACGCCAGAAAATTGAACGAATTGCTTTCGGAATATTGCGTTCTGGATCAGAAGTTTCACCAGCAGCTACCCCAAGTAATTCAGTACCTTGGAATGAGAAACCAGCTGCCATAAATACACCGATAATTGCCATAATACCACCGTTAAATGGTGCATCTGCAACAGTGAAGTTTTTAAATCCAACAGTTTCGCCGCCCATAATTCCGAAAATCATCATGAAACCGACAATTAAAAAGATAATAATAGTAACGACTTTAATAAGTGCGAACCAATATTCAGATTCACCAAATCCTTTAACAGATAAGTAGTTTAAAAGGAAAATAATAGCTAAACATAATCCGCTCCAAATAAGAGAAGGGGTATCAGGGAACCAAAATTTCATAATTAATGTTACAGCCGCTAGTTCAGCAGCAATCGTAATTGCCCAGTTATACCAATAGTTCCATCCAAGTGCAAAGCCAAGTGATGGATCAACAAATTTTGTTGCGTACGTGCTAAAAGATCCAGTAACAGGCATGTAAGCTGCGAGTTCAGCTAGGCTTGTCATTAAAAAGTAAACCATAATTCCGATTGCGGCGTATGCAATTAATGCGCCACCAGGTCCAGCTGAATGGATGACACCACCGCTGGCAAGAAATAGTCCGGTACCAATTGTACCGCCGAGAGAAATCATCGTAAGGTGCCGAGATTTTAGACCGCGTCTTAATTCACCTTTTCCTTTTGTAGTTTCTGTTTTAGAGGTAGCTTGATTCGTTGCGCTATTCATGTTCAACACTCCTTTTCTTGTAAGATAGGAAGGAGCGGGGGAGAAAAATACAAAAAACCGCCAAAGGAATTTGGCGGAACGTTTCACAAATAACCACCCCATCATACCCTTCCGTTAAGATAGCACCCCACGTTTACACGGTAATTTTGTAAACGTGACAGTTCTGTTCCTTTCGGAGACAGCCCCAGCTCATATTTCCAGAGAAGAAATATAAACTTCGGCAACTTTTCCTTTCAAACGGAGTCTAAGACATTCTCTGTGTCTCGTCCGTTTTACTATTAAAAGTCGCAACCTCTACCTCATCGGATTGATGAGGATTTATATATTGCTAAGATTTTTAATATATGGCAATTGTAATGAGTTTCTGAATATATTGCAAGATATTTTGTTAGGAAAAGTCAAAAAATATCGGTTATTGTATAGGAAACGCTTGCAAAACTCCACCCGAACCTACTATTATGTAACAATAAGCAAAGAAAAAATTGTTATACAAATGTTTCGCAAAAAATATTGAAAAACCCTTCAAAAATTAAAAGAAAATTCAGAAAATATAATTCGACATTCATAATAAAGTCATATTTTTTGCTATAATTAGAGTAACGTTTAAGTGAAAAGGGGAAATCAAAATGAAATTAGAAACAGAAAGACTCTATATAGTGCCTTGTATAGAGGAGAGTATACACGTTGCTAACGAGCAAGGATATAATAGTGGTCCGCATATTGTAGGGCATGTTGAAAATGTAAAACAGGATAAGGATTTATTACCTTGGGGCGCCTGGTATGTCATTCGAAAAGAAGATGACATCGTTCTAGGCGATATAGGGTTTAAAGGGAAACCAAATGAGGAACATACAGTAGAAGTTGGTTACGGTTTTATTGAGAAATATTGGAATAAAGGGTATGCAACAGAAGCTGTAAGAGAACTAATAAATTGGGCTTTTCAAACTGGAGAGGTAGAAATGATTATTGCGGAGACACTTCTGGAAAACGAAAGCTCCATTCGTGTATTAGAGAAATTACATATGCAGAGAACTGGCACTACAGAAACGATGATGAATTGGAAATTAGAAAAATAAAAAATACCGCTCGAAGTATATCGGGCGGTATTTTTATTGTTATGGAAGCATTTGTTTTTGATCATTCGGATATCCAGTTGTCGGTGTGTTAGAACGATTGGAATGATTGCGAACAGCAATGAAAATAGAAATAATAACGACAAGACCAATTGCCACGTAAGAAAGTGAAATAATAGTTGGATCCACTTTAAATGTAGTAAGTAGTGTACGAATGTTTGTAAAGATAATAAGGCCACCAACTAATACGCCAAGTAAATGAGAAGGAACGATGCGCACTAACCATGCAGCGATTGGAGCTGCGACAATACCGCCAAGCATTAACGAAAATACCCAAACCCAACTTACTTGTTCCCAGCCGAGTGAGATGAAGAAACCAATTGTTGCAGCGAGTGAGACAGGAAACTCACTCGTATCTACAGATCCGATAACTTTTCTAGCTTCATTTCCTCTTGCTAAAAGTACAGGTGTCGTAATCGGCCCCCAGCCACCACCACCAGTTGAATCAACGAATCCAGCAAATAAGCCAAGTGGAACAAGTTGTTTAGCCGACATACGTTTATTTGAAGTAATAACTTGTTTTTGAATAATGAATCGTAATAAAATATAAACCCCTAAAGTAAATAAAAATACAGAAATGTACGGTTTAATGACATCCCCAGGTAAATTGCTTAAAAAACATGCCCCCACAAATGCGCCAATTGCTCCTGGTAATGTAAGCCTGGAAACGGTGTATTTATCAACGTTCCCAAATTTGAGGTGAGATGCACCAGAAGCTGCGGTTGTAACGACTTCAGCTAAATGAACAGAAGCGGAAGCGACAGCCGGTGCGATACCAAACATTAGTAAAAGTGAGGTAGACGTTACCCCGTACGCCATTCCAAGCGCTCCATCGATCAATTGAGCGAAAAATCCAATAATAGCAAATACAATTAATTTCTGCATAAATAATCCCCCTGTAATAGTAAATGAAAAAGGCACTTTTCCCGTATGAGAAAAGTGCCTTTGGTTTTTCCAATCAGCAATAATTAAATTTGTTTTATTATAATACATATTAATCGTATAAATCAACTAGGCTTTAAAGTTTTTTAAATTGAATGAAATAAAAATAAAATATACAATAAAAGGATGGAGAGAAAGGGGAGAAAGACATGTTACGATTTGATCATCTCGTTCACGCAGTACATTGTACACCGGAGGAAGCGGTAAAACAAATGCAGGAGCGTGGATTTCATACTGTACTAGGCGGAGAGCATACAAATTGGGGTACTTGGAATAGTTTATGTTATTTTGATTTATCATATATAGAATTTTTGGCAGTTCAGCATGAAGAAAAAGCGAAGAAAGCAGACAATCCATTAGTACAAGAAACGGTAGTGAAATTACAAGATGGAGAAGGAATGTTACAAATCGCAATTCGAACAGATGCAATTGAAGAACTAGCAGTTAAGTTTAATAAACATGGATTACATACGATAGGACCATTTGAAGGGAAACGAATGAGAAAAGATGGTCGCCTTTTAGAGTGGAAAATGTTATTTGTAAAGCAAGAAGAGAACGGACCGAAATTGCCTTTCTTTATACAGTGGAATGAAACGGATGAAGAAAGAAGAAACGATTTACGTAACATTGGCACAATCACGGAACATAAAAACAAAGTGCAACAAATTGAAACGATTCATTACGCAGTGAAAAATGTTCGAGAAACAGTGCGGAAATGGAAAGAAGTCATGGAGCTAACTGCAAGCCAGATCGTTAAAAATGAAGAATGGAATGTGGAATGTCAAAGTGTATCGCTTGGCGACATTCAAGTGCAGTTTTGTGAACCAATTGGAGAAGGGCTAGTACTAGAACGATTGAATCATCATGGCGAAAATCCATTTGCAGTGGAGTTTAAAGGTGAAAGTAAACGAGAGCATGAAGTACTAGGTAGTTTGTACATATATTGATAGAGGTGAACGTTGTGGAAGAAATGCTTAGAGAGATAGAGAGAAAACTAGAATGGCCTCGTATTGTAAAGTGTACAGCTATTTCAAAAGGTTTTTCACATGAAGAGAAATATAAAATAGAATTAGAAAACAGAGTAACATATTTTGTGAAAGTATGTGATGCTGTAAACTTTGAACGTAAACAAGAAGAATATACATATATGAAACAATTAGAGTCATTACATATTCCAACGCCTAAGTTAATTCACTTCATAAAACTTGAGGAATTAAATAAATGTGTTCAAGTATTTGAATGGGCCCAAGGTGTAAATGGTGAAGAGGGCTTAAGTAAGCTATCGGCGGAAGAACAGTATCATGCAGGAAGAAAAGCTGGAGAAGTATTAAAGCGAATTCACTCAATTGAAAGAGAAAGTGCAAGTGATAAATGGGAAACATCTAGATGGAATAAATACGAAAGATACATAGAGGCATTAGCAGATTACGAAGTGGATTTTCTAGATTTGAAGTCAATATTAACTTTTGTAGAAAATCATAAAGACTTATTAAAAAACCGTCCAATGACATTTTTACACGATGACTTCCATCCAGCAAATAGTATGATTCATAATAAGGAGTTTATCGTTATCGATTTTGGTGGATATGATTTTGGCGATCCGATACACGATTTTTATAACGTAGCGATTTTTACTACAAGAATAAGCAAACCATTTGCGGTTGGACAAGTTCACGGTTATTTCAGAGGGGAACCATCGCTTCATTTTTGGAAATTGTATTCATTATATGCAGCAATGACATTCCCAGCGGATATCGTTTGGACAAACCGAAGCACGCCGCATTTAGTAGATGATATGAAGGAAAGATTAAACGGAATTTTAGATGATCATAATCAATTTTCATCCTATATTCCAAAATGGTATCAATCAAGTGAATGTAATAAATAAAGGAGGAATACATATGGACAAAATTGCGGTAATTTCAGATATACATGGTAATATTCCAGCTTTAGAATCGGTACTGCAAGATATTAAATTGAGAGGAATAAAACGCATAATTTGTCTTGGAGATTTAGTTGGAAAAGGCCCTCATTCTAGTGAAGCAATTGAAATCATTCGTAAAGAATGTGAAGTAGTTGTAATGGGAAACTGGGATGATTTTATAACAAAACCGACTGAATTTGAGGCATTAAAATGGCATCAAAAACAACTATCGGAAGAACAAAATGACTATTTAAGAAGCTTACCATTTTCAATCGAGTTTTATATGAGTGGCAAACTCATTCGTATGTTCCACGCTTCACCGAGAAGTTTATATGAAAGAATTCAACCACATGCCGCAAGAGAAGAGCGAATTAGTATGTTTGAAAACAGTGAGCTCACGGAGAATATAGAAGGAGAAAGAAAACCAGATGTCGTTTGCTACGGTGACGTTCATCAAGCGTTCGTTCAAAATTTCAGAGGGAAAACGTTATGTAATGCTGGTAGCGTTGGAAACCCACTTGAAATTACACAAGCTTCCTATTTAATATTCGAAGGAACTTACAATGAAAAAGAAGCAGCAAGCTTTTCCATTCAACTCGTACGTGTACCGTATGATATTGAATTAGCTATCAGGCTGGCAGAAGAACTCGATATGCCAGAAATAGAGGAATACAAGCAAGAATTACGGACTGCATTGTATCGAGGGTTTAAGGGAAAGTAAACCAATCATAATATATCTATCGTAACTTAAAATATATCAACGATTTTTTCGATATATCGACGATTCGACATAGGATATCGACTTACCGACAAATAGTGACATAAAAGTTAATTATAATTTTGTTATGTAAACTAAATGAAGGTGGGAAATATCATGAACCCAAAACAACGTATAAATGAAATTGCTAATCATATTTTAAAATTAAACTTAACTCACCCAACAAGAGTTGGAGTAAGCGGTATTACAGCATCAGGAAAAACAACATTTGCAAACGAATTCGCGGAAGAAATACACAATCAAAAGTATATGTATAGCCTTTTATTAATAGTTATAATTCTCGTATAATTATATTAGCTTTAGAAAGTGAAAAACGGGGGATAAGGCAATAAGAAACGCAAAAAGGGGAGAAAAAATATAATGAATGAAGTATTAGAATTAAAAGAAGAACTACTACAAATTAAAAATAATAATTATGCTGTACCAGAAGACGTAGATGCATATCCATATGCGCAGTGGATGTTAGATTATATCGGATCACCTGATGCTGAATTACGCGATGATTTAATTTATAGTACGCTTCACACATGGATTACAAATGATGTATTTAGACAAAAAGAATTACGAGGGTTAATGTTACAAGCAATTAGTCCTGATTATTTATTTTATAAAATTGGTGAAAAGGGAACAGATTCTGTTTTTAAACGTGCGTTCTCTGTATTAATTCCGCCACTTATTTTATCTGTTCATGAAAGAGAGCCGTTGTTATCAGAAGAACAACTGTACAGCGTAGCAGAACAAGTGCTGGAATATGTATATTTAGAAGAAGATGTAAGAGGTTATGTAGAAGGAAAAGGGTGGGCACACTCTACTGCGCATGCAGCGGATGCGCTCGATGCGTTAGCACGTACAATACAAAATCGTGAGTTTTCATATGCGATTCTTGCAGCTGTTCGTCAGAAAGTTCGCCTAAATGACTATGTTTACATACACTTTGAGGATGAGAGATTAGTAACGCCAATTATGTCATTACGTAATCAAAATCTTTTAACAGAAGAAGAGTGGAGCAACTGGTTACATAGCATAGCAATCGTTGAAGACATCCCGCATCCTCAGCATGATATTTTGGTGCAAAATATTAGAGCTTTTTTAAGAAGTTTATATTTTAGAGTTTTAGAGACAGAGGGTAGCACAGCCTTTACGGATGATATTTTGGAAACTTTGAAGGGTTTGCGTAGGTATTAAAAATCCATTTTGCTAAAAGGAAATTACATAAAACCAACACCTCCCAACCATACTAAAAAATGTGTTGGAGGTGAGTTTAATGGACAAAAAAGATTTTGAAAAAGTGTATAATGATTATTTACATCAAGGAGAAGAACAAGCTCAATTTGAAGTAGACCATGAAGTTAATACAGGAGCAGAACAAATTGTTGCTGTTCGTAAAAATGATGATGGGGATTTAATAGCGTTTAAAACAAGTAGCGGAAGAGAGTTAGATTATATGACTGCTCTTAGCGAAGCAAAATCAGGGAAATTAGCTCATGTGGATGTATTTCATAAGTATGGCAGAGATATTATACGTAGTGAACCGGATGGAATAAAAGAAAATAACTTAGATAATTTACCTTCATTTTAAACGGGTAAACCTGAAGAAGAGAATGTTCATTTGGATATTCTCTTCTTTTCTTTCTCTACAAATAGACGGTTCATTTCTACAGTGCGATCATACTTTTAAAGAGCGCTCTAAATTTCTCTTTATCTTCTGCTGTAAATGGTTTCGGTCCTTTTGTACGCTTACCGCTTTTTCGAACCATTGCACTTAAATAACGTGTTTGTAATAGTTGGTCAATGTTTTCATTCGTATACTTGTACCCTTTATGATGAAGAACGATACAGCCTTTTGCTAAAGCAAGCGAAGCAAGACCGTAATCTTGTGTTACGATTAAATCTTCTTTTTGGGCTAACTGCATAATTCGGTAATCCGCAGCATCAGCTCCAGAATCAACATAAATTGTTTCCACGCCTTTTGGCTGCTCAGCATTAGAATAATGAGAAAAGCTTGTAACGAGGGTAACAGGAATTTCTGCCTTCGTAGCTTCAAAAATAATTACATCTTTTACAGGACAAGCATCTGCATCAACATAGATTTTCATTGGTATCACTCCTATAACTAGGTTCGTGTTGATGATAATGGTAGATTTAGGTTTTGTCAAACGAGGGTTTGTATCTAAAGTTACTTTTCACAAACCAAAATAGCCTCACGCAAACGAGAAACCCCTTCCTCAATTTGATCAATATTCACTTTTCCATAAGATAAACGAATATAACCATCTTTCGCGCCGAAAATACTCCCCGGCATAAAGGCTATTTCTTGTTTTAAGCTTTGCATAATGAGTTGTTTTTCGTTTATCGGTTCTTTTAATTTTCCCCATATGTAAATACCACCAGTAGGATTGGAAAAAGAGATTTTATCATGAAGTTGCTCGTTTAGGGCACGGACGATAACGTCTCTTTTTTCTGCTAATTGTTTTCGTAACGGTACGATATGAGACTGAAATGGTACGGTTTCAAAAAATTGTTGCATAAGCCACTGCGGGAAAATGCTCATACCTAATTCCATTTGATGTCGTGCGTCAGATAACCTTTCTACTACCGATTGCGGGGCGACAAGCCAGCCGACTCGTAATCCTGGTGCAATCATTTTTGATAAAGAATGTACATAGATGACTGTTCCATTTTCATCTATTGATTTTAAAGTAGGGCAAGGTTGTTTTTTTTCTAACGTAAGTAAACTAGACGGATCATCTTCAACAATCGCAATTCGTAAGTCTGCACAAAGTGATAATAGTTTTTTTCTACGGTTTGGATGCAGCATTGTGCCTGTAGGATTTTGGAAGTTTGGATTTAAAAAGATCATTTTAATACGATGCTTCCGATATAGCTCTTGCACATCATCTGGATTAATACCGTGTTCATCGACAGGTAACGGGAAAATACGAATACCTGCTGATTGGAATAACGGTAAGGAATAACAGTGTGAAGGACTTTCAAAAGCAACAGCATCACCTGGATTTAATAAACATTGTACGATAAGGTGCAAGGCTTGCTGTGCGCCAGAAGTAATCATAATGGACTGTTCAGTCGCTTCAACTTTTAAATATTCCTTCATATATTTTACGACCGCTTGTCTTAGTGGGAGATAGCCTTGCGGGTGATCATAACTTAATGAATGCGTTAACGGTTGTTCTCGTAAAATCATTTGTAGTTGATCGTGAGGATAGAGGTTACAACCGAGCTCTCCGTTTGCAAAATCTATAATATTTTCATTTTGTTGTATTTCTGCCCGAATATGGCGAAGTAACGGTAAGTTTGGTAAAAATGTACCGCCTTCTACGAAATTTCTCCAGTTCGGCGTTAATGTTGGAGAAACGCCCCACATATGTGTACTCACTCGTGTTCCTTTACCAGTCGTACTTTCTACAATTCCCATAGCACGAAGTTCATTATAAGCAGTCGTTACTGTACTTCGGTTTACATTTAATTGTGTAGCTAATTTCCGTTCGGAAGGGAGGAAGCTACCTGGAGGAAGTTCTCCATATGTAATACGTTTCTCAATAAAGTCAACAACTTGCTGATAAATAGGGATTTTACTGTCGCTATCTAGCTTCCATTCCATAAAAAACGCCTCCGTAACTCTTATATACATTCAGTATAACAAATTGGCTGGGTAAAAAAACAGCCAATTGGACGGTGTTATATCCAGCCAATTTTACTATGCTAAATATGGAAGGGGAGATTCGGATGAAAAGATGGCAAATGGAATGGCTCCTAGTATCAGTAGCATTAGTATGGGGAGCAAATTATACAATTGGAAAGTATGGTGTGGCATTTATGTCATCCATTCAATTTAATAGCTTACGATTTTTAGTAGCATCACCGGTATTATTACTTATTACTTTTTTAATGGAACGCTCATTACGTATTGAAAGAAAAGATTGGTTACGATTAGTAGCAGTCGGTATCGTTGGTACGACAATGTATCAAACGATGTTTATGCTATCTGTGAAATATACTTCAGCAACGAACGCCTCATTATTAATTGCGATGTCACCTATATTTACAGGGATATTAGCGGTATTGCATAAACAAGAACGCTTTTCGATGAAAGTACAAATTGGTTCAATAGTAGCGTTTATTGGTGCAGCATTCGTTTTATTAACAGGACATACAGGAGGAGCTACTTACGAGTATGCATGGCTCGGAAATATAATTGGATTAGTCGCAGCAATTGCGTGGGGATGGTATCCAATATTAGCGCAACCTCTTATTACAAAATATTCCGCAATGAGAGTCACATCATGGTCTACTTTAATTGGAATTGTACCTCTCGTTATATACTGTTTATTCAACGTAAACACATTAACGTGGCCAGTAGATACGCCAAGCTGGGGATCACTAGCATATTCAATCGTCTTTGCGACCATCTTTGGGCTAGCAATGTGGTATGTCGGCATTAGTCAAATCGGTTCAACGAAAGTAATGGTTTATATGTATCTCGTGCCATTGTTCGCAGTTATCTTTGCGGCAGTAACAATCGGAGAGCAGATCAATATGATGCAACTCGTTGGTGGACTTATCATCTTTATCGGCTTATACGTTGTAAAAAAAGGCGGAATGAAAAAGCCAGCTCTCAATTTGAAGAAAGTGAGTTAACAGTAAAAAGGATCTCTTTCATATAGAAGGAGATCCTTTTTTATTTCGTAATAAAAGTGCTTGTTCAACCGCCCATTTTTGATGATCGTGAAGTAGAAGTTCTACAGCATGTAATGGAGACATCCATCTTAGAACGTGATCCTCTGCCCAGTTTTCAGCTTGTTTCTGCACCATGTTCGCAATGTAAAAGAACCCATCGTTCAAATAATATGTATCTTCCTTTTCAGCATAAAAATACCGCATTGCATTACCGATATACCGATCAATTTCAATGGACCATCCTAATTCCTCTAGTAGTTCACGATGTAAACATTCATCTTTTGTTTCGGTACCTTCCATACCGCCGCCAGGTAAAAAATAGCGTTCTCCTTTTTGGATAATAGCAATCTTTGAAGAGGTTGAGTCAAAAATAATTGCATAACAACTAGGTCGTAATACATATTGCTCAGTAGGCTTTTTATAACCAAAAGTAAGTTTAGATATCATAAAACACGACCTTTCTCTATAAAATACATAAAAGGGATATTAAGGTAAAAATAGAATTTTATAAGTATAATCATAAAAGATAGGAGTGGTAACAACATGATAAATCGAAAATGTTCAAGATGTAAAGAAATAACCGGTACATTGCATGGTGGTAAAAAAAATAAGGAAGAATTTTTGTGTGAAGATTGTTTGCAAAAAGGAATTGAGAGTGGGGAAATCGAATTATCACAAGTGGAGCAAGAACAAACTTCGTATCTTTCTATAAAAATATTAAAAATAATGAGTGTGATTTATTTAATAGCATCTATTTTTATGGCTTTTTCAACCGGTCCATTTATACATAATATAGGATTTGATGAAATGTCCATTTCAGGCCCAGAATTAGGTTTAATAAGTATTGTTATGCTAGGTTCTTTATTCCAGTCTGTACTTGTATTTTGCGGAATATGGGTATTCATCCTATTAGTAGAAACAGTCATTAAAATTTATGAAAAAATGAAGTGAGTGAGAGGGAGAAACATATGCGAGTAAGAAACATTCAAGGGGAAGATTATGTAAAGATTCATTCTGTTTTAAATGATTGGTGGGGCGGGAGAGATATGGCAGCTATGTTGCCAAAACTGTTCTTCGTTCACTTTCAAGAAACGAGTTTTATCATTGAAGAAGAAGGCGAAACGTTAGGTTTCTTATGCGGCTTCTTTTCGCAAACGCATAAAGAGGAAGCGTACGTTCATTTTATCGGAGTAAATCCGAAGTATAGAAGAAGGGGAATCGCATCGACATTGTATTCTTACTTCTTTGATGTTGCGCGTGCAAACAATCGTAAAGTTATAAAAGCAATCACATCACCGGTTAATAAAAAATCCATACAGTTTCATAGGGAGATTGGCTTTCAAATTGAGGCTGGGGATGATGAGATAGAGGGTGTATCGGTACATACAAATTATGATGGGAATGGGGGGAGTAGAGTTTTATTTTTGAAAAATGTGTAAAAGTAGGCTAGCACAAAGTTAGCCTTTTTGTTGTGAGGAGCTAGAAGTATGGAGAGTAAACAAAGTAGAAATGAGTATTTACAGTGCATATACAAAGTACAAAATTATATAGAATTACACATAAATGATTCACTTTCAATTGAAGAGTTAGCGGATATAGCAGGATTTTCAAAGTATCATTTTCATAGAATTTTTAAAGGGATAGTAGATGAACCATTATCTCGGTATGTAAACCGATTGAAACTGGAAAGGGCAACAAACCTTCTTACATACCGTTCGGATATGACGATTACAGATATCGCTTACCATTTTGGTTTCACAGATTCAGCAGTTTTCTCCCGTACATTTAAAAATTATTACGGAGTAAGTCCGTCTCAATATCGAAACGACAATAGCAAGAATTGCAAAGACGTAAGAAGAACTTCTCAATACAATGAATGTAAGAAGGTTCGAGGGAATGTTGAAATTGTAACAGCGGACGATATAAACGTCGCATACATAAGACATATCGGTACATATGAAGAGTTAACTGTAGCTTTTCCGAAAATGATAGAGAAATTATTTCATTACGCAGCGTTGCAAAACTATCATGTATTTGAGGATACGAAAGTATTAACCATTTACCACGATCATCATGAATTTACAGAGGACTATCATTTAAGAACAAGTTTATGTATAACAATTCCAAATGAGTCCGCAGTAGAAACGAGCGACATAGGAATAATGGTAATACCTTCTGGAAAGTATGCGGTAGGTCATTTTGAAATATTCCAAGATGAATATAAAGGAGCATGGGATTTTTTATACGGTGAGTGGCTTCCAAATAGCGGATATAAACCGAGAGATTCGTATCCTTTTGAAGTATATAGAAATGATCCAAAGCAGCATCCCGAACATAAACATATAGTTGATATATATGTACCTATCGAACCTTTTTAATGATAGGTTAAAGGGGAAGGAATAATGAAAACTGCTGAAAAGTTAGATCAGATTATACAAGAAGAATATGGAAATGTGAATGGTATGTTAGTAGTGCAGAAAGGTAATGTTATTTTTGAAAAATATTATAAGGGACACGGTCCAGATGATGCGTTTCATGTAGCGTCAGTTACAAAAACGATAATCTCTGCGTTAATTGGGATATGTATAGATAAAGGTTATATAAAAAGCGTTGATCAAAGAGTAATAGAATTTTTTCCGGAATATAACGTTCATTCATCTGAAATAACAGTAGGGCATCTTCTTACGATGACAGCTCCACATCCTTTCGTAGACTGGCAGGAATCGCTAGAAGAATTATGTACACAAAAGGATTGGATAGAATATACGTTAAATAGAATTGGACAAGGCGGAGAAATTGGATTTTTTAAATATTCATCTGCAGGAGCTCACATACTATCAGCAATTATAACGAACGCAACAGGAAAAAGTGCACGTGAATTTGCGAATGAATACGTATTTCAGCCACTCGGCATGAGAGAAATTCCAAACTACAATATGAAAGCATTTGGATTCGATGACTTATTCGGAAAAGATGTAAAAGGATGGGTTCATGATCCAAATGGTATTTCGACAGGCGGCTGGGGACTAACGTTAACGGTTAAAGATATGGCTAAGTTTGGACAGCTGTATTTGAATGAAGGTACTCATAATGGAAAACAAATTCTATCAACACCATGGATAAAAGAATCGACAACAATGAACCAAAATCAATATGGTTACTTATGGTGGTTACGAGAAGAGGCTGGAATCTTTTCATACTGTGCAATGGGCGATGGTGGGAATGTGATTTGTTGTATTCCAGAGAAGGAACTGGTGGTGGTGATTGCTTCTGAAGTCATACCGAATGCAAGGGATAGATGGGAATTGATTGTGAAATATATTCTTCCTTATACAGAATCAAATAAATAACGGAAGCAAAAAGATGGTGTGAATGGGAGTTTCATACTATCTTTTTGTTTTATGAAGGAAAGTTCATGAGAAGGTAAGTTCTGTGTAAAATAATGTAAATATTAGGATTTTTAAATATCTTCTTTTTTTCTTTATGTATAATGAGGACAAGGCCTAAAAATACTTAAATATTTAAGTGAATATTTTAAAAAGGAGATTAAGGATATATGAAAAGCTTACTTCAAAAAATTTTAGCTACTACAGGGATTACTGCTTGTTTATTAGGTATGGTTTCTTCCGCTTCATTTGCTTCAATTAGTTGGGATTCTTATGGGGAATGGGACGGAAGTGGAGGAAAGGCTACAGGATACGCCTACACTGCGCAAACAAATGAACCTCATTTTTACAAGATGACTGTAAGGGCTAGCTTTGATGATGGGTCTTCTAAAGAGGTAGAAAAGAATAATGCTAAAATTACAGATCGTGTGAACGTTAAAGTTTCATCCAGAGGGCCAATTACCACTGGCTATTCGGGTCATGAATGGGTAATGAAAGGGGATAGTGCCTATACCTCTAAGGAAATGGTAATTAGATAACAATCAACAAAAACCGTGACAAAGGATAAATGCCTTTTTCACGGTTTTTAAAATGAGGAGGATATATGAATCTAGTATTAAAAGAAATAGTGGTAAACAAAACAATATTCATTATGTTATTTATTGCGTTTGTATTGACAATATGGCCGATACTTATAGCAATGTCGACGAAAGATTATTATGATGAGAAATTTTATGATAGAAAAAATGGTTATTTTAATTATTACTATTCCGTTCAACTTACTAATATGGGGGAAATCAATTTCAAACAGTTTCAGACGTTAGTAGAATCTGATTTTAAAAATGCTAGTGTTATTACAAATGATATTCGTACTACTATTCCAGATATCGGCCGAGTAACAATGAATGGTCTCCTTAATAAAAATTGGTCTCCACCTTTGCTAAAAGGTTCTCAGATGGGACAAGATGAAAAAAATAGTGTAATAGTGGGGAAGAAAATTTATAAGGATATGGAAACAATAAAATTATTTAATAAGGAATATATAGTTAAAGGCGTAGCTGGAGAAAATACTGGATATGAGTATAATATTAAAATTTACGTCTCTCTAAATGACATGCCAGATGAAGTGAAACAGATGATACAAAAAGATAATACATTCCAAATGATTGTTCGTTCTAACGAAAACCCTAAAGAAGAGATAGAAACTTTCATACAGCATATGAAACAGAACAATAAAGATATAAATGCCAAAGTGATTAGTGAAAAAGAGAACTATGAGAAAGAAAAAAACACAAGTAAAGCCGTGAAAGAGTTACTTAGTTTTCCATTTAGGCTTTTTTGTATAGCTTTCATTACCAGTATAATAGTAAGTTATTATTGGATTTATACGAAGAAAAAAAGTCTGTCGTTAAGGAAAGCTTTGGGAGCAAGTAATGTAAATCTGTTTATTTTTATATTTAGTCAATTATTTTTATGTGCAATCGCTGCATCAACCTGTGCAATATGCATACAATGGATTTTTAGCACTTTGAGTGAAAATATTGTAGAGTTTACAAGTTATAGCATTAGTTTACAGTCTACTCATATTGTAATGTGTGTATTTTTTTCACTTACTATAGCTTTTATCCTCTCTGTAATACCATTTGTATATGTGCTTAAAAGTGAACCTGCTAAAGCGTTAAAGGAGTAAAAATGATGAGAATAAAAAGTGCGTTCCTAGCATTAAAAAAGAGATTTCTATTTTCCGTACTTCTTCTAATACAGATTACATTTGGATTAGCAACTATAACGAGTTCAATTAATGTATTTTATAATTTACACCATCTAAATGATAAAGCCAGCTCAGCATTAAATGTGGATAAAACATATTTAGTTACTTTTGAAAGGACGACAGATAGGTTACAAAGCGATCAATTTAATAAAGAGCAAATTCAAGCGGTTTATAATACAATTCATCAAAATAAAGATGTGATTTCGTATGGTACATACGAGGAGAGTTTAATTGAAATAGAATTAAGTAATAGGCCACTTCAAAATAGTATGATTGCTGATTTGAAACATAAAACGTTTCACGATGACAGACCTACTGTTCAAACAATTGTTGTTGATGAAAATTACTATAAATTGTTAGGTTTACCTTTAAAACCTGAAGAGGGTTTCTTGCATGAAGATTTTCCAAAAAATAGTGAAGAAAAAACAAAAGTATTAATGGGTTCTTACTTTAAGAAATATTTTCAAGTTGGGGATACAATTAATAATCAATATACAATTATAGGCTTTTTACCAGAGAATAAATTTATCGTAAATAATAATACAACGAACGTTTATTTGAAGTTGGATTATGCAATGATAATGCCTATGTCATCTGATAGATATGAAAATTATGAAGCGATGTTTTTAAGACTGCATCAAAGTACAGTTTTACATTTACGAAAAGATGCAGATGTAAAGAAACTAGAAAAATCAATTCAACTTAAAGGAAACGGCGGTACGTTTTATTTGAAAAATTTAGGTGATGAAATAAATATAGATGTTACTCTTAATAGTTATTCTGAAATACCTCAACTTATAGTAGGAATCTTATTCATTCTATTCTCGATCGTCGGAATGGTAGTAACAACCATCGTTTCTATCTTGATGAGAAAGAGGGAATTTGGTATAAAAATAGTTTTTGGCGAAAGTAAATTTGGAATGTTTATTCAAATTGTTATAGAAAACATTATTGTAGCAATAGCTGGCTTAGGAATGTCAATAGCTTACTTTTCATGGAGATATGGTAATCTGCTGCAAATGTCAAAGGATTTTAAAGCAGTATCCGCATTAGACTTTAAATTGGACATGCCTATATTACTTTTAGTATTTCTTTTCTTATTACTGATCATCATTGTATCAAATGTAATTGTCTTCTTATTTATTAGAAAGCTTGAACCGAAAACATTAATAGGTGGGATGGAATAATGGGGTTAATTGAACTAAAAGATATTAAGAAGGTGTATAGTAATAAGAATCACAATACGTTCGCGTTAAACGGTATAAATTTAACGATACATAAGGGCGAAATGATAGCGGTAATGGGGCGATCAGGCTCAGGGAAGAGTACATTACTAAATGTTATAGGGTTAATTGATATGCCAAATGAGGGTGAATATACGTTAAATGGAAAATCATTAACTGAAATTAGAGCAAATAAAGTTCATAAAACAAGAAATGAAATGATCGGATTTATTTTTCAATATTTTGCATTGTTAAAAGAACATACTGTACTGGATAATGTAGTGCTACCACTCACATATAGAAAGCTAGAGCAACGGGAAAGAGAAAATAAGGCGAAGTTCTATTTAGAAAAAGTAGGATTAAAAGAACATATGTATAAAACACCGGACGAGCTATCAGGTGGACAACAGCAGCGCGTCGCAATTGCAAGAGCGTTAGTGGGCGAACCAGAATTAATATTGGCAGATGAACCGACCGGAAATTTAGATAGAAAAACAGGAGAAGAAATTATGAACCTACTATTACAACTGAATGAGGAAGGACGAACAATTATTATTGTAACGCATGATATGGAAGTAGCGAATAAGTGTAATAGAATTATTGAGTTAGTTGATGGGGAAATTGTGCAGAGTTAACAATTAAACTAAGATACATCAAAAAAATTGTTTTTTATTTAAGAATCCATGTTGATTTATTTTTCAAAATGGATTCTATTTTTGTTTCTAGAATTAAAGTAAAATAACAAATCCCCCGTAACTTTTTATGATAGCAATTCGTTTAACAAAAGAAAAGATTTTTGTGGAGCAGCTTATCGGTGGCGGAAATGGTGATTTGTTTGGTTATTCTGTTTTGAATGGAATGGTACAAAGAGATGATATATATGTATGGAATCATGAAAATGATAGTAGAACGTGGGTTGCGCTTTCTTTAAAAACTTTCATGGAGTGGTGGGAGAGTGGGAAGATAACAATTTAAATATAGTATCAAGAAAAAGCGCCTTGTTATTAAAGAAACAAGGCGCTTTTTCGTGTGTACTGTTATTGTAATAGATGCATATGTATAATTGATGGAAAAAGATTCGGAAAATTAAAAAACTATTGAATAAACTAGAAAAAATTAGTAATCTTATTTATACGATACATACATAATAGTTTTATAGCGATTTTTAAATGAAGTATAGGAGGCAATCGTTGTGGATCTTACGTTCAAAGTTGAGGAAACATGTTTTAATTACCGAGTCGGAGCCATTTGTAAACACGGTAATAAAATCCTTATATTGCAAGGTAATGGTGAAGATTTTTGGTACGTACCAGGCGGTAGAGTGAAAATGCTAGAAAATAGTGAAGACGCGTTAAAACGAGAACTTGCGGAAGAATTAGCTGTTCCTATTAAAGTAAAGAGATTACTATGGTCAGTAGAAAATTTCTTCACACTTTCTGAGCGAAAGTTTCATGAGATTAGTTTTTATTACGAAGTAGAATTGCATGAATTACCCGCGAATGGAGCGAATCAATATATTTTGGAAGAAGAGGGTAGAACATATTTGTTTAAGTGGGTGTCGGTAGAAGAGTTACATGCATATAACTTACAACCAGCATTTATAAAAGAAAAAGTAAAGGATATAGTAGCTCACACAGAACATATTGTATTACAAAAGTAAATGTATTCGGAGGGGAAAACGGTGAAGAGGACTAAAAAAAAGATACATATAAATGACAAAGTAATTTATTACACACATATCGAAAAAGGTTCTAGTACGGTTTGCTTTATGTTTTCAGGTTCAGGATACAATTATGATAAGCCGTTATTTTATTACGCGACGATGCTTATGCTTGAACATAAAATAGATGTTGTACATATTCATTATTCTTATGATGGACAATTAATGAATAAACCAATGGAAGAAGTAACGAAAGTAATGATGGATGATATTAATCCTGTAATAAATGAAGTATTAAAAGATGAGCAATACAACGAGACGATGTTTTTAGGGAAGTCACTTGGAACAATTCCGATTGCAAAGGATTTAATGAAGAGAAAAGAATTTTTACAGTCAAAAATGATAGTACTTACACCTTTACTAACTTTTGAATCTATTTTTGATTCTATTTTACATAGTAGTCACGAAGGGCTTTTAGTAATTGGGGATAAAGATCACCAATATAATGCAGATCAAATTAATCAGTTACATAATACAAATTTAAAAATTGATGTTATCAAAAACGCAAATCATTCTGTAAATGTTGGAGAATATGAAACAGAAAATTCAATTGAAGCAATAGCGAAAATAATAGAAAAGCTTAAAGAAATTGTTAGGGAAAACTAACTTATCAATACATGCAAAAAGAGGTGCGAATTGCACCTCTTTTACTTTAATAAGCCTTCAAAACATGAAGCAAATAATCTTTCCGATTCAACGGATTATAATCAACACGTTTTCGAGTAGGGAAGGGAGCCATAAGTTTTGTGAAACCAGCTGGCTTCGTTGTAAATATGCCTTCTCCTTCTGTAAATGAATGTAGTATTCGTTTGAAACTCTCTGTTTTCGCAACAGGTAACGATCCTGTTAAATGGTAGGAGTCATTATTGAATATCGGCTCTGCAAAAGTTGCTGAAATAGCAGCGAGCTTATACATTGCGGTACTAATTGCCTGCTCCGGTACAGTTAATTCAAACGCATTAACTGGTTCATATACATATGTTTCAGCTTTCTTTAAAGCATCCATTAAAACGAGTGGCGTTAAGTTTCTAAAGTCACTAGCTGTTGTAACAGGACTAGCATAGCCAGTATGGGTTAACGTAACGATAATATCCGTAACTTCCCATCCGTACAAACCTTGTTTTAACGTTTGAAATACAGTATCTTCAATCGCTTTATGAAAGGCTAAAGGTAGTGAGCCAAGTTCAACGCCTAATTTATATGTTATGCCAGAATTCAGTTCACCACGTTCGACTTTGAATCCAACTGTTGCGTAAAATGGATTCGTTTTTTCGCCCATTACTTCAACGGAAATCCCAATGCCAATTGGCTTCTCAATACATACAACTCGCGTATTTGAAAAAGTAACTTGCAAATTATATTTCTCAAAAAGAGTTGTTTCAATTACTTCTTTTTGTACTTGACCGAAAAGGCGAATATATAGTTCATTATGAACATCATCTTTCCACACTTTAATGAGTGGATCTTCTTCACATAGTTCCATAAGTGCAGCGTATAAATCATGAATTCGTTCTTTAGGTACTGCATCGATGGCAGCTTCCATTTGTGGTTCGGCAAAGTGAATATTTTTTATATAATCAGTCCGTGCACCGATAATATCACCAATTTTAATATCACTTAGTCCCCACACTTTGCAAAATTCTCCGCTAGGAACGGTAGAAGTTTGAACGGCATCTCCATTATGAAACATGCACATTTTTTTAATCTTTTCCTTATGTGGTAGAGACTGATCGCGCTGTATATCAACATGTTTTCTAACGTGTAAGTTACCAGAAAAAACTCTTACATATGCAATCTTTTCTCCAGAAGGTTCACGTTCAATTTTAAAAACAATACCGGACAATTCTTCATCTTGAGACAGATTATTAGCTGGAAGTAAGGCTGAAATATTTTCAAGTAGTTTAGATACTCCTATACCCGTCATTGCGGAACCGAAGAAAATCGGATACAAATTTGCTTGCGCTATTTGTTTAATGAGTTCTTCTCTTAACATTGTGTCCGTTACGATTTCGTTATTTACATATGACTCAAGTAACGATTCATTATATGGTGCTAATCGTTCTATACAATCATCATATGATTTATATTCAATAATACGAGCTTCCTTTGTTCCTTCGTTTAGGACAGAGTAAAAGGGGAATGCTTCATTTGAAAGAATCGTTTTTATTTGCTTTACAACTTTTTTACTATTTGCACCACGACGATCAATTTTATTTACAAATAAAATAGTCGGTATGTTTAGTTTCTGTAACGTTCGCATTAAAATCTTCGTTTGTGCTTGCACACCTTCAACGGCAGAAATAACTAAGATTGCACTGTCTAAAACGCGGAATGATCGCTCCACTTCAGCAATAAAATCAGCGTGTCCCGGTGTATCGATGACATTTACTTTTAAGTCATCAATAAAGAAAGAAACGACGGATGCTTTAATCGTAATTCCGCGCTGCCTTTCTAATTCCATTGAGTCTGTTTGCGTACTTCCGCCATCAACTCGGCCAATTTCTTTAATCACATTCGTTTCATAAAGAATACGTTCAGTCAAACTCGTCTTGCCAGCGTCTACGTGCGCGACAATCCCTATATTTATTGTTGTCATATATCAATATCCTCATTTCATTTTCCATTTTCATTTCCTCATTTCTATTTGTGTATTGCCGCATTACAATCACTCTCCAGTCATTTAAAGTATTACTATTATAATGTAATTTACATTTTTTGTAACGCTACAAAGCGCCTTAATTTGGAAAAAATAAAATGAAAACAAAATGCTTGCATTCTTAATCGATATAGATTATATTAATTGACGTATCAACTATTGATATATCAAGTGATTTTTTAAATTGGATCTAAAGGAGGGGTAATTTGACAAGTTCATGCTCAAAAGAAGCGATTATTTTATATAAATTACACTTTCTAAACAAGGAAGTAAGTTCGAAGTTTGAAGGGTGTACGGGTATGAGCCAATCTCGTTTAGAGCTTATACTTCAGTTATATGAAGTAGGTGAAATTAGTCAAAAAGCACTTCAGCAAGAAGTGAATATTGATAATGCGGCGATAACGAGGCATTTAAAGCAGCTTGAGGCCAATGAAATGATTGTAAGACGTAAAAATCCAGATGATAACAGAATTACGTTAGTTTCTCTAACTGAAGAGGGACGAAATAAAATCCAGGCGTTTCAAGAGGAAAAAGAACGTTTTGCAGCATCTGCATTTAAAGGATTAAGTGAGGAAGAACGCGATAATCTTTTAAATATGTTAATTCACATTCAAGAAAATATAAAAGAACTTTAAAAAAGGGAGAATACAACTATGACTAACTCAGTAAAAACAAATGACTTTAACGAAATTTTAACAGGACGTCGTTCCATTCGTAAATACGACTCATCAGTGAAAATTAGCAAAGAAGAAATGACAGAAATTCTTACAGAAGCAACACTTGCACCATCATCAGTAAACATGCAACCATGGAGATTCCTTGTGATTGAAAGTGACGAAGCAAAAGCAACACTTGCACCACTTGCGAAGTTCAATCAATCACAAGTAGAAACATCTTCAGCAATGATCGCTTTATTTGGTGATTTAAACAACTTTGATAATGCAGAAGAAATTTACGGAACAGCAGTAGAGCGCGGTTTCATGCCAGCTGAAGTAAAAGAAGATCAAATGAAAAAACTTTCAGCTTACTTCTCAATGGTTACACCAGAAGTAATGAAAGATACTGTACTTATTGACGGCGGTCTTGTAGCAATGCAATTTATGCTAGCAGCTCGTGCTCACGGTTATGATACTTGCCCAATTGGTGGATTTGAAAAAGACCAAATCGCAGAAGCATTCGGATTAGATAAAGAACGTTACGTGCCAGTTATGTTAATTTCAATCGGAAAAGCTGCTGATAGTGGTTACCAATCAGTACGTCTTCCAGTTGAAAAAGTTGCTGAGTGGAAGTAATTTCAAAAGAAATAAGTGAAATATGAGAGGGGAAACACCATGATTATTATTCACGCAATATTTCAAGTAGATCCAGCGAAACAACAATCATTTTTAGAAGAGATTCGTCTGCTGATTCATAGTTCAAGAGAAGAAAGTGGAAATATTTCTTATGACTTGTATAAGGACATAGAAAAAGAAAATGTGTATACAATGGTTGAAGTGTGGAAAGATGAAGCAGCAGTTGCGAGTCATAATACGAGTGAACACTTCACATCTTTCGTTAGCAAAGTAAAACAGTTTTTAACTGCTCCTCTTGATATAAAAGCTTATAATGGAGAGTTAGTAAAATAATGAGAAAGATGACTTTAGCTTATAGTGCTAAGGTCATCTTTTTTATTTTGACAGGAATATATTTACTTTTATCGTAATGTGTTATAATTCGGAAAATTATAATTCTTAATTTTCAGAATAAAAGAAAGTGGGGGAATAAATAGATGAACACATTAAAGAAAATCACTAATAATATTTCGAAAGTTATTATAGGAAAAGATGAATCCATAGAACTAGCAGCCGTCGCTCTAATAGCAAAAGGACATATTTTATTAGAAGATGTACCGGGGACAGGAAAAACAACACTAGCGAAAAGTTTGGCTAAAAGCGTGGACGCAAAATTTCAAAGAATACAATTTACAGCGGATACTTTGCCTGGAGATGTTATTGGTCTTGAATATTTTAATGTGAAGGAATCGGATTTTAAAACGAGGTTAGGACCTATTTTTGCAAATATAGTATTAGTGGATGAAATTAATCGGGCTGTACCGAGGACGCAATCTTCGTTACTCGAAGTGATGGAAGAGCGTACTGTTACGATTGCGAAACAGACACATTCATTACCAGAACCTTTTTTAGTAATTGCAACGCAAAATCCGCTTGAATCTGCTGGTACATTTCCTTTACCGGATGCTCAATTAGATCGATTTTTACTTACGATTCGCCAAGGATATCCTACGAGAGAAGCTGAAAAGGAAATGATGAATCGGTTTCAAATGAATGATCCGTTAGAAACATTACACTCTATTATTTCAAGTGAAGAAATTATTATGATGCAAAAGCGTGCAAGAGAAGTGTTAGTAGGAAATGATGTGCAAGATTATCTTCTTGAAATTATTGGGGCAACGCGTAAGCATGAGCTAATTGAAATTGGTGTAAGTCCGCGGGGGACGTTGGCATTTATGAGAGCGATTCAAGCACGGGCTATATTAAATGAAAGAGATTACTGTACGCCAGATGATATAAAACAACTTGCTGCTTCCATATGCACTCATCGTTTAACGTTAACGATTGAGGGGGAGATGAAAACGACGAAAGAACAAATCATGAAAGAAATTCTTCATACGATTAGTGTGCCAGTGGAGAATGTACGATGAATCAACAGCTTGTGTATACACCTTTAGCGGAGCCTTTCGTAATGGGAGTTATGTCAGTTGTAGCAGTTATTTTATGTATATTTTCAAGTAATCTACTGTTTTTATCTCTCGTATTTTTGTATGTAATTTTAATAGGTGCTATGCATGTTTATATACGTAAAGTATCTCGTGTTGAATGGGAATACAGTCAAGGAAATTCAAATGTTTTTATAGGTGAAACGAACAGATGCAAAATAAAAATTTCAAACAAATCAATTTTTCCTATTTTTAATGTTGTATTTCGATTTAAATGTGAAAATAAGCTAACTTGGAATCATGATGAAATAAACAAAAAATCATAGTACAGGTTCAAATTATTATATGAATTTTAATTTAAAAGGAAGAGAGTCAGTTTTATTTGATTTACAAGCTGTAGCTGTAAAAAGGGGAATTGCGAGATGGGAAGAAGTTGAAATTGTCATTACAGATCCCTTTGGATTTATGACGAACCATATAACATATAAAAGAGTTGAAACGCCGACCTATTTAGTTTTACCAGCTGTTCCGAAAATGCAAGTTCCTGAATTACAAGAATGGTCACGAGGATTTCGAAAAGCGATGTCATCACCCTTATATGATGAAACGAAGGTAATGGGAGTGAAGTCGTATGAAAATGAAGATTTTCGTTCTATCCACTGGAGTGCGACAGCGAAAACAGGGGCGATAACTGCAAAAAAATACGAGCGAACACAATCAGATAAATATGCGATTTATCTAAACTTGCAAAACAAAAGTGGTATTTCTTTGAGAAATGATACAGAGGAACTAATTGAATTAACGGCAGGCGTATGTAAACAACTGCTTATGCAAAACTGTTCATTTGAAGTATGGATTAATAGCGTAAAAGATAATGGATTACTACATATAAAAAACGGGGATAATCGGAAACACTTGCAAAATGTATTAAAGGTGCTTGCCTCCATATCAGATCAGGATACACCTGTATCTTCTTCTTATTTTTACACAGCTGGATTCCGGCGAAAGGAACTGGATGCGGTTCCTTTAATTCTTGGTACTTCCCCAAGGAAATACACCAGAACGAATAAATGGGTCGTAATTAAAGAATAAGAAGGGGTTTATGTCATGGCTAATAAAGAGCGACATATAAAGGTAAAGATTTGGAGTATTAGAGTTTTCATGATACTTTTCTTTACGGTTAGTGCGATAACGTTATCACAAGGTGTTGTGCATGTACAAGACATAGTGAAAGAACGTTTTTTTAGTGAAAAGAAATCTGAAAAAAATTATAAGGAAACTATAAACTACGGTGATATTGAAGATTATGGAACACCTTTAGAAAAGAAAAAAGTAGGAGATAATGGGGAGAGAACGACAACAGGTAAAAAATTTAAAGGTTTTGAAAAGGAAAGTTCATGGGGACACATATTTTCTATACTTTCAAATTCATGGATTAGTATAGTTTTTTATGTAGTTATTGCAGGGATAATTATATATTTTCTTTATAAATCCGTTAGGAAAAAGGTAACGAAATCAGAAATACAACAGGATAAACAATCGATAACAAAAGAAAATACGGATAGAATCGAAAAGAACGAGAAAGTGAAGCATCAGTTAGAACGGCCGTTACCGACAAATACGATAAGAAAAACGTTAGTTGAATGGGAAAGAACATTACCATTTCATGAACAGAGAAGGTCCTATGAAACGATGCAACAATGGTTAACGAGAATTTGTAGAACGCGAGATATTATTCCGATATATGAGTCTGTCCGATATGGAGAAAAGACATATACGGAGTTAGATGTGGAAGAAATAATGAAGTGGGTAGAGGGAGATGGGAAGGTGGATACGTAAATATCCACCTTTACTTTTTTGTAGAGAAATTTGATTATCATGAATCATTTTCATATATAAAACTGCCTCCAAATAAGAAAATGAAATTAACTGTAAATTAACTTTATTTACTTATACTTCATTACATGTTAACCTATACTTAATTTTTATAAATTATAATTAATTTTTAAGTTTTTTAAGGGTGTGAAAATAGAATGAAACCGGTATTGAAAAACATACTCCTTTCCTTTATTTTTTCTGCAGCAGGGATGTGTTGGTTTCTGTTTATATTAGTTAGAGGAGGCGGAGACTGGTTATTGTCTTGGGTAGGTGTATTAATGGCAATTTTATCTTTATACACGTTAATCGATTTATATTGTAAGTATACATACGATAAAAAATTAAGTAAATTGTTTATTAAAACCACAGTTACTACCTTTAGTTTTGCAGTATTGGGAATTACCTTTGGTATTGTACACGAGCTATTACAGCCATGGAGTCTCAGTCTAATGGTTTGGTATTGGTTGTTAGTATTACTTTTATTTGTAATGACGATAATATTATTAGTGATTTTAGTATTTGTTAATCGTAAAAATCACCATATTCCTAGGAGATATAGAATACTTATACTGCTAAATTTATTTCTTACGTTAGCACCAGTATTATGGCCACTATTACTTTCTATTATCGGAAATGGCATGAACGCTAGTGCAGGATGGTAAAAGTGAATAAACTAAAAAAATGGTATAGAGTTTTAAATATGTAAGAGAACGTGTTTTCATAAATTGAAAACACGTTCTCTTTTATTTTCATACATTACTTTTTTCTTGTTGTTAAATTTTAAGAGTAAGTATTTCGTAAGGAATGGATAAGAAAAAAGAGAGTTTTATCATATAGGATGAAAGTATAGCTTGAATCAATACGATAGGAATAGGGGAGAGAAATCCTTATGAAAAAACGTAATTCAATGAAGTTAGCAAGTTTGACAGTTTTATTAGCGGGTACTACTCTATTTACACCTGGTTTTACTGTGAAAGCAGAGTCTACTCAAAGTATTTCTAATTTGTCAAAAGTACATGATCAAAAGAATCAGAATGGCTGGAAACAAGTATTGCAGGAAACAATCAAAATTGGAGCACCAGGGGTATTAGCTAAGACGTCTAATAAAGGAAAAATTAATAGTTATACTGCTGGCGTGGCGGATTTAAATACAAAGAAACCGGTGAAATCGGATTATCGCTTTCGGATTGGTAGTGTGACGAAAACTTTTACTGCCACGACTGTTCTTCAATTAGTAGGAGAAAATCGCGTACAACTTGACGATCCAATTGAAAAGTGGCTGCCGGGTCTCGTGCAAGGAAATGGGTATGATGGAAATCAAATTACGATACGACAACTTTTGAATCATACGAGTGGTATCGCTGAATACTTAAAGTCAAAAGACGCTGACGTAATGAATTCGAAAAAAACGTATACAGCAGAAGAAATAGTGAAAATAGGCCTTTCTCTGCCTCCAGATTTCTCGCCGGGCAAAGACTGGTTGTATTCAAACACAGGATATGTAATATTGGGAATGCTAATTGAAAAAATAACTGGTAATAGTTATGCGGAAGAAATTGAAAAGCGAATTATTGAACCTTTGGACTTGTCAAATACGTTTTTACCAGGAAATTCACCCGTCATCCCAGGAAAGAATCATGCTCGTGGATATGTGAAAATAGAAGAAACAGGCGAGTTGAAAGACATTACGTATTATAATCCGAGTTTAGCTAATGCAGCTGGAGATATGATTTCTAATGCGGATGATTTAAACAAGTTCTTTTCATCTTTACTCGGTGGTAAGTTACTGAAGGAACGCGAGCTAAAAGAAATGCTTACTACAGTTCCTATAGAAGGAAAAGGGGTTGGGGATGGATATGGTCTTGGAATCTATGAGACTAAACTTTCAAATGGTGTCTCAGTATGGGGGCACGGAGGATCAATTCCTGGGTTTATGACTTTTGCTGGTGGAGTAATTGGAGGCAAGCATACATTTGCTGTCAATGTTAACTCTTTAGGTCCGGTTGATATTCTTACACAGTTTAATAAAATGATGCAAGTTGAATTTAATAAATAATAGATGAAAAGAGTTCTACTATAGAGGTTTATAAGGATTTGTATGTGATTTAATTGTTATTAAAATATAGTCTTAAAAAATCCCGAGTCATGAGCAATTTACTTTCCATGATTCGGGGTTTTTATGTGCTGTTACAAGAAAAGTTATGATACATTTAAATTTTTTCATTTTACTATAAATCTATTATATTTATTTGATATTTCTTATTTATAGTGACTTTTACATTTTTAAAATATTGCAACATACAAAGGTAAGTAGTTCTAGATTTCGGAGTTAATAATAAGTAAATTCTGATTTTTGTTGAAAAATATTTAAATGTATTTCTGTAATTTACATAATAAGGTACTTTTATCGTATGAATTAATAACAAATAGAATTAAGTATACAAAAATAGATAATTATGATTTACGTCAAAATGATTGACTATTATGAAAATAATGATTAATATAGGTTTTATATTTTAACTCCATTTATGTTACAAATATGTATTTTATTTCAAATTTAATTGTGTCGTAAACTATAATTGAATATATTGTGAAAAAGAATAGGGAGCGGGAACAGGAACAGCAATAGAAAAGGCTATCTTTTCAAATTGTGTAATGAAATCAAAGGGGAGGATAAATATGTATAAACAAGTAGTAGAACTGTTAAAAGAAGCAGCTATATCGTATAAACAATATACATATGAGCCAATATTAGATTATGAAACAGATAGAAAAATTAGAGAAAGGTTTAATTGTCCTATTACGGGGGTAAAGATAAATGATTAGCATGATATTCAGTTACATATTATTAGGGATTTCATTGTCTGCACCAGTCGGTCCGATTAATATTGCTCAAATAAATAAAGGAATAAAAAATGGTTTTTTGAGTGCATGGTTAGTAGGAGTCGGGGCAATGTCAGCAGATGTTGTAATGATGTTTTTAATTTACTTTGGTATTTCGACTTATTTAACAACTCCAGTTGCTCAACTTTGTATTTGGATTTTTGGTTTTGTAACGATGATTTATTTAGGCTATGAAAGTATGAAAGAAGCTACTAAACAAGTTCAATATATTTCATCAGGTGAAAAAGAACATCCTTTAAAATCTTTTCTATCGGGGTTTGCTATCGCAATTTCTAATCCATTAAATATTATTTTTTGGATAGGGATATATGGATCAGTTTTAACTAGTGCTATGAATACTATTGGAAAAGAACAAGCTTTATGGTATAGTGCAGCCATTTTTGCTGGGATTATGCTTTGGGATATATTTATGGCTACATCTATTCATTTTGGTAGAAGATTTATTAATCATACAGTAATGAAATGGATTTCTATAGTAGCAGGCATTGTTTTAATTCTGTTTGGAATATATTTTGGCTACGAGGCAGTAAGAGGAACTGCTCAACTATTGTGAACTTTTTGATGATTAGAGAGAATAGTGATTTATTAGAAATTTATTCATCGCGAATCTTTTGGTTTTTGGATTTGTTAATCGATGGGTAGGTTAATTCCTTATAGTAAAAGACTTATAGAATCATTCTATAAGTCTTTTTATTGCTATATAGAAAAATATATAGGCACATTCTCTTCTCACAAGGAGAAATAAAATTTTTAACAAGAGTGATAAAATAAATATATAAGCAGTAAACTTTGTTTTAAACCATTACAACCTAAATTAGAAGCAAACTTAAATATTATATGGAAAAAGAATCAAGTGTTTTCAAATGCAGCCTATGCCTTTATCAATCAACTCCGAAATAGTATAAACTAATTATAATTTAAAATGAAAAGTAAAAAACGTGCTGTCTTACTTATTAAGATGACACGTTTTTTACTTTTTGAAATAGTCGTTATTTTTCCGAAGATTTAAGTAAAACAACTGCGGAAATGTTTATGTTCAAAAGGAGAAGTAGTGAACAATAAAAAAGATTTTAGTTCTGAAAATTGTTATTTTGTGATTGATAAAGCAGTTTTAGAAAGAACTCCCTCGCTCTAGTAGTTATGTAAAGTGGGGGAGTTTTATATTTTAAGTGTATTGTTATGAATGGAGTTACATATAAATAATGTTCAACAGCAATAAATAGATAAATTAGAACGAAATACTTTTAAAACCCACTTGACAGATAGGTATTAGTGGATTGATATGTGGATATTACTTATTTTACCACTCATTATTTTAATGCTAAAACAATTTGAATAGCTGATTGGATAACCAAAGGCACGTATACATTTCGAAATTTTGAAATGTGTTCGTGCCTTTTTGTATTATTCATAGAGGAAGGAGCGGAGGAGATATGAACAAAACGATGCCAACATTAATTGAAGAAACAGATTGGTTGTTTCGTAAAATGGTCCGTAAATTTGTGAAGGAACGCGACAAAATTAAGATTGAAGGTATTATGTTGCCGGGCTTCTTAATATTAAACAAAATTATTCAAGATGGTGAGCAACGTCTAACTGATTTGGCAGAAGAACTGGATTTGACATCAGGAGCGATTACGGCATTATGCGATAAGTTAGAAGAAAGAGGCCTGGCTATTCGGAAACGTCATCAGGAAGATAGACGAATCACTTTACTTGATATTACTGAAGATGGCCTGAAATTTATAAAGCGAAATCATAATATAAGAACAAGTTTTATGTCTGTTTTATTCGATGGATTTTCAACAGAAGAATTACACGTGCAGGCCGAAGTTTTTAAACGCTTAGCCCATAATTTAGAACAACTTTCTCATACGATTATGAAACTAAGTAATGAGAATAGGGAGGAGTAACGAAGAATGCTATTAGTCTAGTTATTTAGGACTGAAAATTCAAAAAACATTGATAATATGAATAGGAGTGGAAAGAATGGGACATCCAACAATTTATCCAACAGGGGCAACAGTATATAATCCCGGGAAAGCTTGGAGTGGTTATACAATTTATCAAGCTGCAGATCATGGTGCTTTATTAATTGATATGAATGGGAAAGAAGTACACTTATGGAAAGGGTTACGGGGATTTCCAAACAAGGTGTTACCAGGCGGATATGTTTTTGGTCATACAGCACAAAGAGATCCTGAGTTTGGTTTTCAGGATGAAGTCGATTTAGTTCAAGTTGACTGGGAAGGAAACATCGTCTGGAAATTTAACCGTCTGGAACATATTGAAGACCCAGGACATGCCTCGCAGTGGATGGCTAGAGCTCATCATGATTACCAACGTGAAGGAAATCCTGTCGGGTACTATGCGCCAGGATTAGAGCCGAAAACAGAAAGTGGAAATACGCTAATTTTAGCGCATAAAAATGTACATAATCCGAATATCTCCGATAAGCCGTTATTAGATGATGTAATTATTGAAGTAGATTGGAAAGGGAATATTATTTGGGAATGGGCTGTCAGTGATCATTTTGAAGAACTTGGATTTGATGAAAGTGCTAAAAATGTACTATTCCGTAATCCTAATATTAGATCCTTTGGTGGTAATTCGGATGGAGATTGGATGCATATCAATTCTATGTCTACAATTGGTCCGAATAAGTTTTATGATCAAGGAGATGAACGTTTTCATCCTGAAAATATTATTTGGGATGCTAGGGAGTCAAATATAATTGCCATTATTGATAAAAAGACAGGAAATATAGTTTGGAAACTCGGTCCTGATTATTCTAGCCCAGATGTTAAGCATTTAGGATGGATCATTGGACAACATCATGCACATATCATTCCGAAAGGATTGCCTGGAGAAGGGAATTTACTCGTATTTGATAATGGTGGTTGGGCAGGATACGGTCTTCCAAATCCTGCATCTCCATACGGTTCCAAAAATGCTGTTCGTGATCACTCGAGGATTTTAGAAATTAATCCAGTAACTTTAGAAATTGAATGGCAATATACGCCAACTGAAGCTGGGTATCAAGCTCCTTTAGATTCATATCGATTTTACAGTCCATATATTAGTTCTGCTCAAAGGCTGCCAAACGGAAACACATTGATTACTGAAGGAGCAGATGGTCGGATTTTTGAAGTTACTCGTGAGCATGAGCTTGTATGGGAATATATTTCACCATATAAAAATAACAGAAACTCAAATATGGTTTACCGTGCGTATCGTGTACCGTATGAGTGGGTACCTCAACTAGAAAAACCAGAGGAGAAAGAAATTATTCCCCTTGATATAGCAGCATTTAGAGTACCAAATGCTGCAGAAGCTGGTACGGAATCCGTTGTGACAGTCGAAGGGACAATATCTTACGGCACCGGAGATTTTTGTGTAGCGACATTGGAAGAAATAAATAAAAAACGAGATTAACGCTAGTAAATTAAAGTGTGGGGAGAGTAATTTCCCCCCACTTATTAAAATGAACTTGATAGGTTCGTTATATGACAAAATGTTGCCATTTCTTTATTTGTAATAATTTAACGTAATATTGTGGTGAAATAAAATCCCGCTTCAAGTTTGAAAAATTTGTTATGGAGGAGTGATAAATGGTGAAATTAAAGCCTTTATTTTTAAGCTTATCAATGATTACCAGTTTAGCTGTCGCAGGGTGCTCAAGCTTTTCAAAAGAAAGTGCGGGAACGACGAAAAGTAATGGGAAAGAAACGGCCACGGTGAAAATGGCTATAGATACAGCGGCGGGTGGTTCTTTTCAGTTTAGAGCTGCCGAGAAACAAGGTTATTTTGAGAAAAATAGTATTAAAGCTCAACTATCAAATTTTGCTTATGGAATTGATACAGTAAATGCGGTATTAACCGAACAAGCTGATACAGGTCTTGCTGCTGATTATGCGCTTTTAAATTCGTTAGGAAAAGGGGATATGGTCGTAATTTCAACACTTACGCGAGGAAATGAAAAATCATCACAAGACAATGAGCTTCTAGTTAGAGAGGGGATTAAAACAGAAAATGATTTAAAAGGTAAAAAGTTAGGCGTACCTAAAGGGACTGTAACGGAGTATGTTTGGGCGAAATATTTGGTAGCGAAACATATTAATGAAAAGGATATTACCTTCGTTCCATATAGTACACCAGACGAAGCTATTGTAGGGATGAAAAATGGTGATATAGATGCTGTTTGGAGTTCTGGTGCGTTAAAGGATAAATTTAAAAATATAAAAGGTGTAACAAAATTAGGTGATTTAGAAAGTGCGGGCGTTACAATTGACAGCTATTTACTAGCAAAAAGATCATTTGTCGAGAAGAATCCAAAAGCATTTGAAAATGCACTTAAGGCTCTTTCTGAAGGCATAAAATACGTAGAAAACAATAAAAAAGAAACAGCAAAACTTGCTTTTGAACAATTGAAACTACCAGAGAAAGACGCATTAAAAGATATTGAAAGACAGAACTATGTTCTTGGATTTACTAAAGAAGATGCTAAGCATCTAGAAGATATGAAAAAATGGTTAGAAGAAAAAGGGAAGCTGAAAGATAAATATGAATTGAAAGATAAGATTGATCTTGAATCACTAAAGAAAGCTTTCCCTGAATCTGTTACTTATAAATAGAATAGGAGTGAAGTATGGTGAGTACAGTAAGTGAAAAAGAAGTATTGAAATCTCCTGTAGCTATTTCTATTTCTGGGTTATCTAAATCATTTAATAATGAACAATTTGTTTTAGAAAATGTAAATTTAACAATTGGGAATGGTGAATTTTTTATATTACTTGGCCCGAGCGGATGCGGGAAATCTACATTACTCAGTATGATTGCTGGATTTGTTGAAAAAACATCAGGAGAACTTATGGTAAATGATGAAGAAATCAAAAAGCCGGACAGAAATCGCGGTGTCGTTTTTCAACAAGCAGACGCAGCACTTTTTCCGTGGCTAACAATTAAAGAAAATGTTGAATTTGGTTTGAAAATGAAAAAAATGATAAAGCAGACTCGAAACGAAATATCCTCTTATTATATAAAACTAGTTGGGCTAGATGGGCATGAAGGAAAATATCCAAGAGAACTTTCTGGAGGTATGAAACAAAGAGTCCAATTAGCACGTGTTTTAGCCAACGACTCGGAATTTTTATTAATGGATGAACCATTTGGAGCGCTCGATGCAATGACTCGAAGAACGATGCAAATAGAGTTAATTCGAATTTGGAAAGAAACAAACAAAACGATTATTTTTGTCACTCATGATATTCAGGAAGCTTTATTACTTGGGCAAAGAATAGGGGTAATGTCTAAAGGACCTTCTTCAAAAATTGAAAAGATTTACGATATTCCACTACCGTATCAGAGAACATTTACAGATAAAGAATTTAATTACTATTATCAAATGATCCAATCACACTTTGATTGAAAGGAGGTCCCAATATGAGCGCATTGAAAGATGAGAGTGCAAGAAAAGATACTATTTATGAAACAAATAATTTCAAGACTGGTTTAAAAAAGAAGCTATTACAAAGTGGAATTATCGCTTGGATACTTATCCTTGCAATATGGAGTGCTGTGGCGAGTTTTTCTGATCCGCAATTTTTGCCAAGTCCGATAGCAGTTTTGTATGGAGCGATTGAACTGAGTCAAAATGGTTCCTTATTTATATATATAGGAGTTAGTTTTTTAAGAGTAATAGCTGGATGGATTTTAGGGAATTTTGTAGCTATTCCGGTAGGGTTATTAATTGGCCGAATCCCATGGTTAAGAGCGCTATTTGATCCAGTTATCAATTTTATTCGTTTTATTCCACCTCTTGCCTTTATAACATTATTTATGCTTTGGTTTGGTATTGGAGAGCAATCTAAAATTTTCCTCATTACGTATGCAACTTTCTTTATCGTGACGATTAATACAATTACCGGTGTGCAAGCTGTTGAAGAAGATAAAATTCGTTCAGCGAGAAGTATGGGAGCATCAGAATGGCAAATTATGTTCCATGTCATCATACCTGCTGCACTTCCTTATATGTATACTGGAGCAAAGCTTGCGATGGGATCCTCATTTATGGCTATTGTTGGAGCTGAAATGGTTGCAGCTAATGAAGGAATTGGCTATATGATTTGGAATGCAAGGTTATATTTCAAAACAGATTGGATTTTTGTCGGTCTTGTTATTCTTGGATTGATGGGCTTCTTGATGGATCGGATATTTAATAAATTCGGAAGTGTAGTTCTGAAAAGATATAATGTGGTAAAAAAATAAAAATGAGCCCGGTACAATACCGGACTCATTTGGATCAAGCTGCCTAATGAAATAACCGTGTCTAACTTTTAGGGGTCACTTCAAAACGGTTAGATAAATGGCTCTTTTTTATGAATAAAAGTCGATGCGTGCTTACGTCTTATTATTTTTTTATTTCGGTTTCAATCCTCTTCACCAAATCAACAGACACGTTATGAAAATACTCTAAAACGACCTTCCTAATATCATCGGATATAACTTTCAAATCACCAGCTAAGTTTTCAGCAAGATGTTCTTTTTCTATCGGTTTTAACGTCGCATAAAATTCGCCAGCCTGCGTAAAGTCATCTTGTTTTGATATAGAAGTTCTCTCAAGTTTACCATCAACGTACCTTCCGTCACCGCTCGTTATTTGATTAGCAGGTGTCCAATTTTGCTGTTGGTTAATCGTTAATTTGCGGAATTCAGGTCCAATTCGTCTTCTTTGAGAATCACTATAAATGTTAGCTCGTCCTTGCAACATTTTATCATCTGATAATTCTGCACCGTCTAGTAAATTAGAAGGGGAGAAAGCGACTTTTTCTACTTGTTCCATATAATTTTCAGGGTTTTTATTTAATACCATTTTGCCGATTGGTATAAGAGGATACGCTTTTTCATCCCATATTTTTGTATCATCTAAAGGATCGTAAGAAAGATGCGCTTCATCTTTCGGGTCCATGAGCTGGACATATAAACCATATTCCACTGGTTTACCGTTTGCAATTGCATCATATAAATCTTTCCCGCTATAATCAGGGTTTTCGGCAGCCAGTTTATTTGCTTCCTCGCTAGTAATGAATTGTACACCTTCAAATGGGTACCAATGATACTTTACATACTTTCGATTACCTTCTGCATTTCTCCAAACATATGTATTTACACTATGTCCTGGAATGTGGCGAAGGCTTTTGGCCGTACCATTATCAGAGTACAAACGGACAACGAAATGTATGGATTCAGGTGCTCTAGCGACAAAGCTCCAAAATCTATTAGGGTCTATTAAGTTATTTTTAGGTGAAGGTGACAACGCTTGAATTGTTTCAGGGAAACGCATCGGATCGCGTACAGAAAAGACAGGAATGTGATTACATAATAGATCGAAAATACCTTCTTTTGTATAAAATTTTGTAGAAAAACCGCGTACATTTCTAGCAGTATCAGGTGTTCCTTTCGTACTAACAGCTAGTGAAAATCGTACCATAACAGGAACTTTCTCATTAGAATGTTGTAGAAAACTTAGTTTCGTATGTTCAGACATTGGATAGATCGTTTGAAAATAACCAAATGCACCAAATCCTTTTACATGAACAGGTCTTTCTAAAATTTTTTCGTGAATAAATTGTTGTAACGCCTCGTGAAGCACACTATCTTGCTTTAGAATAGGTCCACGTGAACCAACTGTTTGAGAGTGAAGTATAGCTTGTTCATTACGTACTCCATTATCATTAAAGTCTTTCCCTAGTAAAGATTGCCTCTGTTTATCATAGTTTTCATACATCAATATAGCCTCCAAATCTTTTTTGTCCATTGTTACTAAATATGATTTTATAGCGTTGATTATGTATAACACGCTAAGTTCAAACTAGTAACAGACCGCTAGATGAGAAAAACGCGTATGTAGTGGACCTGTTGAAATAGAAGAAATTATGGAAAAATGAATATCGGGAAGAACATTACTATTAAAATTTTAAACTTAAAAATGAATTTATATATGAATTTAAAGAAAATGAATAGAAATAAAACAGGGAGAATAACTAGGAGGAATGTAACATGTCGGATTGGTTTCAATTAGATAAAGAGTATATGATGTCAACGTACTGTCGTACAAAGCTTGCGATAGAAAGAGGAGAAGGGTGTAAGCTGTATGATGTGGATGGTAAAGAGTATTTAGATTTATTTTCTGGTGTAGGCGTAAATGTATTAGGATACAATCATCCGAAAATTGTGCAAACGACAATGGATCAAGTTACGAAGTCGTTGCATCTACCGTTTCATTTTTTAAACCCAGTTGCAATTGAGTATGCAAAGAAATTAGTTGATTGCTCTTTAAAAAACGGAAAGGTCTTTTTTACAAACTCTGGTACGGAAGCGACAGAAACAACGTTGAAATTAATTGATAAATATAGAGCTATTACGCATGAAGAACGTGAAGGAATTGTAGTGCTGAAAAATAGTTTCCACGGGCGTACGTTAGGAGCACTTCATTTTACGAGACAAGAAAGTGTATATCAAAATTTCCCTAAAACATCGATCCCGGTATATGAAGTTGAGCGCGAGAATATAGAGCAATTAGAAAAAACAATTATTCATGAAAATCCAATTGCAATTATGTTAGAACCTGTATTAGGAAGCGGGGGAATTTATCCATTATCGGGTGAATATTTACATGGTGTTCAAAATTTATGTGAGAAATATAATGTACTACTTATCGTTGATGAAGTTCAAAGTGGTATGGGGAGAACAGGAAAACTATTTGCTTATCAAAATTTCAATATTACACCACATATTATTCAAATTGGTAAAGGAGCAGGAGGCGGGATACCGCTAGGTGGAATTATTGTAGGTGAAAAGTTATGTGATGTATTTGCACCAGGAGATCACGGCACAACATTTGCTCATTCATCAATGGGAACGGCTTTAGGTTTAACGGTATTAAATACATTACTTGACGATGGTTTAATGCAAGAAGCATATGAAACGTCACTATATTTGAATGACAAACTGCAAGACATTCAGAAAGAAAATTCTTATTATATTCAGGAAGTGCGTCATGCGGGGATGATGTTTGGAATAAGTGTGAATGACACGAATGAAAATGTGAAGAAATTACAGCTTGAGTTAATGAATAAAGGAATGTTAGTCGATGTAACACAAGGGAATATTATTCGATTACTTCCGCCGTATATTATTACGAAAGAGGAAATTGATGCATTTATTAATCAGTTTATTTCTTGTCTAGTTAAGGTAGCTGCTTTAGCAATCGTTTAAAAATAGTTTTAAAGTTCTACTCTTTAAAGAAAGATAATGTACAAGTTATAATACATTCTTTTTTTGAATTGTACTTTAGGTTTTAAAAAAACTATCTTTCATACAGATAGTTTTTTTAGCATGAATATATCAGTAGCTATTAAATGTTCAGAATCATCTATCTAGTTTTGATTGTAAAATAATATGTCTTCATCTACTCAAAAAACGTGTCTAAAAGGGGAATAACTTGAGTTATTGATTTGAATCTTAAAAGTTTTATTTCCGAAGGATTATTTTATATTGTACTAGACGACATTTGTCTAGTGAAAAGTCGAAAAATAAAAAATGCTAGAACATTTTCAAAAAAATAACATACGAATATAAATATAATAAGAATGAGGTGATATGTTGAAAAACAAGGATATTCGATTCACTTCCTTACAAATGAGAACTGATAGATATGGGTGGGCCGGTATTCAATATACAAATAAAAAGCAAGCTATTTTATTTACTCGAAATGGAGGAGTAGAATGGGATGTTGTCAATCCCCTTAATTCAATAATAGTATCCATATATCCGATAAACTCTCGAAGCTCTTGGGCATATGGTTTAACAAAAACGAATGATAATCTAGTGCCTGCTATATTTTATACAGTTAACAGAGGGGAAAAATGGAGTGAGTTTATTTTACCAATTGAAGAAATTTGGGAGAAGTCGACTGATGTTCAGGTACAATTGCATGCCACGGATATGGATAGGATATGGATTATATTATCTAGAAAACTTGCATCAAATAAATTTGAGCATAATTTGTATTATTTGAAAACTAAAGGAAAAGTATGGAAGGTAATAAGGGAAATAAATATTAGTGATAGTATATCAGGTGTAACATTTATAAACAGGTTAGTTGGTTTTATTTCCCTACAAAAGAAATATAAAGAATCAGCGATATTTAAAACGATAGATGGTGGTAAAAGTTGGAATCCTATAAAATATAATCAGAATATTCAAGGTATTAATAACGGGACTTCCATGGCTTATAAAACGATCTATAAAAATAATTTGTTAGCGACACCAACAAAAACGAATGATAATATATTTTTTATAAATTGTTCATTTGATAAAGGAAATACATGGTATACTCCAAATCGAAAAATAAATACTAGTAAAGTTGCTATTTCTTTTTTTAGTGCACATTATGGTTGGATTATAAATAGTGAGAACGGAGATGTATATCAAGTAAAGAAAAACGCATCGGAATGGATAAAATTATCAAGTAATCCGATATTGAAAAATGTATTTTGTTTACATTTTATAAATGAGTATAGTGGTTGGGCTTGTAGTAAAGAAGAGATATTTACTACAACAGATAGGGGGATAACCTGGAACAAAGTAGTATATAAAATTAATCATATTGATAAATTAACTTAAAAAAGAGTCCTAAAAATTAGGACTCTTTTTTTATGGTTTTTAAAAGGAGAGAGTTGTAACAGACATAATCAGAAGGGGAAGAATAAAAGTGTAAAGCATATATTTTAAAAAAAATGGACGTTTGTTTTTACACAGTATAATCCATTTTTGAATATATTGATAAAGTAGCAAATTTAGAGGGAATAGTAATACTTAATACTTTATTTTCATATGAATGATGCCACATGGTGTGTAAAAAAGGGGGATTGTAATGAGATCATTAACAGTTATTATTTCGTATAGTGATAGAGCACAAATATTAGAAGATTTAATTAAAAATGTATGGGAGCTAAACCCAATTGAAATTATTGTTTTGCTCCCTACAGATAGAATTAAATTATATGAAATAGCAAAGAAATATGGATGCCGAATTGTTTTGACAGGGAAATATAGTGCGCATTATCGTAGATATGAAGCTTTTATAAAGGAAGCAAGAGGAGATGTTTTATTATTTTTAGATGGAAAATTTTCATTATCTACAGATGAAATGAGGAGATTTATTGAACCAATTGTTACAAATCAGGCTGATGTAATTTTGAATAAAATAGATAAATTTATAGAAATAGGTAAATGTCCGAATATGGATATTGTATGGAGAAAAATGTTAAATGAAATTTTAGGTCGGCCAGATTTAAAATGCAATTCAATACTTTCATTACCATATGCGCTTACGAAGGAAGTAGTGGTTAATATTGGTTGTGATTTTATGGAAGATGCCATTCTTTCTCATATCAAGATTGTGAGTCAAGGGTGGCGGATTAGCGATCAATATGCAATAAACACTTTATCTAAAGATGAAACTTTAGAAGAAACAGGATATTTAATAAAAAAGGAACTATCAAAAAATGAAAAAGAGAAAGTGAAAAAATATTTAATTGGAATATCTAAAGGGATAGAGGAGAAAGGGAGAAGAGGAGGGTTTACTGATGCAGGAAAAAGAAGAGATATTATTCAAAGGTTAGGTGAATTCAAACAATACCCTTGTTATCATCAAGGTTTTGGGATGCATTCTTCAATTTATGGTGGAAAGCAACTTTCTGTAATTATACCAGTGCAGGATGAAGAAGAAACTATAGAACAAGTGATACTTGAAACTAGAAAAATAGAACCGCTAGAAATTATTGTTGTTGTAAATGGGTCAACAGATAATACCGCCAATATTGCTAAAAGTCTTGGTGCTACTGTTATTAAATATAACGAGCGACTTGGTCATAATGTTGGACGTGCAATTGGGGCGCTTGAAGCGATAGGAGATATTCTCTTATTTATTGATGGTGATTTTAGTATTTCAGGAAGTGATTTGCATTGCTTTACGCAAGCAGTTTCAGATGGTGTAGATATAGCATTAAATAATCTAAATCCGAGTTTAAATCCGCCTTTTTATATTGTTGACATTGTAAAATATATGCTTAATTTAGCATATAATCGTCCTGAATTAAGTAATGGCTCGTTAGTAGCTATTCCACATGCAATGAGTAGATCATGTTTAGATGCAATAGGATGGGAAACTTTATTATGCCCTAGCCTTGCTCAAGTGAAAGCTATATTACAAGGATACAGAGTAGAGTGTGTGCACTATATAGATGTTGTAAAACCGAATAGAATTCGTTTAAAAGAACATGTAGATCACAACGGGCATCCTCCAGCAGTATTAAGAATTCTTGGTGATCATATTGAAGCACTCTCTTACTTAATAGAAAAGCTAGATTAGGGCAATGCGTTATATAAGAGAATTGGTGAGGTATAAAAATGAAGAAATTACTTTCCGTAATCATATTAGTTGAATATGAAATAGGTTTGTTAAATGAAATTATTCAGAGTGCTAAAAGTTTATTTCCATATGAGATTATTATAGTAATAAATGAGAAGCGCAACATAAACAAAAAAACTTTAACTGAATCTGGAGTTAAATGTATTAGAAGTGATTCAGAAAATATGCGTGTTATAGGGGCAAAAGAAGCGAAAGGAGATATATTGTTATTTTTAGATGATAGTAATAGTATTTCTGCATGTGAACTTAAACAATTTATGCAACCTGCTATGAAAGATAATGCAGATGTGGTTTTAAATAACTTGCACTCTTTCTTTATTGAAAGACAGAAAAAAGAATTTCCAAGTGCTAATATTATTTGGAGACAAATCATAAATGAAGTGTTAGGAGCGAATGAATTAAAAATAAATTCTTTGCTCTCTTTACCAAATATAATTACAAAAAAAGCTTTACAAGAAATTAAATATGAAACTCTTAAAAACCCTGTTCTGGCGCAAATAAGACTTATTGAAGAAGAAAAAAAGTTTAGTTGCCATTACTTTATAGAAACACAATTGGCTAAAGAGTTTTGTTTAGAAGAAAGAGCATTAAATGAAAGATCATTAGCAGATATAGAAAAGAAAAATATGAGCAAACACTTAGTTGCTATGGCAGAATGGTTAATGAAAACTGGAATTAGAGGAATGTATCATGATGGTATAAGAAATCGGAAACTTGTTAATATTCTTAAAAAATATAATACCATCCCTTTTTCACAAAAAGGATGGGGAATTCAATCACAAAAATATAACGGAAAGCAATTGTCTGTAATTATACCTGCTCAGAATGAGGAAGCAACAATTGGACAAGTAATTTGTGAAGTGAGGAAAATTGAGCCGCTAGAAATTATTGTCGTTGTAAATGGTTCAACAGATAATACAGCAAATGTTGCTACGCAACTTGGTGCCACTGTTATTACGTATAAAAATCCGTTAGGGCATGATGTGGGAAGAGCAATTGGCACTGTAGCAGCAAAGGGAGATATTCTTTTATTTTTAGATGGTGATTTTGTTATTTCTGCAAAAGATCTATATCCATTTCCACAAGCTATTGCAGATGGATGTGATGTTGCCTTAAATGATTTAAATCCCTTTTTATGTCAACATTTTCCCCTTCATATTGTCACCTTATTTAAATACGCATTGAACTTAGCATGTGATAGAAAAGATTTAGGGGTAGGTTCACTTACAGCAATTCCACATGCAATTAGTAAACAATTTATAAATGATATCGGATGGGATATATTACTCTGTCCAAGCGTTGCGCAGGTAAACGCTATTTTAAATGATTACAAGATAGAATGTGTACATTATGTAGACGTAATTAAAAATAATCGGCTCCGCCCGAATGAAAATGTTGTAGCGAAAGGAATTTCTCCAACTATATCACTTATTCTGGGAGATCATTTGGAGGGTTTTTCTTATTTGTTGAATCATATCAAAATGTAAGTATATTTTAGATAGACGGGAAGGGTGATTAAACTGTTAGATCAGTATAAAAAAATCAATATTTCATATGAACAATTACAGCAAATGAATTTTCAAACTACGGAACCTTTTATACTCAAAATTGATTGGGATAAAGTAACTTATGAATTTTTAATTCGTATTAAGCATAATGCTTCCAACGTTATTGTTTTTGGCTCTGGAGCAGGTGGTTTTCAAGAACAACCAATTGGTCCACCTATTTTTCATAGGCATTCTTGGATGGAAGAATTTGAAGATACTGTTATATATTATAATGACCCTACTTTATATCATGGGGAAATATCTTTAGGTTGGGGACAGGGGGAGCTAGATAGATTTTATTTACAAGATATCGCAAATATTTTAAAACTATTATTGATAACGTTACAAGTTGATTCGAAAAATGTGTTGTTTTATGGAAGTTCCGGGGGAGGATTTATGTCTTTAATATTAGCTGGTTTCGTAAAGGGTTCCACAGCTTTAGTTAATAATCCTCAAACAAATTTAATGAAATGGATACCTGTACCGGTAAATCAAGTTTTCAATTTATCTTATCCAGGCTTATCAAGAGAAGAAATTGAAGAGAAATTTGGTGAAAGAATTAACATCACGGATTTTTTTAAGAGTATTAAATACGTTCCAAATATTTATTTTTTACAAAATGTCGCATGTGAATTTGATGTGCAAAATCACTTACTACCATTTATTTCTGGGTTAGAGCAAATGGATGAAAATACGGAAGTGAATCAAATTTTAGTAGACTTATATTTTGACAAGAAAGCAGGGCATGCAGCTGTAGGGAAGAATGAAACGATTGAATATATAAAGAAGGTAAAACCTAATCAGACTGTAAGAGAGGTGAAAGAAGGAGTGGAATTGTCAGTCGTTATTGTCGTGGGAGAGCAAAAGTCGAAATTAAATCGAATTTTAGAGAAATTGAATTATTTAAAACCGCTAGAAATTATCATTGTAGCTCATAATAGAATGAATACTATACAATCAATAACGACAATTGTTGAAAGTAACGTTGTTGTTATTGAAGAGAAAAACAAATGTAAAGCACTAGTTAATGGGGCAAGAATAGCCAATGGAGATGCTGTCTTATTTTTAGACGGAGAAGATGTTCTTTTTTCAGTAGAGTTAGCACAATTTTTAGAGCCGCTATTAAAAAAGGAAACAGATGTAATATTGAATAACGCAGACTCCGTATATCTTGAAAAAATGAAAATAGAGTGGCCAAGTATTGCTATGTTGTATAGAAAAGTATTAAATGATGTATTAGGACATATGGATTTAAAGTATGATTCGATGTTATCTATGCCATATGCCATTTCAAAAAAGGTAATTGAAGACATTGGATATGACATCTTACAGAATCCTATACTTGCCCAAGTAACACTTATTGAGAAAGGGTGGCGAGTACACACCTCATCAGCAATTACTAAAACTTCTTTGAATAATATACCTGCAAATAAAAACTCTTTCTATGGAAATGAATTAACTAAATTAGAAGTTCGTGAGATTGAAAAAAATGTAAAAGTATTAGAAAACTGGTTACAACGAAAAGATGATAGAGGTAACTATACGGATGGAGGAAGGAAAAGAGAAATTATAGAGCAACTAAAAATACAAAAAAATTATTCACGTTTTCATAAAGGATGGGGAATGAAGTCTTCTATTTATAATGGAAAACAGCTATCAATTATTATACCAGCACAAAATGAAGAAGCAACGATTAAACAAGTTATTCTTGAGGCAAGAAAAATTGAACCGAAAGAAATAATTGTTGTTATAAATGGGTCAACAGATCGGACAGAGGAAATTTCAAAGCAATTAGGAGCAACAGTGATTGTCTATCAAGAAGCGTTAGGACATGATGTCGGGCGTGCAATTGGTGCGCAGGAGGCCACAGGAGATATACTTCTCTTTATAGATGCCGACTTTGCTATTCCAGCAAAAGATTTACATCCATTAACACAAGCTGTTACTGACGGTGTTGATATTGCTTTAAACGATTTAAATTTAAATCTTAGATTCCCTCTATATATTGTGAATATATATAAATATATGTTGAATATTGCTTGTAACCGTAAAGATTTAGGTGTGGGATCTCTTGTAGCGGTTCCTCATGCTATTAGTAGAAAATGTTTAGAGGGAATTGGATGGGATACTCTTCACACATCATGTATTGCACAAGTAAAAGCAATATTAGAAGGATATAAAGTAGAATGTGTTCATTATGTAGATGTAATGAAACCAAATCGTATTCGACCACATGAGCACTTCGCGACAATAGGGCATCCGCCAGCTGTATTAAGAATTACTGGTGATCATTTAGAAGGCCTTTCGTATTTATTGAAGCATAGGAATTTTAAAGATTTATTTCTATATTAAGAGGTGATTCATTCGATTAATCAATTGAGAAATGTAAATATTTCATATGAGCAACTTGAAGACATTTATTTAAATATGGAAGAACCATTTTTATTAAATGTAGAATGGCAAGGAATAAATTATGAGTTTATTATTAGAATGAAATTACAATCAAAAAGACTTATTATTTTGGGTTCAGGGGCAAGTGAAAAGCAGTCGCCACCTATTTTTCAAAGATACACTTGGATTAAGGATTTTGAAGAATCTGTAATTTTTTATAATGATCCAACCCTTTATTTGGGTGAAATTTCTTTAGGTTGGGGGCAAGGAACGATAGATAGGTATTACTTGAAAGATATAGCGATAATTTTAGAAAAAATAATAAGAAAGATAAATATTTTAAAAGAAAATGTGTTACTTTATGGAAGTTCAGGTGGAGGATTTATGTCTCTTATATTAGCAGGTTATTTAAGAGGGACTATCGCATTGGTCAACAATCCTCAAACCATATTAACAAATTGGTATATAACTCCTATTACACAAGTTTTTCAGCTATCATATCCTAACTTATCAATACAAGAAATTAAAGATGCGTTTGCAGAGAGAATAAATGTTATTGCATTTTATAATAAGATAGGCTATGTACCGCCAATTTATTACTTGCAAAATATAGCAGCTGATTTTGATATGAAAAATCATTTGGAGCCTTTTATAACTGGATTACAAGAATTAGAAAGGATAGATGCTGTAAATAAAGTTAAATTAGATTTATATTTTGATAAACAATTAGGGCACATCCCTTTAGAGAAGGATAAAATTATGCCATACATGAAACGGATGTTCTGTGAAGATAGAACATTATAATAAAATGGTAGGGGGTGAGAGAAGGAGTAGAAAGGTAAAAATATCTACATGTATTTGAAGAAGTTTTTGCCTTTTTACTTTATTTTATCTCACTATTTGCGGGCAGTAAAACTCCCACCTCAAAATTCGGCTGTAGGCTGTAGCAAGGAAATTAGGTGGGAGATCAACTGTTCATAAAAGCCCGATTGGTGATAGCTGATTAAAGTTTCACTTTATTCTAAGGAAGTTGTAACGATATTATTATTTTCTTATAAATTGATATTACGTGTGAGAAAGGAGGGAGTATCTTGTCTTGCATCAACAAGAGTTGTTTTAACATTTGCTTAGAATCTAAAGTTAATCCAAATGGTGGGGCAGAAATATTTGTAAGGTGCAATGATGAATGTCCATCTAATTTCAATGTAATACCATTCATTGCATGTATTACTATCTCAGTAAAGGATGATTTTAGTTTTTTAGCTGATTTAGATAGTTTAATAAAACGTTAATTAACTATCCAATTAATATTAAAGAAGCACCTAATTTATTAAATTTAGTAAGAGAGTTGTATCCAAATTTAAGTAACTGCATATATTGTTAAGAGAAAGGAGGGAGAGTTATGGCATGTACTACGAATAATGTTTGTTTTGATGTGTGCCTTAAGATTACAATTACCCCTGGAAGTGGAATTGATGCAGTAGTGGATTGTGGGGGCGCATGTGGGACAAGTCCTAAAATTGTAATTAGTCCTAGTGGATCAATTGTTATTACTTTACCATTAATTGCATGTTTCTCAATCTCGTTAAACGATGATTTAAGTGTTGCATCTTCATTAACAAGCCTCTCTTTTCAAACTTCTTAAGTTCAATTATTTTAAAAATAAAGAAAAGCCTACCTTCTACTTTTCTTTTGAGCATGAATGATGTAAGAATAAAAAAGATGGTTAAAAACCATCTTTTTTCAGAGTGTTGGGAAACCCTTTAGGGTTCCCAACACTCTGGAATTTTTTTTGATTTTAGCTAATAAAAACAACATAAAATAATAGAATTTAGAAAAATAGCCCTCTACCTGACCCTTTTTGGTCAGATGAAGGGCTATTTTTTTCATGTTTTGACAAGCTGCGGTGAGATAAGCTTGCATTTGGACAGACTTCAGCCCTCGAAACCGGGCATAGCGGTAGCCATGTAGTTCTTTGGCGTCCGCAAAGCTTCGCTCTATAGTAGAACAGCGTACTTTATACAATCTTTTCCCTGTAGCTGTTAGCTTGTTTTTTCTAGCAATATCCTTATATTTCTCCCACACATGATGAGTGATAACTTTTTGTTTTTGTTTC
>NZ_JBQAGB010000006.1:0-259618 GCF_051916145.1 Bacillus cereus group sp. MYBK245-2 | reverse complement strand
CCGTTTAAATAACGTAAAACGATTTGTATTTTTTCATCAGCTGTAAATTTAGCCATAGAAAAACTGCACCTCCAATTGTTAGACTGTGTCTAACAATTGGGGTGCAGTTCAAATTTATCAGCTCTTTTATTCGATATTAATTGTTGTTTTACTGTTTTTTTCTTCTTTCAATTTTGGCAATTCAATTGTCAGTACGCCATCTTTATAATTTGCTTTAACATTTTCTTCCTCAACTCGTTGAAAATTAAAGCGTCGAGTTACAGAACCTATAGAACGTTCTTTACGAATATACATGCCATTCTCATTTTTTTCTTCTACTTCATTATGATTAGTTGCTTGAATCGTTAATACATCTTGTTCAAATTCAACTTGAATGTTTTCTTTTTGAAAACCAGGTAAATCTGCTTTTACTGTATATTTATCAGACTGTTCATGAACATCTACTTTAAAAGTATCCATATTCATCGGTTTAAAGAAAGCATCTGTCATCCCTTCTAATAAAGAAGGCCCAAAATCAAAAATACCATTTTGACGTTTTGTTATCTCTGGAAATAAATTACGCATATTTTTTCCTCCTTATTATTTATGAATGAAAGATTATCTCTTTCTGTCTTTATTATAACACTTGGTCAAAAAAGGTCAAAGATTTTGTTTGACCTTTTTTGATGTATATTTTACCAAATAAAACAAATAAGTTATATGACATCTCTCCCTCTTATAAAGAGGAAAATATTAACATAACAACGAATAGTATATTTGCTCTTATTTTTCTTACGGAGGTTACATACAATGGGGTATATTGAAGAACTTAGAAAAATTGTCGGATCCAGACCACTCAATCTAGCAGGAGTTGCTGTAGCTGTTTTCAATAAACAAGGACAAATATTACTTCAACAAAGGCAGAATGGTATTTGGGGTGTCCCTGGTGGATTCGTTGAACTTGGTGAATCAACAGAAGAAGCTGGGAGACGAGAAGTGTTCGAAGAAACAGGAATTGAAATAGGAACCTTACAGTTAATAAGCGTATTTTCTGGAAAAGAATTTTTTGTAAAATTACCAAACGGGGATGAGTTTTATCCTATAACAATCGCATATCTTTGCAAAGACATTAAAGGCGGCTTGCTAAAAGCTGATGGGATCGAATCATTAAGTGTACAATTTTTTGATTTTGATAAGCTACCAGAGAATATTAGCCCATTTATAAAAAAATTAATTGAGCAAAACCTCGTCTCAATTTAAACGTAAAAAGAGACCTTTTTTAAAGGCCTCTTTTTTTCACTTCACTTCTGCGTTTAAGCAAGATTTAAAATGTCCAAGTGCAAATTCATGCCCTTGCGCACTAAAAGATGCAACTGCCTTTTCATAAACTACAATTTTAAATCCTTTGTTATAAGCGTCTACGGCTGTGTGAAGAACACAAATATCAGTACAAACCCCTACAAGATGCACTTCTTCTATTCCTCTTTCTCGTAACTTCATCTCTAGGTCTGTTCCTGCAAATGCACTATATCGTGTTTTATCCATGTAATATACATTCTCTGCATTTTTATATGTTTCGTACACATCTTGTAATTCACCAAACAAATCTCTTCCATTTGTACCCGTTATGTTATGAGGCGGGAATAATTTTGATTCAGGATGATATACATCATTTTCTTCATGTTTATCGATCGCAAAGACAACGTAATCTCCATTTTCAATATATTGCTTCGTTATATGTACAATTTCTTTCTCAATTTCTTGGCCCGGCTTACCGCAAGTTAAAGCACCTTTCTCAGCTACAAAATCATATGTATAATCAATATTTATAAGAGCTCGTTTCATTAACTATCTCTCCTTCTCCTGTTTCACAGTAAACAATAGAAAATTTGTTATTACGACATCGTACGTACTATTCGACATTTCAAATGAAATACCTACATTTTTCTTCTGAAACTTACCTTATTCCGAGTTTATCATATAATAGCTAAACAAGGGTAAAATAAATAGCCCCTATTAATAAGTCATGAATTTGATAATGGAGCGTAACTTGCATAACCTCCTATATCATAAACCAAATTACTGACATCATCATATTAATCAAGAAGATACAAATACACCGATTCACCTCTTCAACCTCTTTTTCTGTCATAGTAGTAACGAGTGATCTCTTCCTAATTTAATCATATTAGAAAACGAAACAAGTGATTCACTATTACATCCTCTAGTATAAACAAAAAAGTACACTACTTTTTGAGTAATGTACTTTTTATTCTTCTTATGACGCTGGTTTTGTTTCGAATGTTGCCTGATTAAAACTAATAACCTTTCCTTTCGGATCATTGTTTTCATACTGAACTGCCGTAATCGTATGACTACCTGTTTCAAGCGTCTTTTCTTTTAATTGTACTGTTGTCTGTGTTGTACTAGTTACTTGATATTTATCTGCAAACACTCGATCTACAAATACGAATGTTTCTTTATCATTTTGAAAATTAGAGAGCTCTAATTCAACGTGTTGAATTAAAGTATCCTTTTTAATGAATACAGCTGGTATATTACCATTCTCAGAAGTACCGTCTGGTGTAATAACTTTTACTTTTCCTTCTCCGACTGGCACTGCTCCTTCAGGAAATACTACTATATTCTCATTACTTGCGTTTACAACTCTTTCTTCCTGCTTTGATTGCGCACCCTCTTTTTCTTGTGGAGCGCCGCAACCGGCTAATAACAATACAGACAATCCAGTGATTATGAATTTTTTCAAAATTCATCCCCCCTGTCATTTCATTATAATTTATTATACAAAAATAACTTTTAAATTTTAAAACTATTTTCAACACTTTCATGAACAAATAGAATATTGCTCACGATTAATGTATCATACTTTCCTTAATAGAACATTAATTTTTTTATGAAATAAATTGGGATAAATAGTAATTCCCTCTTATCTATCATTTTAGCCTAACAGATTAATTACATACCTATCCAAAATAAAAAGACATTGTTTATTCAATGTCTTTTTATTTTGAGCTTTAAAAAACAAATGTTGTAATCTCATCTACTTCTTTTCTTGGAAGTTTCTTCGGCTTATCTTTCGGAAAACCGAGCGATATAACCATATTTATTTGTTTTTCAGGCTCAATTTGTAAATATTGTCGTAGTTCATCTTGAGCTAACAATACCGGTCCTGTCATTGGGCATGTCCCAAGCCCCTTCGCATGTGCAGCCAACATTAAGTTTTGTGCCGCTAAACAACTGCTCTTAATTCCTTCTTCTTCCCAAACTGAATCTGGAACAAAAGCAATCGGATCAAATATCTTTTCACGAAACTTTGATTCATATGGCGTTGCCAAACATACGATTAATACTGGTGCCTCCGAGAAGGCTGTTGCATATGGTCCGAAAGAACGTGTAAGTAATTTCCCCGCTTTCTCTTCTCCGTTTTTTGCCGCTTTTGCCGCAAGTTTATGTAATGCATCCCATGTCATTTGTTCAATTTCTTTAATTTTCTCTCGGTTCATAATGACCAAGAACTCCCAAGTTTGTGAGTTCGTATCACTCGGTGCATAACGAGCACAATCAATAATATCTTTTATATCACTAGTGGCTACTTCTTGTTCCGTGAACTTTCTAACACTTCGTCTACCGTGAATTACTTCTTTAAAATCTTCATAATTCATACATTAAATCCCCTTTTTACAGCGTTTTCAAATCTTGTCCTATGCTTGAATTATATCATGAAAAAAAAGCTGGAGTAATACCAGCTTTTTTCTTCAATATTAGTTCGTAACTTTAAACAAACGAATACTTTCTTCATATGCAACTTGGAGTTTCTTTGTAATCGGTCCTTTTTCGCCTTTTCCGAACTGCTCGTCACCAATTTGAACGACTGGGAATATTTCAAGTGGCGTCGCTGTGAAGAAGCATTCATCGGCCTCATACACTTCTTGAAGTGAAAATTCTCTTTCTTCTACTTCAATATGTAACTCTTTCGCTAATGTAATAACGTAGTGACGTGTAATGCCGTGTAGAATGAAATTGTCAGCCGGATGTGTAATCAATTTATTATTTTTCACCATAAAGAAATTTGAATGACACCCTTCCGTTACAATTCCTTCTCGTACTAATATCGCTTCTTGATAGCCTTGTTCGTTTATTTTATTTTTAATCATAATATTAGGTAGCAGATTTAAGGATTTTATATGACAAAACTTCCAGCGTATATCCTCTTCTACAGTAACTTTTATTCCTCGTTCCATAGCCGTGATTGGCCTTGGAAAAGAAACAATGTTTGCAAAATATGTTGGTTGCATATTTGACTCATATACATGATTACGTGCTTGAGCACCTCTTGATATTTGCAAATATACATTACCATCTTCTTGAAATTGATTTTTTTCAATCATTTGATATAACTCTTCCACTAACTCTTCCTTAGTAAACGGTGGAATTAATTTTATTTCTTCCATAGAATGAAAGAATCGTTCTAAATGTAAATCTAATAAATGTGGCTTCCCATCATATAGTCTGAATACCTCGTATATACCATCACCAAATTGAAAGCCTCTCTCCTCTAATGGAATCATCGGCTGTTCTTCCTTCGTATTTACAATTCTTCCGTTAAATAAAACCCAATCTTTATGAGTAGCTTTCATTTATTCCCACTCCTTTATTTCATGATTATTTTAATTGTACAACTTATGCACACTCAAAAGAAGGAATTTTCTGTATTTTAACAAAATAAAAAGTGCATCACCTATTTAAAGTGATGCACTAGATTATTCATTTACTTCAGAAAATATTTTTCAATATCATCTAACATAAGATTTGCAGCTACAATACCACCTGCTGTATTCCAAATCACTTCATCTACTTGGAATACTTTATTATCTTTAGAAGCCTGCAGTTGTTTAAATAGTGGATCTTCTGTCCATTCTTTTGCTAATGTATTTCCTTCATTATTCTTATCCGCGTCTTTATCAGATGTGAAATAGAATAAATAATCCCCGTCCATATTTGGAATTTGCTCTTTTGTAATTCCTTTAATTGCAAATTCATCTTTATCTTGTAATGGTGGTCGTTTAAATCCAATATCATTTAATACAACACCTGAGAATGAATTTTTTTGATAAATACGAACATCACCAGGGACGAAGCGAATAATTGAAACTTTAGAATTAATTTTATCACCTAATTGTCCTTTTATTGCTGCAATACGCTTTTTATAATCATTTAGAGCATTTTGCCCTTCTTTTTCTTTATTTACAGCTTTTGTATAAAGTGTGAAGTTTTCTTTCCAATCACCGCGTAATGTTTCAGCATATACTGTTGGCGCGATTTCTTTTAACTGCTCGTATATTTTTTCGTGACGCATTTTATTTCCTATAATTAAATCCGGCTGAAGCTTCATTACTGCTTCTAAATTAATGTCACGCTCAGTTCCTACTACTTTCGTATTTTTTAACTCTTTCGCTAAATGAGGATACCATTCATCACCAGCTCGTGGTTTCGTCGTTCCAACTGGCGTTACTCCAACAGTTAAAAGTGCCTCAGCACCCTCATTTGTTAAAACAACAACTCTTTTTGGCGTACCATTTACTGTCGTTTCGCCCATTGCATGCTTTATACTATAAGAATCTTTTGCCTTTACTAATGTATCTTTATCTTTCTTCTCTTCTTCTTTACCGCACCCTGCGATTACGACCATTAGTAACATAACGCAAAGTATAAGAATATTTTTAGTGCGTGTCATAAGCCCTCCTAGATGAAATTGATTATCATTTACACTTAAAGATTAATGTATATCTCATACATTGTCAATAGATATATCAGAAAACTTTTTCAATATATATAATTCCGCCCTCATTTTTATTCAAAATATTTTTGTACCTATTTACTACTCAAATTTTTTAAGCGTAACATGTAAAAAAGTAATGGGCATAAGAAAGTAATTGTAATTCCAGTCAATACATAACGTAAATAAAAAAACCGCCTTATGTAAGGCGGTTTCTATCATTTTGCTTTAACCAATTTAATATAAATATATACGATTGATAGTGAATATAACGTATGCAAAATAAAAGAAATAAAAGGGCTATGCCAGTGGTACTATACAGCAAACCGAACTTTAAAAAAACATTTAAAAGAGGTGGAAAGTTCGTTATGTTTTGTAATGTAAGTAGCATACAAAACAAAAGGAAAAACACTGGAGCATATTGTAATTCATACGGCTTTCTCTTCTTATTCATTCTTTTTCGAATAAACATATGGCTTAGCTCCGCTACTAAAAAACACCCTCCAATTAATACAAGACCAGAAGTCATCGTCATACATCCACCTGCCTTATATTTATCCCGCATAACTACTCATCGCTATATTTTCTTCACATATATTCCGTCTTCCACATTAAATCCAAAGCTCTCTATGAAAGATTTCACTGGTTCTGTTAATTCCGTTTGTAATACCTTTATCTCTTTCACATTTCTTTCTTTCATCATCATTTCAAATGTGAAATATGTATTTGTCCCATAACCGTAACTTTGATAGTCAAAGTGAATAATTAACTGAGATAAAATCGCAGTCTCCCCTTGAACACGATAATCTATTACACCAATATATGTATCATCGACTTTCACACAATACTGTACCTGTTTCTCACTTAAACTATGTGAGCGAAACATTTCTTTTACAACGTTTTCATTTTCTACAGTTACTTTTTCAAACGTAATCATATGTTGTCCATCCTTTTACTATTATTGTATCAATAATACGTCCTATTTATGAAAAAAACCTTAAGACCATATACGATCTTAAGGTTTTTCTAATTAAACTAAGCTATACGCACGTTTCGTTTCTTCGTGGAACTTATTCGTATCGTATTTATGCTCAACATAAATTTGATGCCATACCATAAACGCAAGTACAGTCCAAATTTTACGGCTATAATCGCCTTTATCTGCACAATGTGCTTCCAGTAAGTTTAATACATACTGTTTGTCGATTAAATGCTCTGTCTTACTCTCGTTTATAATATTGATAGCCCAATCATGCATTTCGTCTTTTAACCAGTGACGAATTGGTACTGGGAATCCAAGTTTTTTACGATCTAATACGTGATCTGGAACGATTCCGCGTGCTGCTTCACGTAAAATAGCTTTCGTAGTTCCGTTAGCAATCTTAAATTCAGTTGGAATTTTAGATGCAACATCGAATACTTCTTTATCTAAGAACGGTACACGAAGTTCTAATGAGTTTGCCATTGTCATTTTATCAGCTTTTAATAAAATGTCACCGCGTAACCATGTGAACATGTCAATGTACTGCATTTTGCTTACATCATCATAATCTTTAATTTCGTTATACAATGGTTTCGTGATATCCATATAGTTAACACTTTCATTGTAATACTTCATTAATTCAGCTTTCTCTTCTTCACGGAAGATTTTCGCGTTTCCATAGTAACGCTCTTCAATTGGCGTACATCCACGCTCTAGGAAGCTCTTTCCTTTAAAGCCTTCTTTAAGAGCACCACTTAGTGCTTTTAGAACGCTCTTACCTGGGCTAGGAATGTAAGAGAACATTTTCAGTGAGTTTGGCTCACGATAAATGTTATAACCACCAAATAGCTCGTCTGCACCTTCGCCTGAAAGAACAACTGTTACATGCTTACGTGCTTCTTTAGCAACGAAGTACAACGGTACAGCTGCTGGATCTGCTAAAGGATCATCCATATGCCAAATGATTTTTGGGAACTCATCCATAAACTCTTTCGCTGAAATGAATACGTTATGGTTTTTAACGCCTAATTTCTCAGCAGTTTCTTTCGCAACATCAACTTCACTGAAACCACGTTGCTCAAACCCAACAGAGAATGTTAAAAGATTTGGATTCATTTCTCTTGCGATAGAAGCGATGATAGATGAATCGATACCACCAGATAAGAATGAACCTACTGGTACATCACTGCGCATATGCACTTTTACTGAATCATATAACACATCACGAATTGCTTGGATATGCTCCTCTTTCGTTGCACTTGAAGCATTGAAATAAGGTTTCCAGTAGCGATGGATTTCCATCTCTTTACCGATTTCTTTTACGAAATAATGACCAGGTTCGATTTTATTAACATCAATTGTTAATGTTTCTGGCTCTGGACCATATTGGTACGTAAAATAATGTTGTAATGACGTTGGGTTAACGCCTTTATCTTCCATCACATGCATAATACTTTTCTTCTCAGATGCGAAGAATGTAGTATCACCTTGTTGTGCGATGTATAAAGGTTTAATACCGAAGTGGTCACGTGCACCGAAAAGTTTCTTTTCTTCACGATCCCAAATCATAAATGCAAACATACCACGAAGGTAGTCTACACATTTTTCTTTCATATGTGCATACAATGCAATGATAACTTCTGTATCAGATTGCGTTGCAAACGTTGCACCTTTTTCAAGTAACATTTCACGTAATTCTACATAGTTGTAAATTTCACCATTAAAAATAATTACATATCGATCATTTTCATAAGTTAGCGGCTGATGTCCTGCCTCTAAGTCAATGATACTTAAACGGCGGAAGCCAAATTGTACATGCTCATCACGAAAATATCCTTCGTCATCTGGACCACGGTGGAAAATCATCGTGTTCATATTTTCAAATTGATGTTTTTCTGTTTCTGAAAACTCTCTAGGGTTTTCACATAAACATCCTACAAAACCACACATACTTCTTACCCTCTTTCAGTTTTCATTCTGTCTCTATACTACTATATCAACCCTATTTATACTAGCATAATCAACTGAATATGGCGACCAAAAACTATAAAAAAATCACTCCATTTCACATTTTTAACAATTTTTTATGAAAACATGAAAATTAGGCAATCACCTTTCTCCGCTTTTGTCATATGATATTGCAAATTGATTTCTAGGAGGGAATACCATGAGTGAAGAAAAAAAAGACTCTTCTCGCCCACCGGTTCGCAATTATTTAAAGCAAATTGATGATTTCTTCGAGCAAACACCACTTCGCAATGTAATTGCTGATTTAAATCATTTTTTCCAAAAAGGAAATCGTTTATTAACATTCCCTGTAGATTTATACGAAGTTGGCGAAGAACTCGTTGTTACAGCTGAACTACCAGGTATACAAAAAGAACAAATTCAAATTGAAATACAAAATGAATACTTAAAAGTCTCTGTAAAAGAAGAGATACTGGAAGAAGAAGAGCAAACATCCCATAACTATTATCGCCGAGAACGTTCCATTTCAGAAGCATCAAGATTAATTAAGTTGCCGTATTCAATTAATAAAAAAGTAGCGAAAGCTTCATATCAAAATGGCGTGTTAGAAATTCGGGCACCAAAACTTCCACAGCAACATGACATTTTATCCATAGACTAATGTAAAAAAGAAGGGTGCTTTAATCTGCACCCCTCTTTTTATTCTGCTAATCGTTTCATATCACGTATAATGTCTTCATACGGCGTATTGCTAATACCATTATACTTTTTCATTACTTTTCCGTTTTGATCAATTAAATAAAATGATGTTCCATGTATAACTTGACCATTCTCTGGTTTATCTACAAGTGATTGGAAATTATCTTTTGAAAACTTTGTAATATCTTCTAACGAATAACCTGTTAACAGGTTCCAGTTACTTGTATCTTCTGTAAACTTTTGAATGAAAGCTTTCAAGTTTTCTGGCTTATCAAGGTCAGGATCTACGCTAAATGATACAAACTGAACATCTAATTTCTCTTCCTTCGCCATTTTCTGTAATTTTGCCATATTAGCTGTCATTGGCGGACAAACTGTTTGACAGTTTGTGAACATAAAATCTGCAACCCAAACTTTCCCTTTTAAATCTTTTGTACCAAATGGCTTTCCATCTTGATTTGTAAATTGGAAAGTTTCTAAATCCCAATTTAATGGTTTACGAAGCTTTGAACCTGATCCACTACATCCAGCAAGTACAAAGAGACAAAATACAACCATAAGACCAATTATTTTTTGATAACGCTTCATTTATAAACCTCTTTTCTCTATCCTAAATTTAAATAGGCTATGCTTATCATAACAAAAGTTAACACTACGAGAAAATTGTTTACTACATTTGTTCACGAAATCGTACGAATTTACGTATGTTACTTCTTTATTTCAAGCGAATTACTAGACAAAATATATTTTTTCACTATTATTTCTCTAAATAGAAGTTGCAAAACTAATTTTATTGTTACTTTTGTAAATAGATCCCCCTATTTTTTAACAATTCCTTAAACATTCATCCATGTTATACACTGTATTCCTTAACAACATTTCGGTACAATACAATTACAACGATTTTAAATGAGGTGATGTTCATGGCAAAGCGCTATGAAAATATGGATAATGTGAGTACAAAAAAATCAATTCGCTCTTTTATACGCTGGCGTAAAGAACGAAAGCAAAACAAAAAAGATTTTTCTTTCTTAGTAGAACAATCACCCGTTAAACAAAGTGCATTTTTGCAAAGTAATGTTGAAAAAACGACTGTCACATGGATTGGGCATTCCACTTTTCTTATCCAAACGAATGGACTTAATATATTAACGGATCCAGTATGGGCCAATAAATTGAAGCTAGTCCCAAGACTTACTAAACCTGGTCTTTCTATACAAGAACTACCTAAAATTGATATTGTCCTCATTTCACATGGTCATTATGATCATTTAGATTTTTCAACACTTCGCCAACTTAATGATGACGTATTATACTTAGTACCCATTGGGCTAAAAAAATTATTTACTCGTAAAAAATTCAACAATGTAGAAGAGTATAAATGGTGGGAAAGTACGACTATTGATGATGTTTCCTTTCACTTCGTACCTGCTCAGCACTGGACGAGAAGATCATTATTTGATATGAACACATCTCACTGGGGTGGATGGATTATTAAAAATGACAATGTGGAGGAAACCATTTATTTTTGTGGAGACAGTGGCTATTTCCAAGGTTTCAAAGAAATTGGCAAACGCTTTTCAATTGATATTGCCCTTATGCCAATTGGAGCTTATGAACCAGAATGGTTTATGAAAATATCTCACGTTTCACCTGAAGAAGCAGTGCAAGCTTATTTAGATTTAAATGCTACACACTTTATACCAATGCATTACGGAGCTTTTGCACTCGCCGATGAAACACCTCGTGAGGCAATAACAAGACTTCGAAATAATTGGAATTTACGTATGTTACCGTGGGAACAACTGCATGTACTCTTTTTAGGTCAAACTTTCACTTATAATGGCGAAACACATGCTAAGAAAGTGAATGAAAAAATTAACACATTACATGTATAACGTAACTACTTATCTTCTATATCCAACATATACTATAGAAAATCATAAAGTGAAACTTTAATTAGTGGGTGTTTTCTATGAATGAATATTTACAGACTCGCTATATCATTAGCGGGAGTGCCTGTATAGCCCTTCTTATTTCTTACTTTCTATTCACATAAAAAAGCTACTTGAAATAAATTTCAAGTAGCTTTTTTATTACTCTGCTAAATACATAAATCCGATTGCACCCGGACCTGTATGAGTACTAATAATAGGCGTTGTAAAGAAAATTTCTGATTTAGCAAATCCACTTACTTTTTCAACAGCCGCTTTTACATTTTCAGCTAAAGGAATTGCTTTCGCATGCGGAATTGCCACAGCTTTTATAACTTTCCCAGCTGTATCTTCCTCAAATAACTTAGCTAACGTTTTTACAATTTGACCTTGGCTACGCACTTTCGTTACAGGGTTATAAACACCATCTTCAAGGCTAGCAATTGGTTTTATATTAAGCAACGAACCGATAAACGCTTTTCCTTTACCGATACGCCCACCCTTCACTAAGTTTTCTAATGTATCTACTACTACATATAAACGAGTATTCTTCCTTACTTCATCTACACGTTTTAAAATTTCTTCTAGTGAGCGTCCTTCATTTGCCATTTTCGCAGCTTCAACTACTTGATATGCTAAAGCATGTGTAATAAATTGCGAATCAACAACTGTTACTTTTGTGTCGGTCATTGATGCAGCACTATTTGCAGTTGCCACAGTACCACTCATTCCACTTGTCATATGAATGGAAAGTACTTCACTTCCATCTTCACCTAACTTGTCATACATTTCTACAAATGTACCCATTGCTGGTTGTGATGTTTTTGGTAGTTCCTCTGATTTAATCATTTCTTCAATAAATTCATCTGGTTGTAGATCAACGCGATCTAAATATGTTTGTCCATTTACAGAGATTGATAATGGTAGAACATGAATGTCATATTTCTCAATTACCTCTTGTGATAAATCTGCCGTTGAATCTGTTACAATTTTAATTTTTTGCATATTATATTCTTCCCTTTCCAATACGCTCTCCTTGTTATTATACTAGTATTCCCATTGCTTTCAACAATTTGAAACGAAATTTCATTAAATTAATTATATTTTTATATCTAAAATGAAAAAGACAGAGCTCTTAACCCTGTCCCCACTCTATATCATGCATTTTTTTCAAGAGTATTTGTTTTATATACATTTAAATAATCATTCCACTTCAAACAATTTTGTAAATATTCACGGAAAGAATACGAAAATCTTGGGTGCTTTTGTTTTTGAATTTTTGCAATAAATAATTGAAGACGAGACTGTATTAGAAACGATAATGGATGCTGCGCTTGTAGGACAGGGATTTCAAATATTTTAATACACTCCCCTGTTGAATGAGTGAAATAAAAACTTTTCGTAATCACAATATCAATCCTCTTTTTCATTGGATTTTTGAACTTCTTCTACTTTACGCTGTAACACGTTGTTTAAAGTGGCGACTCCCATGAATACAAAAGTATCCTTAGACAATCTCTGTAGTCCTTATGGTTAAAAGATTTATACTCTATTCATCTTCACCTAATCCATCCCCCATCCTAAATTCCTAATAAGACAAGGACTCGTTATCCGTATATTGCTTAATATATTCAGTATAAACTTATAAAAGCGCAAAGTTTGTCTAAATTTTGGAGATTCTATAATTTTTTTCTTCTCTATATTGTATACGTTTATAACTAGAGTATAACAAATAAATAAAAAAAGTGCCTTTATAACGAGGCACTTTTCGACTGAATTTCTTCTTCTCTTTTCTTTTTTCGCTTATTAACAATCTTTGATAAAGCGATACTAATTTCATAAATACAAATAAGCGGTACCGCAACTAAACTATGTGATAAAAAATCTGGCGGTGATATACACGATGCAATGATAATCAATGCTACGTAAGCATACCTTCTTATTTTTATTAGAAATTCCGCCGTCAATAGTCCAATACTCGTTAAAAACATTACTACTACTGGTAATTCAAAAATTACAGCAAATGGAACTGTTAAATTAAGAACAAAATGAAAATACTTTTCTGTCGTAAACATCGTATTAAACATTTCATTACCTATAGTAGTTAAAAAATGAAATAAAAACGGCATTACAACGAAATATCCAAAGCATAAACCTGCAATAAATAATATAGACAATACCGGTATATACATTAACGTCATCTTTTGTTCATTTGGATGTAAACCCGGTTTTACAAATAACCAAATTTGTATAGCAGCAAAAGGAATTGTACAAACGATAGCAAATACTGTAGCAATCGAGAAAAAAATCCACAATACATCACTTGGACCGAGAACAGTTAATTTCATTGGTAAGTCTTTTACAAGCCAAAAATAAATATCCTTCGTAAAAGTAAACCCAACAATTAAAAATAGTACAAAGGATAACACGGTATATATTACTCGTTTGCGAAGCTCAACTATATGTTCTACTACACTCATTTCCCGATCTTCCATCTCGTTCACCACACTTTATTTATCCATTTCGAAGAAAATTCATTACATTTTTTCTTTCTTTTCCTTCTCTTGAAATGCATCATCAGTCAATTCTTTCGTTGATTTTTTGAATTCTTTTAACGTTTCCCCTAAAGCCTTTCCGATTTCCGGCAATTTTTTCGGCCCAAATAAAATAAGTACAGCTACTAAAATTAAAATTAATCCTGGAAAGCCAATATTTGAAAACATTTCCCCATCCCCTTTATTAGTAGATTCCTTGTCCTACTATTACATAATTTTATTTTGTCAAAAAAGTTTGAAAACGTCAACAAATCCATTGGCTTTTGTCAAAAAAATTCAAAAATATAATCAATTATACAAATTTCATTTTCTATTGCCCTTGTGTATGATATGGTAAGAGAAAAGACATATTATTTTATGATAGTAGAAAGGATTACCATTATGACTGAAAAAATGACACGAATGACACAATTTGTGAAAGAAGAAATTGCAAATGCAATTACACATGGTATCGGTGCCATTTTAAGCATCCCTGCCTTAATCATATTGATTATTCATGCCTCTAAGCATGGTACCGCATCTGCTGTTGTTGCATTTACGGTTTACGGTGTAAGCATGTTCTTACTGTACTTGTTTTCGACATTGTTACATAGCATTCACCATCCAAAAGTAGAAAAATTATTTACTATACTAGATCACTCAGCCATTTATTTATTAATCGCTGGCACATATACTCCTTTTTTACTTATTACGCTTCGTGGACCATTAGGTTGGACGTTACTCGCAATTATATGGACACTAGCAATCGGAGGTATCATCTTCAAAATTTTCTTTGTACGTCGCTTTATTAAGGCATCGACGCTATGTTATATCATAATGGGATGGCTCATAATCGTTGCTATTAAACCACTTTATGAAAATCTAACTGGACATGGTTTTTCACTACTTTTAGCAGGTGGAATTTTATATTCTGTAGGAGCTATATTCTTTCTTTGGGAAAAGTTACCTTTCAACCATGCCATTTGGCATCTTTTCGTATTAGGTGGTAGTGCGATGATGTTCTTCTGCGTACTCTTTTACGTCCTACCTACAGCATCATAAAAAAGGTTTCAGCTTAATGTAAGCTGAAACCTTTTTTATTACTTATGTAATTGTGATGCGATAACATCCTGTGTATACTTCGTTAACTCTTTAATATCCATAGTCGCATACTCTTCAGGTGTAATCGGCTTAGAAATTGTTACTGTTGCACGAGCTCGCTTCATACGATTTCCATTCGCTTCAAACATTTTATATGTCCCATCTAATGTTACAGGTAAGATTGCTACACCAGATTTTACAGCCAGATGAAAACTCCCAGCCTTAAACTCTCCAATTTCGCCACCCTTACTTCTCGTTCCTTCAGGGAAAATTACGATAGAATGTCCATTCTTCAATAGTTCAATTCCATCTTTAATCGCTTGAAGTGATTGGCGACGATCGCTACGATCCATAAATACACAATTCATAAGTTCCATCCAAGTTGGTACAACTGGGAACTTTTTAATCTCCGCTTTTGAAACGAAGCCAATTGGTTTATTTAAATAACCTAGTAAAACAGGGATATCCATATTACTCTGGTGATTACTTACAACTAGTACCGGCTTATCTTTCGGAACATTTTCAAGTCCTTTAACTTCTACTGTTCCCCCAGCTACGCGCACCATTTTCTTACCAAACCAACTTGTCGTTTTGTACACAGCGTTATCTTTTTCTTGTGGCGACATCGTATTTACTTGTCTTTTAAGACGCCACATTCTTGGTGTAATCGCAATTACGATTAAAATTAAATAAAAGATTTTAAAAAACGTTTGAATCATACAGAACCCCCACCTATTATCATTCCGACCTTCATTATACTAGACAAACGAAGGAAAAAGAAGAAAAAAAGTCCAAACAACAAGTGTTTGGACTTTTTAACCATTCTATATTAGAAACGTTTTGCTAATTCACGAGCATTAGCAATTGCTGCTTCTTTAATTTCTTGTGCTTTTTCAGGGTTTGCATTCATACCTTCAACTGCAATATATTCAGTTTCATTTACACCAATAAATCCTAATACTGTTTTTAAGTGATTGCGGCCGAAGTCTACAGCTGCGTATGCTCCTTCAGAATAAACGCCACCTGTTGCTTGAATGTGAAGTGCTTTTTTACCTTCTAATAAGCCAACTGGACCATTTTCAGTATACTTGAATGTTTTACCTGCAATTGCTAAGTTATCTAAGTATGCTTTTACTACTGGTGGATAGCTAAAGTTCCACATTGGAGTTACAAATACATAACGATCTGCATGCATAAATGTTTCTAAGTTTGTGTTCATTGCTGCAACTTTTTGTTGTTGAGCTTCAGTTAAAGCTTCAAATCCTTCACCTGCTGCAAATTTACCCCAAGCAGCGAATACATCTGCATCGATTGCTGGTACTGCAGTATTGAATAAATCAATTGTTACAACTTCATCTTGTGGATGTTCGTTTTTATAAGCTTCGATGAAAGCTTCCCCTACTGCCATTCCGAAAGAACCTTCTGCTGAATTTGGATTTGCTGTAATAAATAGTACTTTTGTCATTGTATTCTCTCCCTTTTCTACATTTTATCTTTAATTTGAGATTTATAATTTGAAAGTAAATAACTTACCTTATGTAAGTATAATACGAAAAGTTTCGTTCGATGTCAATAAAAAATAGCTACTTTTTTTTCGTAAGTTAATGATTTGTTTTGTTTTCTTAAAATTCAGTATACAGATATTAAGGATTCCTTCATAGAAAAAGGCTAGCTCTACAAATTATAGAGCTAACCTTTTATTACATATTATTTTTGAAATACATGTTTTACTTTTTCAGCTGGAATATTACTTCCGCCTCTACCTTTTACATCTTCAATCATCATAGTAATAACCATATCTGGTGAATTTAAATCAAATGCAGCGAACCAGCCTAATTCTTTTCCTTCAGCCTCTTTTGATACTTTTAATTCCGCTGTACCTGTTTTTCCAGCAAGAGTCATGCCATCAATTTTAGCAATTTTCCCAGTACCATCTGGATCATTAATTACTTTCGTCATAGCAGTTTTTAATATATCCTGATTGCCTTTTGAAATTACATTCTCTTTCCAAGCTTTTGGTTGCTTATCTGTTTTAATTATATATGGAGAAGGTATGTTTCCTTCATTAACAATTGGTGCGTACGTTAATGCTAGATGGAGTGGCGTCATTAATACTTGTCCTTGTCCATAACCTGTGTCTGCCATTTGAATATCATTTTTAATACCATCATTTGCGATTTTAGAAGCTGGGAATCCATATTCAATTGGTAATTTCTCATCGAATCCGAATTTTTTCGCTTCACTCATAAATTTATCTTTCCCGATCTTCAAAGCTTCTTGTGCGAAATAAATATTATCCGAGTATTTCATCGCCTTATCAAAATCAATCGGATTTGCATCTTTTACACGTGTTACATAATAATTACCCCAAGAAGAATCTTTTGTCCATTTTAATCCTTCAATTTTTAACTCTTCTTTTGGATCAATTGTTTTCGTTTCAAGACCGATTGCAGCTGTAATCGGCTTAAATACAGATCCTGGAACTGATAATTGTGTAAATCGATTCGTCATCGGTTTTTTCGGATCATTATTTACCGCATCACGTTGCGCTTTTGACGCCCCTCTTGTAAGGGTATTTGGGTTATAAGCTGGCGTGCTCACAAGTGCAAGTGTTTCTCCAGTCTTTGGATTAATTGCTGCACTTGATCCTACCTCATTTTTCATTTCATTATAAATTTCGGTTTGAACTGCACTGTCAATCGTTAAAGTTACATTTTCTCCATCAACAGCATCTGTTTTTGCTAAATTTTTAATTTCTTTTCCTTGTGCATCTTCTACGAAGACACGACCACCTTTTTTACCGCGTAGCTTTTCTTCCAGTACTTGCTCTAAACCAGCTTTACCTACTGGATCATCTGCTTGATAACCTTTCTTTTGTAACGTTTTTAAATCTTCAGCATTCACTTTTCCAATATAGCCAGTAAGATGTGCGGCTTCTTCTCCCAATGGATATGAGCGAACATTTACTGGCTTTGTTGCAACACCAGGTAAATCTATGTACGTATTTTGTGTTGCTCCTTCAGGCAATATTCCAATTGGTACAAGGTAATTTGGTTTTACCCATTTAGCTGCTAGTTTTTGGTCAATTTCTTCGACAGACATATTTAGTAACTTCGCTACCGTTTCTTTCGTTTGCGGAGCTGCATCCCCTAATTTTTCAGGAATCAATCCGATTTCAGAAGCTTTACCATTTACCGCAAGATATTTACCGTTACGGTCATATATTTCTCCGCGCTTCGGCTCTGTCGTTTGCATACGCACTTTACTATCTTTCGTCATGCCTGGGAATATAAAATCAGGAGTCCAATCTATTTTCCAAGATTCTTTATCTCCATCCTTTTCTTTCACCATTTTTGCTTCATGGGCAAAATTGATTTTACCACCAACAGTATCCATGCTTACTTTAAAAGGAACAGGACCTTCATCTTTTTTATCTTCTTTTACTTCTCCTGCTTCTACTTTTAAGTCTTTCACTTCAATGCCAGAATAAATTTTTTCATATTTCTCAGTGAATTCTTTCTTTGAAATATCTTTTTTCGCCTTTTCTGACAATTGATCATACATTTCTGCAAATTTTTGTTTATTCCATGCTTTTGCATATGTATCAAATGCTTCTTGTGGTTTTTCTTCTTTACCACATCCGACTAACATGAATGTTAAGCAAAGAAAAAGAATCCCCCATACCTTTCTCAATCGATTCTCCTCCTCTTTCTATCTTAATACTCTTGAAAATTTTAGCATTTTTACATGCTACCATTCATTATAGCACTATCGAATCTCATCTTTAAACCTATATTGATGGATACAAATAAAAAGATTGATGTGAATTTTCACATCAATCTTTTTTACTATTGTTGCTTCTCATATACATGATAATAGTACGTATACGGATTTTTTTCATCCGTTAAACCTTTTTCAACAAAAATTTCTTTCCAATTTGTCATATCCATTTCTGGGAAGAATGTATCTCCTTCAAATGCATGATGGATTTTTGTTATATATAACTTGTCTACGTAAGGTAAAAAGAGATCATAAATTTGCGCTCCGCCAAAAATAAAGATCTCTTCTTCATTTTTGCATAGCTCAAACACTTCTTCTACAGAATGTGCTACTTCACAGCCTTCAACATGATACCCTTCATTACGAGTTACAATAATATTACGTCTTCCAGGCAGCGGTCTACCAATCGCTTCATAGTTTTTTCTTCCCATAATAAGCGAATGACCCATCGTTGTTTTCTTTACATATTGTAATTCACTCGGTAAACGCCAAGGTAAATTATTATCTTTACCAATTACTCTATTCTCGTCCATTGCGACCATAAATGAAACTATCATCTTTTCATCTCCTCTACAATTACACTGCAACCGGTGCTTTAATTGCTGGGTGTGGATCATATCCTTCAATCGTTAAATCTTCCATTTCAAAATCAAACACAGATTTCACATCTGGATTTAATGTAAGTTTTGGGAACGGACGTGGTTCACGCGCCAATTGCTTTTCTACTTGCTCAAAATGATTCGTATAAATGTGGGCATCTCCAATTGTATGAACAAATTCTCCCACTTCAAGTCCGCATTCATGTGCAATTAAATGTGTTAGTAACGAGTAACTTGCAATGTTAAATGGAATTCCAAGGAATATATCACCACTTCTTTGATATAGCTGACAAGAAAGTTTACCGTCTGCTACATAAAACTGAAATAACGTATGACAAGGTGGTAATGCCATACTTGGTACATCTTCAGGATTCCAAGCAGATACAATTAGGCGACGTGAATCTGGCGTTTTTTTAATCATTTCAATTACATCTTTTAATTGATCAAGCGTCTCACCAGCTGTCGTTTTCCAAGCACGCCACTGCTTACCGTATACGTCTCCTAAATAACCATATTTATTTGAGAAGTCATCATCTTCTAAAACGTTCTTTTTAAACAATTCCATTTGCTCATCGTACTGAACTTTAAATTCCTCATCTTGTTGTGAGCGAAGACCGAAATCAGTCATGTCAGGACCCGTATACTCGTCACTTTCTACCCAACTCTTAAATGCCCATTCATTCCAAATGTTGTTATTATGCTGCAATAAATAACGAATATTTGTATCACCTTTCATAAACCAAAGTAGCTCACTTGCTACAAGTCGAAACGGCACTCTCTTTGTTGTTAATAAAGGAAAACCTTTACTTAGATCAAAACGCATTTGATATCCAAATACAGATACAGTGCCTGTCCCTGTACGGTCTTCTTTCTTCGTACCATGCTCCATTACATGGCGGCATAAATTTAAGTATTCATTTTCAGCATGTTTCATATGTAGAAAAACCTTCTTTCAAATCTCTAGTCTATATGGATTTTATCATAAATTTAATGCTAACAGATTGAACAAACTAAATTTATAAAAAAACATTTCTATACTTAACAAAATTCTACTTCTGTATGTTCTTACAAAATCTAAATTCATATGCGCCTGAACCTAATTTCATTTCAGGCATATCACTTGACCTCCAATCATCTTCCACTATTCGTAATGTAGCAGATGTATTTGTTGGCACATCAACGTTTAATACTGCTTGTCCATGTTCTACACGCCAATCAATTTTAATTTCCCCATATGCTGTTTCACGCTTAATACAAACCCAATCTAGATTAGAATTAAAATGAGGCTGAATATAAAAATGTTTATATGCTGGTTTTGTTTCATCCACTTCTAATCCAATAATATATCGGTATATCCATTCAACGATAGAACCATATGCGTAATGATTGTACGAATTCATACTATCATTCCAAAGGGCTCCATCCTCTTTCACACCATCCCAATGTTCCCAAATCGTTGTGGCACCTTGTTTCACTTGGTATAACCATGATGGATAATCTTCATGAAATAGAAGCTTACAAGCAAGGTCATGACGGTTAAACTTGCTTAATATTAAATTTAAATACGGTGTTCCTATAAAACCTGTTGTTAAATGATTTTTATTTTCTTTTAAAAGCTCAATTAAGCGATTAAATACTTTCTCCTTCATATTATCTTTCACTAATTCAAAAAGAAGTACTAATATGTGGGCTGTTTGTGTATTTGAAATTAACCTACCATTCGGTGTAACGAATTCATTTTGAAACGCTTGAACAATATTTCCATGTAGCTCTGCATAAAACTTAGCATCTGTATTTTCACCTAAAATCTCAGCAACCTTTCGTAAAAGCGATGTAGAATACGCATAATAAGCTGTCGCAATAAAATGCTTGTCTGTTCCGCCTTCATATACATCAGGTTTCGTATCTAATGCGAGCCAATCCCCTAAATGATAGCCTGTATCCCATAAATACTCATTTTCACCTTGTGAACGTATGTAATCTATATACTTCTTCATACTGTCATATTGTTCTTTTAAAATGGATACATCTCCGTAATGTAAATAATGAACCCATGGACAAATAATTGCTGCATCGCCCCAACCGCCAGAAGTATCTAAATCAAAGTCCGGTCTTTTCCCAAATGCATCTGGAATAACTAACGGCACTGCTCCGTTAACATTTTGGTCTAATGATAAATCTTGGAGCCACTTTTTAAAGAACAATTGGACATTCATAATTTGTGTAGCCGTCCCAATGAACATTTGTGCATCTCCTGTCCATCCGAGTCGATCGTCTCGCTGCGGACAATCTGTTGGCACATCAAAAAAGTTCCCTCTTTGAGACCACTCCACATTATGATGAAGTTGATTGATTAATGGATTAGACGTTTCAAATGCTGTCGCTTTTTCCATATCTGTATGTAATACAATCCCTTCAAAATCTGCTATTTGAGGCGGCTGGGTTAATCCACTTATTTTTACATACCTAAAGCCTTGGTAGGTAAAATGAGGTTCAAACGTTTCCTCTTCCTCTCCTTTTGCTATATACACTATTTTTTGTTTTGCCTTGCGGAGATTTCCATTATAAAAACTACCGTCTTTATTTAATATTTCAGCATGATGCAATTCTATCTTTTGTCCAGTATAAACATGACGGACTTTAAACCGAACCCAACCTACCATATTTTGTCCCATATCAATAAGCCATTCATGATTTGGTAGTTTTGAAATAGCGATTGGTTTTATAATTTTCATTTTACGAATCGCTTCATTTTCCTGTGCAACAATTATTTGTTTGGCATGCTCAATTACTTCAACATCTTCTAGCTCTTGATCACTTTCTTCTAGCCTAGCGTCATAAACTTCTCCTTCATAAATTTCCGAATACAAAATAGGGCTTGGAGTTACTTTCCATGTTTCATCTGTTACAATTTTTTCTTTCGTTCCATCTTTATACGTGATATGTACTTGAGCAATTATCGCTCTCCTTCTCCCGTAATAATTACGTACATGATGCATAGTAATCGGCCCTTTATACCACCCATTTCCTACCATTGCGGAAATATCATTTTGACCAATCTTTAATACATGCGTTATATCATACGTTTGATACAACACTCTCTTATCATAACTTGTCCATCCTGGGGTAAAATAACAATCTCCAATACGCTCTCCATTTATAGAAGCCTCGTATAATCCTAAACTAGTGATATATAAACGTGCTTTTTCAACTAATTTTTTAATAGAAAAGCTTTTATTAAAAGACATTACCTTCGTGCGCTCTTTTTTCGCAGCAATCCAGTTCCCGCTCCAATTATCTTGCCCTTGTAATCCAGTCTCCCAAAATGCTACTTCTGACCAAGCTGACTCTTCTTCATGATTATCCCATGCCTTCACTCGGTAAAAATAGCGTGTTTCCCTACTATATGAAAACGAATTGATTGGTATATATAAACTTTGATCTGTCTCTACCTTCTGCGAATCGAATACTATAGTTTGAAACTCTTTATCCTTCGCAACCTGCAATTGATACGCAAGTTGTTTTACATTTCGGTTACTCGACTCGAGTTGCCAACTAATTTTAACAACTTTCGAATCTATACCTATCGGATTATTTTTATTATCACAGCGCAATTTCTTTATTATTAGCACACTTCTTCACCATCTTTTCTAAATATTAATTTAAATTAATTATAATAAAAACAAAATTCTAAATAAATAATAATTTCATTCATCCTTACAAAATTATTAACTTTCCATATTTATAAAGGTTTTTATTTTCTATTACCGAAAGTATAGTGCGGTAGAACAAAAATTATATTTGGAGGTTAGAAGTATGTCTAAAATTGAAACGCCTGTTATGACTTCTTTACAAACAACGGTTGAAAAAATGATGAAGGATTTAAACGTTCCGGGAGCTGCTGTAGCTATTATAAAAGACGGTGAAGTTATTATTTCAGAAGGATTTGGCTATCGAAATTTAGAGACAAAAGAACCAGTTACACCGCGTACTTTGTTCGCAATTGGTTCCTCAACGAAAGCTTTTGGCACACTTTCATTAAGTTTGTTAGCACAGCAAAAAAGGTTTAATTGGGATACTCCTGTCCAGTCTTATATACCTAACTTCTCTTTATCTGAACTACTTGCTAGTTCACAAGTTACAGGACGAGATTTAGCTTCTCATCGTACCGGGGTAAGTCGTCATGATGCCCTTTGGTACAGCTCTTCCTTATCTCGAAAAGATCTCGTTGAAAAAATAAAACATTTACCACTTGATGCACCGTTCCGCACATCATTTCTATATAACAACTTAATGTATGCGACAATTAGCTATATTGTAGAAAACATAACGAATCAAACGTGGGAGCAATACACTACAGAACATATTTTAGAACCTTTAAATATGAGACATACAAACTTCTCTGTTACCGATTCACAAACGACAGATGAATACGCTTTACCTTACATTGAAAATGACGGTGAAATAAAAGAAGTTCCATTCCGCAACATTGATACCGTTGGCGCTGCTGGTTGTATCAATTCTACAATTAAAGATATGGCAAATTGGGTACTTCTTCACTTAAATGAAGGAAAATTTGGAGATCATGAATTAATCTCCTCTGAATTATTACAACAAATGTATACACCACACAATTCCATTCCAGACCAACCGGTTTTATCACTCCCTGAATCTCCATTAAATAGTTACGGTCTTGGTTGGTTTATTAGCGCTTATCGTGGTAAAAAAGTGATTCATCATGGCGGTAATATCGATGGATTTTCAGCGCTTGTTTCATTCATACCAACAGAAAACATAGGCCTTGTCATTTTAACGAATGCTGGAGGAACATTACTTCCTACTTATCTCGCTAATCAAATTTATGACGAACTACTTGAATTAGAATCCATTGATTGGCATAAACGTGCTGTAGAAGATACTGAAAAAATGAAGGAAATGATGAAAGAAGCAACTGAATCCCTCCCAGAACAAATGAAAGGGACTACACCTTCGCACAAGTTAGAGGATTATACTGGTACTTTTGAACACCCTGCATACGGAACATTACAAGTATACAAACGAGATGATTCGTTATTTGTACAATTTATGGAGATGGACATTCAATTAACGCATCATCATTACGACATCTTTTCTGCAAAAGTTGATTTATTCCAAATGAAAATGAGTTTATTATTCGCTTATGAAATGAATGTGAGTGGTGAATTTCCATCGCTTCAGTTACATGTGCCAGCTACACTTAGTACTCAGCCACTTGCATTTAAGAAAACAAAATAAATATTTTAAAGAGGGACGATAACTCTTCCCTCTATTCCCCTTTTCTCTATGCAAAAAGGATAATACATAAAGGATACCGAATTCTATTATTTATCTAATTAAATTATCCGGAGGAAAAGCTATGTACACAGAAATTTTCAAAGAAGTTGTTTCAATTACTCATCACGATTATTCAGGCTGTATAGATAAGAAGGGATGGGACGATCCCACTACTTATTTACATTCAATCGAGAAACTAGAGGAACAAGGAGAACTAACACCAGTACGCTTTACTGAAATTGTAAATGACTACTTACTAGACTATAAAGACAATCATATGTTTTTCAAAATTAGCACTAGCGATCAACCTCTTAACAATGTGGGCTTCCAAGTGAAAAGATACGAAGATCGCTTATATATTACATCTACTTCAGCTGAAAAAAGAGTAAAAAAAGGACAAGCTATCCTTGCATTAGACAATATGAAAATCCCTGATTTATTAATAAAATATAAGAAGTATTTAAATGAGAATTCATATGAACGTGAAAAATGGGGATATGTTTTATCAAAGTTTTCAAATTGTACACTTATAGATGAAAATGGATTGACCCACACAATTACTTTACAAAAGTATAAACAGAGCAAATATACACCTATATATTCAATAGAAAAATGTAATAAAAATACACTCTTAATTACTTTGACGGACTTCGCAAATGCTGAAGCTATCAATACATTATTAGACTCACACAAAGATGAGCTTAATGCTTTTCCAAATTTAATCATAGATGTGCGATTAAATCGTGGCGGAAGTGATGATGCATTTTTCAACCTACTTCCTTACTTATTTGAAGACAAAGAAATTTCTCTTTTCGATTCTTCAGAAACAATGCAATTAAATCATACAGAACGAAACTTTCATTTACGTATGAAAGACATCGAAAGGGAAGATTATGATTCTTTAGACGAACTTTCCAAATTATTCACTAATATGTTTATTCAAGATTTAAAAAAGAATTATAAAAAAGGATTCGTTACATTTAATACTTCTAGTTTACCAAAAGAACTTCAATCATTAAAAATACACGGACGAAAATCACCTAGTAGAGTAGTTATATTAACAGATGTTACATGTGGGAGTTCTGGCGATTCTTTTGTGGAAGTTGCAAAAAAATCATTGAAAGTAAAAGTAATAGGTCGTCCTACTGCTGGTGTAAATGATTATTCTAATTTAGCAGTAATGGAATGGGCTGATACATTCGCTCTTTACTACCCTACTTCACGACTTTCCATTATAGATAAAGGCGAAGGAATGTCCGGAATTGGTATACAACCACATATACATATCCCGTGGACTCCAGAACATATACAAGAAGATGTAGATTTAAAATTAGCATTGCAACTACTTCAAAACGAAGAATGGTAAAAAATAAAAGGCAGATGTGATTCACACCTGCCTTTTATTTTTTATATCAATTTTTTCTGGTTGAAACCAAATTGGCTTTAATAGCTCAAAGTCTTTATGATCCTCTAAAACTACAGTAAGACGCTCTAGCATATCATCTAACATATGTGGTGCTGCTCGTAATGTCCAGACAACTGAAGAGAAAACTGTCATGCCAACGTACACCGCATATAATTTCCAGAACTCCTCTGGTATTCTCCCACTAAAGTATCCTTCTATTTGTCCGATTGAATACGGAATACTAATGTCTCTTGCAAATAGTGCAATTTTTACGAAATCATGAAGTGGGTCGCCCCAATCATAACCATTTAAATCAACAACACCTACATATTTCCCATCCTGTACAATTATATTTTCTAAATGAAAATCATCGTGTTGAAATCGATTTGGGCGGTTTTGTAAATACATTTCATTTTCATCAATAAACTTAATGATTTTATCATCATTTTTTATTTTTATTCCGCATGTTTTGTATGCCTCTACATATTTTTGGTGTTTTTTCATTGCTCTTTCATACCATGGAAGTATATCATTAGGAGCTTCATATGTATGCATTTTCGCTAAATCTTTTCCTGCCTCTATACCAATTTCATATTGTTCTTTTGGTGAATATGTAGGCAATAGCTTCTTCGCATCTTCCCCTTCTAAATATGAAAAAATACTATAGCATACACCTTCTTCTTCCAATATACCTATTTCAATTGGCCTTTGTGCCTGTACGTTAAGTTTTACCATTTCATTTAAAATTTGAAACTCTATTTTTCTTCTTTCATACTCTTGTATATCGCCAATCCGTAACAAATATTTTTCCTCATCAATTGTCGTAACTATATATTTCTTATCCGGTGAAAAACCTTTAGAAATTTCTACAATATTCGTTGCATCTTTTACTATTTGTATATTGTTTTGCCATGTTGTAATTGTTTTCATGTATATTCCCCCCTTACATTTCTACATTTGGTGTATACGCTACCCAAAATTACATATGATGAATGCCTGCTCGAAGTTTATTCCTATTAAGAATACGCTCCTTGTACTACTTGCACAATTTCCATCGGTGTATTGACCATATAATCTGGTGCATCTTTTTTCACTGTTTCAATGACATCATATCCCCAAGATACCCATATTACGTTCACCCCAGCCTTTTTACACGCTGCTACGTCTCGCTGTTCGTCACCGACGTATAACATATCTTGCTCAGTTATTTTTTTCGATTTTAAAAATCTTTTTATCATTTTATCTTTACCGAACAAATTTTTAGAACAATATACTTCTTGTATATTTTCTATATTATTATTGTGTAAAAATGCCCGAATATGCTCTTCTGAGTTGGATGATATGACTGCAATTCCGTAGCCTTTTTTATGTAACTCATCTAATACATCCTTCATCCCATGGAACAAAATAAGATCTTTTATGGCAGGTTGATACAATTTATAAAACTCTAGTGCTAATATCGGTAGTTTATACAATGGTACATCGAGTTGTTTACATCTCTCTGGCATCGTTAATTTACGTAAATACTCAATTTCTTCTTCCTTTACCGTTTTATATCCGTGCTTTTTAGCAATTTGATTATAAATTGGTACAAATGTATTTTGTGAATCTACTAATGTGCCATCAAAGTCAAAAACAATATATTTTTGCATTCCCATACTCCCTTTGCTTCTTTTTCTAAACCTATCTTATTCAACACCGTAGTTGTCTTACCCTTCCATACACATAAAAAAGAACAAGATTTTCTCTTGTTCTTTTTAAGAAAGCCACTTTGGCGGTACATTCGTATTCCAATAAATATTCCCTAACTCATGGTGTCCAGAGTACCCATCATCAAAACGGTGATAGTGGAAATTAAAATAGTAACCATCTTGCGGTGGATGATCTCTCCTTACATGAAATCGCAATAAGTCATTTCCTGATTTCGTGTCATAAACGTGAAAGATTTTTTCATTATTCCCACCAGCTGGTTTTTGGGAAATCGCTAATGATTGTAGTGAATCTTCTGGTACATCATTGGCAAGCTCAGCAATTGCCTCTTCAATTTTCGGTAATATTACATCTTTAAATTCATCTTCAATTACTGGACCAATTTTAGTTCCAAACTTTTGCATCGACTGCTTCTCTGCTTCTTGCATTGCATACGTAATAAAAGTATCGGTGGTTAACCTGTCATTCGTTTCTTCATATGTATAGGACGTACTCTCCAAATTTTGTTGCCCAGCTGTGCTCGTAGGCTTGTCCGCAGCTTTGGCATTATCAAGCAATATGGAAGGAGGCGTCACTAAACCAAATGTAAATACGGTAATTAATGCGACTAAGGTTTTTCTAAACCAATTTGGCATGTATGTTTCCTCCCCTTTCACTCATTATATTTTATATAACGGTTGTTTTCTCTATTATACAAAATGATTGTAATTTTTGCACTTTACAATTTTGTTAACGTTCACATATTTTTCACTTGAATATGAAATTGTAAGATTTCATACAATAAAATACAACAACAATGAGGAGGAGATCCGATGACTTTAGATGTCATGTATTCCGCCGCAAGCATACTCGTTTTAGTATATTTTATTTATCAATGTGTTACGGATTAGAAAAAAGAGCCATTTTTCGGCTCTTTTTTCTATGGTAAGAATACTATCCAACCAATTAATACTATAAAAATAATTCCGGCAATTACAGCTGGTAATAAATAAAAATGAGAAAGTATAACTATTCCATACAAAAGTATTACTGGAAATAATAAATAGCGATCTGTCTTCCATCTTAACAAGAGTAATTTGCCTTCATCACAATATAAATGAAGAAACATTTTGTTCGTAAACTCATTCCAATAGTCGCGCGCATAACGGGAAATTGCAAATAAAGCAAATGCAAGAATAATAGCGGCAATCCACTTCGGACTCATAATAATACTAACAGTACTTATACATACAATTTGAATATAAAATATTCGCGCACTACTTGTACGGAAAAATTCTTTTAAAAAGGATTCAACAATACGAGAATCCTTTTTCTTCCCTAAAAACTTTTTAGAACATGGAAACATCCACGCCTTTTTATTCGAACTACTCGGTTTAGCTGTATGACCACCAACTTGCATAATCCGACTCGTCCAGCGCATACTTTCTTCTTTTTCTCTCTCAACTTCTTTAAAAAAGCAATTTTTATAATTTAATTTTTCTTTTATCAATATGATAATTAGAAACACTGTTAGACCGATACTTAGTATAGAATACCATGGATTTTTATAAATAAGAAACAAACTCAATCCAAAAAAGGATAGACTTATAGAAAATATTACATTTTTTATAATCCATAGTAGCCATCGTTTCCCCACACGTACATGAATAAATCTCGTTAATAACGCCAACAAAAATCGAAATACAGTAAAGAATAGCCAAAATAATACGACTTGTATCTTCGTCACTCCAATACTTTTCATCAACACTGGTAACATCGCAACAACTACTACTACATTCGTTATTGCTATTCGAATAAACGTATATGTCATGCCATACTGGATTAATTTTTGCATGTGAGCGGGGTACGAAATTAAAAATAAACTATCCGCTTGCTCAAAAAATGAGCGAACTCCTCTTCCATATGTAATCGCATAAAATGCGAGTAGACTTAATCCGAAATAAACAGTCTCTCCCATCGATAATTCTTCCGTCCATAGTGAACGATAATAAATCCCCATAAATATAAATGCTGGAATAACAATATATAGCGCAACCGTCCAATCCGTTATAGAACGTATGGACTTCCATTTCCGCCCTAGTTCATGGCGTAATCTTTTATAAAATTGTTTTTTAATCATGTTGTTCACGCCTTACAATTACATCAAAACAGTCTAATAATGAACTTCCTGGCATTTCTGCTAACATTTGAATTGCCTCTAAATGGCCATCTGCGACTAATGTACCTTGAGATATGAGTAAAAATCTTTCGCAAATTCTTTCAGCTGTATCTAATACGTGCGTACAAAGTAAAATTCCTGCCCCGCGTTCTTTTTCTTTATATAAATAACTTAAAAACTCTTTCGTAGCTACCGGATCTAAACCGATAAAAGGTTCGTCAATGATATAAAAATCTGGTTCAGTTAAAAATGCTAATATAAGCATCGATTTTTGTTTCATCCCTTTTGAAAACTTTGATAAATACTCATGTTTATGCTTATCCATTCGAAACATATGTAATAACTCTTCAGCTTTCCGTTCCCAGCTTCCGGCTTCGTTCTCGCGAGCAGCCATTAATAATTCAATATGTTCCCAAAGCGTTAAATAATCATAATATGTCGGGTGTTCTGGCACATATGCATACGGATTTTTCTTCTCGCCAAATGATATTTCACCATCCACATTTACAAGTAACCCGAGCATCGTTTTAATCGTTGTACTTTTCCCGGCACCATTTGCGCCAATAAGAGCAACTAATTCGCCTTGCTCAATCGAAAAGGCAATATCATGAATTGTTTTTTCACCTATTTCATATCCAGCAGAACGGATATTTACTTCTAACATACATTCCCCTTCTTTCCATTTCCAATACAAACTAGGAAAAGAATAACATATAACTATCTATATATCATTATAAAATATTTATTTTCATAGCAGGAATAAATATTTTTTAACAGAATACTTAATGTTTGATTACATTTAATTGGAGTGGATAATATGTCTTTTCAAATTCGTGAAGCTACGATAGACGATATAGATGCACTTTGTTCTTTAACAAAAGAATTAAAAGGTTCCTCTATTTCGTATGAAGATATGAACAACCGATTGCAATTCGTACAAATGAGTCCTTTTGATTTTTTATATGTTTATGAGGAAGAAAAAACTATACTTGGATTACTTGGGTTTCGTATACGTGAAAATTTAGAAGATGTAACTCGGTATGGAGAAATTTCAATTATTAGCGTTGATTCTACAATACGACGGAAAGGCGTTGGGCAAGCATTAATGGATTATGCAGAGCAATTAGCAAAGAAGCATAATTGCATTGGCACATGGCTAGTTAGTGGAACAAAAAGAGTAGAAGCTCATCCTTTTTACAAAAAATTAGGATATGAAGTGAATGGATATCGATTTGTAAAACATTTTTAAATTACTTCTTAATAGAAAGGACTATAACTATGACAACTATTAAAGCAATTTTCATTGATCGTGACGGTACAATTGGCGGCGACACTACAATACATTACCCAGGATCATTTACATTATTTCCTTTTACAAAAGCATCACTGCAAAAATTAAAAGCTAATCATATAAAAATTTTCTCTTTCACAAATCAACCAGGTATCGCGGATGGGATAGTGACCATAGCCGATTTCTCACAAGAATTAAAAGGCTTCGGTTTTGATGATATTTACGTATGTCCTCATAAACACGGTGATGGTTGCGAATGTCGTAAACCAAATACAGGCATGCTGCTACAAGCAGCCGAAAAACACGGGCTTGATTTAACACAATGTGCTGTAATTGGTGATCGCTGGACTGATATCGTTGCAGGAGCAAAAGTGAATGCGACAACGATTTTAGTACGAACAGGTGCTGGATACGACGCTTTACATACGTACCGAGACAAGTGGGCACATATTGAACCAAACTACATTGCAGAAAACTTTGAAGATGCGACAAATTGGATTTTAAGTCAACTATAATGCGAATTAAAAGAGACGCCTTCAAAATGAAAGCGCCTCTTTTAATTTAATATTATTTAAAACGTTAATTCGTAATGGAAATAACGATTATCTCTCAAATATCCATTTTCAGCGTATAATCGCTGTGCTGATAAATTATCAATCTCTGTTTGTAATTTTACACCTTTTGCACCATTTTCTAAGGCGAATCCTTTCGCAGCTTCTAATAATTTTTTCCCTGTTCCTGCCCCGCGCTTAGCAGCTTGTACAAATAAATCATTTAAAATCCATAATTCTTTCATCGAAATAGAAGAAAATGATGGATATAATTGTGTAAATCCAATATATTCACCATCTTCAACTGCTACGAAGATAACAGATTCTTTTCTCTCCATTCGATTTCGTAAAAATACTTTTGCTCCTTCTAGATCGGAATCTTGTCTATAAAACATACGATAGTTATTAAAAACCGATGCTAGTCCATCTAAATCTGCAATTGTTGCCTCATATATTCTCATTTTACTCCATTCCCCTTCCAATACCGTTTCATTATATCCGTTGCCCATTTAGGCTGTACAATTTCTTCTTTCGGCATAAACTCTTTCATTATTGGCTTTATATCCAATACAGGGGTGCCATCAATAGCATCTAACCCCTCAACAATAATTGATTTACCTTCTCTTTTGATTACCTTTACAATGGTTGCTCCTATACGATTCGGACGATTTTTTCCACGCTGTGCAAAAATACCTACTTTAGGATAATCATGATTATTTCTAGGATATCTAGCAAAATATTGAATTTGTTCATCAGTTACTTTATGAAAATAAAAAACAACTTCAATATGTGAAAAATCTTCAATCCCTTGTATACTTTCTTCTGTATACATTTCAGTTAAAGTAATATAGGATTTTACTTCTCCCCACTCATCATCTTTTATTTCCTTTCTTTCATTATGTACAAATGCGATTGGTTGAACTGAAAACACACGCATTCCCCCTTCAATGTAACCACTTACATTATAAAATATTTTCTGAATGTTTTCCACATACACGAACTAGATTACATAATATAATTATAATCTATTTTGTAAGGCGAAATGAACTGCTTCAACTGCATGTATATAAGTTGTATCGAATATTGGAACTGATACGTCTTCCTGTTTAACTAATAATCCTATTTCTGTACAACCTAATATGATTCCTTGTGCCCCTTCTTGTACTAACTCTTCTATAACTCTCTTATAATACTCTCTAGATTGTGATACTATTTTTCCTAAACACAATTCCGTATATATTACTTCATTTATCTTATCCCTATCCGTTTTCGATGGAACTGTTACTTTTATATGATTTTCTTCAATACGTGACTTATAGAAATCTTGCTCCATTGTATATTTTGTTCCAAGTAAACCAACAGTTTGAATACCTTTTCTTTTCATTTCTTTCGCAGTTGCATCTGCGATATGTAAGACTGGAATATGAATATTCTCCTTTATTTTCTCAACTACTTTATGCATTGTATTTGTACAAATAATTATAAAATCTGCCCCTGCACTCTGTAACGAATATGCTGCATTCCCTAATACCTCTCCTGCTCCATTCCAATCTCCGTTAGATTGGAACCGTTCAATCTCTTCAAAGTCCACACTATTGATTATACATTTTGCTGAATGTAACCCTCCTAATCTCTTTTTTATTTCTTCATTTATGATTCGATAATATTCAGCAGTTGATTCCCAACTCATACCACCAATTAATCCTATTGTTTTCATAACTACTACACCTACCTCACACTATTTTTATAACCTGATTCAAACATTTTATTATGTATATTATACATAATAAAACAAGACTTTACGTTCAAAATATAAAGTCTTGTTTTAACCTATTTCCAAGGAAATTTTATAAGAATATTCTGAAATTAAAACTCTAATGTTTTTATAGAATCTTCATATCGATAATGAAAACATTCTCGATACAACTGTTTAATTTCATCATAGGATGGTACTCGTGGATTATTTGCTGGACTTCCACTTTCAATTGCATCTGATGCCATTTTAGAAATAGCTTTTTCAAATTCAACCTCACCAATTCCGTATTCTTTTAAATTTGGAATACGAAGATCAAAGCAAAGTTTTTTTATTTCCCCGAGCGTGTAATCGGCTACTTCTTCATCACAATAGGAATACATATCTTTATTTAAACAGCGTCCAATTTCTGCTAGTCTTTTTACTGCACTCACTTTTGTATACTCTAAAACTGTAGGTAATAGTATTGCATTTGATATACCATGTGGTACATGAAATAACGCTCCTACTGGTCTTGACATTCCATGAACTAATGTAACAGATGCGTTTGAAAATGCAATTCCAGCTTGTAAGGAAGCAATCATCATCGCTTCTCTTGCCTCCATATTCTCTCCATCTTCATATGCAATACGTAAATATTTCATAATACTTTCAATAGCGGAAAGAGCGAGTACATCTGTAAGTGATTGTGAAACTTTAGAAATATATGCTTCGACTGCATGACATAATGCATCTATCCCTGTTGCTGCTGTAATATGAGGTGGTACAGAACGTGTTAAAATCGGATCAATAATCGCTACTTGCGGGGTAAAACTCGGATGTTTCATCATCATTTTTACATCTGTTCGTTTATTCGTAATTACTGCTACACTTGTTACTTCTGACCCAGTACCCGAAGTTGTTGGAATTGCAATGAGCGGTAGCGGATCATTGTCTATTTCCATATCCTTTTGGACATAATCTTCTACTTCTCCGCCATTTGTATATAACACCGTAACTGCTTTTGCTACATCAATACAACTTCCACCACCAAGACCGATAATAAAATCACACTTTTCCTCTTTACAAATAGTTAACGCCTCTAACACATGTATATTTGTAGGCTCAGCATTTACTTTATTATATGTAATAACGGTAATACCTTTTGTATTTAATTGTTGTATACAACTCTCAACATATCCTAAATTCTCCATAATTGTATCAGTTACTATAAAAGCTCTTTTTCCAAACTTCTTGGATTGTTCCCCCAGTTTTTCAAGCGAATTTCTTCCATATAATACAGACTTCGGCATACGAAATTCAGCAACTTCTTGCAAGTACTCCACCTCTTCTTTCCCTAATTAATATTTTCGTCTATAAAATATCTATTTAATAAATTCCTGTTAAAGTATAGAACGCGATAACTAAAAATACAGCAAACGTTTTCAAAACTGTAATAGCAAATATATCTTTATAAGATTGTTTATGTGTTAACCCAGTTACTGTAAGAATAGTAATGATAGCTCCGTTATGTGGTAATGTATCCATTCCTCCTGATGCCATTGATACGATACGATGCATTACTTCTAACGGAATATCGAATTGATTAGCTGCTGCAATAAACTTATCACCCATTGCACTTAAAACGATTCCCATTCCTCCTGATGCAGAACCTGTAATGCCAGCTAAAATATTCGTCGTGACTGCTCCGTTCACTAGCGGATTGGTAAACGTGGCAGAAATGCCATCTCTCATAATCGCAAAACCTGGAAGTGCTGCGATAACACCACCGAATCCAAACTCAGCTCCTGTATTCATTGTTGCAAGTAGCGCTCCACCAATACTTGTATTCAATCCAGCTTGGAATCCTGTTACTACTCGTTTCCAATATAATAATAACGTTGTTACTATACCTATGATAAGTGCTAATTCTACTGACCAGATTCCAACTACTGCACTTAATTCTACTTTTCCAAATGCTTTCATACCAATTGCAGAAAAATCAAAACCATTCGGATACCACTTCGGTATCATAATAGTAAAAACTTTATTCATTACACCTACTAAAATAAGTGGTATAAAAGCAATTACTTGCTGCGCTCTTGTAATTTCAATATTTTTAACCAGCTGCATATCTTTTTGTTCTGCTTGTAAAGAAGCTGCCATTTCCGTATTCCCATCGTTAAAACCAAAATATCCTTCTCCAGCTGCTTTCGCCTTCTTACGTCTACTCTCTAAATATAGTAAACCTAACGTAAGTACAAAAATTGCCCCTACAATACCAAGTATCGGCGCAGCATAAATGTCTGTTTTAAAAAACGTTGTAGGTATAACGTTTTGAATTTGTGGTGATCCAGGTAGCGCATCCATCGTAAACGTGACCGCTCCAAGAACGATTGTTCCAGGAATTAAACGTTTTGGAATATTCGCTTGTCGAAACAACTTAGCTGCGAACGGATATACAGCAAACACTACTACATACACACTAACACCACTATACGTTAAAATAGCACCCATTAATACAATCGCTAATATTGTACGTTTTTCACCAACTAACTCTATAATTGTCTTTGCAATTGAGTCCGCAATCCCTGACATTTCTACTACTTTCCCAAATATTGCCCCGAGTAAAAATACAGGAAAATATAGTTTAATAAAACCTACCATTTTCTCCATAAAAATATTCGAAAAGAACGGTAATACAAAACTAGGCTCTGTCAAAAATACCGCAAATAAAGCAAAAATCGGTGCAAATAAAATAACAGAAAAGCCTCTATAAGCTACAAACATAAGTAAACTAAGTGCTAATAATATAATAACTAGCTCCAATTATACCCCTCCTTTAACAGAAAATTCAAACTTTTATTGATAAACTTCTACTACTAATCTTTTGATTCTGACATCCCTCCTCTTATTCATACAAATTTTTCATGCTAAAAATGTCTAATTATACATATTCGATTACATATAAAAAATCCCTTTAAACAAAAACGATTTCATCATCATACGTTATAAAGGGATTATTAGTCTCTATATTTACTTCTTTATCAAACTATTTTCTAAACAAAAATGATGTAGTTCTTTTACATCATTTACGATATGAGTCGCACCAACTTCAGTCAATTCTGTTTCACTACCATAACCGTATAAAACACCAATTGAAGCAATCTCATTATAATTCGCACCGATTATATCGTGCTTTCTATCTCCAATCATAACAATTTCTTCTTTATTAAGTTCTTCATTTGTTTGTAAAATATGAGCAATGATTTCTTCTTTTTTTATTCTTGTACCATCTAAATTACTTCCAATGATACCTTCGAAATAATTTGTTAGTTGAAAATGCTCTATAACTTGTTCAGCAAATATAGTAGGCTTTGAAGTTGCTATAAATAAACGATTTCCAGTATCTTTTAATTGTTTTAAAAGATTTGGAATACCCTCGTAAACATTATTCTCCAACAATCCACGTTGCTTTAAATATTCTCTGAAATAAAAAACAGCTCGTTCAACTTCTCCTTCATTCATATTATATCTCTCTACAAATGATTGCTGGATGGGTGGACCAATAAATGAATCTAACTCGCTTATATGTAATTCTTCAATGCCAACCTTTTTTAATGCATACAATACTGAATTGACAATCCCTTCTTTCGGATCCGTCAATGTTCCATCTAAATCAAATAAATATGTTGTGTACACGTTTCAATCCCTCACTCATTTTACTTTATAAGTAACCTATAACAGCTTTTCCTATTACCTCTTTTATTATAATACTATCATTATCTTTTTTTCTGAAAAATTACTTTTCCTATGTCACATACTTTCAGTTACAAAAAAAGATACATATGGTAAAGTGAAAAAGTTACAATTATTTTAATAGAAACTGGTGAAACAAATGTCAATTACGTTAATTTTTATAATGGCTTTCACAATTATTATCCATGCGGTTGAAACTAGCTCTTATAGTATTCGATTAGCTGGTGTACGTTTAAAAAAGATTGCCGTTGCCTTATCCGTCGTAGGAATGGTACTGCTTATTTCTAGAACATCTAACTTACTACAAGCCTTTTTAATCGGTGGTATTGTCGATGAAGCAAAACTAGATTCTTCTATTGATTTAGAGCATATTATACGTCTCGTTCTATTATCTGCTTCTATCGGTACATTACTTGCAATTATACTGTATCCAACTTTGACAAAACTATTTGGATACGTCATTCAAAATTTTGAAACAGATGGTTCATTCATTCGAATGATGAAGACGAATAACATTCAAAAGTTAAAGTACACAAAAAAATATGTACGGTTTCCAAAGTTAGAAATGATTCATAGACTACGCATTGGTGGTATTCCAAAACGTATTATGCTTATTAATATGTTTGCTACTGCTATTTATACAGCAGGTGTTCTTTCTGCCCTTTACGCTTCTTTTCTAAATCCAGATTATGCAACAAACGCAAGTACAGCTTCTGGTCTTGTAAATGGTTTTGCTACAATTTTATTAACCGTACTACTCGATCCACGCATCGCTCTTTTAACAGAACGTGCTTTACAATCAGAGAATGGTGCTGAGTCTATGAGTAAAATGTACGGTTGGCTAATGATTTCTAGACTTTTCGGTACATTATTAGCACAACTACTATTTGTACCAGGTGCTTACTGGATTTTATGGATTATTGAACTAATACATTAATTTACTAGAAAGGTGAATATATCAATGAATATCCAAACAGAGCAACATATCATTCGCTTAATAGAAAACGACGAATGGATGATGAACGTATTACAATTAGCAAAATCACTTGAGCTACCTGATTGGTGGATTTGCGCCGGGTTTGTTCGTTCTAAAATTTGGGATACTTTACATAACTACGAAATAAGAACAACTACACCAGACGTTGATGTCATTTATTTTGACCCTTTTCGTAAAGATGAGATATACGAACAATTATTAGAAAAGAAACTAATAAATTTGGATGCCTCTATACCTTGGTCAGTAAAAAATCAAGCTCGTATGCATGTAGTGAATAATATGCTACCGTACTCTTCTTCTGTTGATGCTATTTCTAAATTTCCTGAAACAGCAACGGCTTTAGGGGTTACATTAGACGAAAAAAACAATGTTATATTAACAGCTCCGTGCGGTATTGAAGATGTCCTTTCCTTACAAGTGAGACCAACAGCTCATTTTCTTGAATCAAAAGAACGATTACATATATACAAAAACAGAGTTATAAAAAAGAATTGGCAAAGTAAGTGGCCTAGCATTACAATCACATATCCAGAAATTTAGAAAGGATGCTTCTTATTTAGAGAAGCACCCTTTTCTTCATTTCAAAAAATGTATGACTGTTTCTGCAAATCTATCTGCTTCCTCATAATGAGGTGAATGACCGCTCTCTTCAAATACGATATACTTGCCGTTTCGGGCATCTTTATTAAATATTTCAATTTGTTTTTCACACGTTACTACATCATGTTTTCCTACAATTAATAGCATTGGATTTTGTACATCTTTTATTTTTCGTAATAATGAAGTATGAAATGCTCCTTCTAATTTTAATCTATCAAAATGAATCTTGGAGCGATTTGAAAATTCTTCCCACTCTTCATCACTATATAAACTCTCGTCTGTCACATCTTCCTTATAATTGTAAAGTTCCATTCTTTTTTCTTCTAATTCATCACTTATTCTTATATAAGCTTCTAACAACTCTTTTGAACAAGCATCGCTAGATGAATAAGCAAAGCACTCTTTTGCTACTTCTTCTTTTCCATACTTTTTTAATAAATGCCCTGCCTTTTGTAACAAAGCCCTACTTGTTAATGCGAAATCGAAAGTTGGTCCTTCAAATATTATTTTCTCTATTGAACTTGGATATATCGATGCATATAACAATGCTAAATATCCACCGAAAGAATGTCCAATTACAGACCACTTCTCAATTTGTAATACTTTTTTTAATTCCTCACAGTCTTCAATCAAATCATTTAATCCAAAAGCTTCGTCTTCAGTAATTTTTTCTGAGCGACAAACACCTCTTTGATCTATCATAATTACATATAAAGAATCTTTTAAACGTTCCGCTTGATGAAATGAAAAATCATAGCAACTTTCCCCTGGTCCACCATGCAAGTATAGAACTGGCTTATTTTTAGGATTTCCATGTGTTTCAACGTATAGCTTTTTCCCTCTAATATGCATGTATTCCCCTGTTTCTATCAAATTCGCCTTTATGATCATCACCTTCTTTTTTTACTGAATATTATAACATCTGCTGTTAAATAATCCCTATTACATTTAAAAAGACGATAATGATTGCGAGTGGTGCTACAAATCGAAGTAAAAACGCCCAACAAGTAAATACTTTCTTTCCATAATTACCACCTACAAAAAACTCTGCTTCTAATACCTTGTTTTCCATTTTAAATGAAACGAAAATACTAATAAATAGTGCACCAAGTGGCATTAATATATTACTAGATAAGAAGTCTACTGCATCAAAAATATTCTTTCCGAAGATCGTAATATCACTCCATATTCCAAATGATAACGCTGATGGTATACCTACTAAGAAAATGCCGAAACCGATCATCCATGATAATTTCGTTCTCTTTTCTTGTTCCCCATTTGCTAATGCTGAAACAACTGTCTCTAGTAAAGAAAATGCCGATGTTAATGTCGCAAATGTAAATAGTGCAAGGAATACTGTTAAGAAAAACCCACCAAATGGAATTTGACTAAATACAGATGGTAATACGATAAATAGTAATCCAGGCCCTTCTGTTGGTTCCATTCCTAATGAAAATACAGCTGGAAAAATAGCAAGACCCGCAAATAATGAAACAAATAAATTCAACCCAACGATTGTTATTGCTGATTTTGGTAAACTTTCTTTTTTATTTAAATAGGAACTATATGTGACCATTATCGAAATCCCGATACTAATCGCAAAGAATGATTGACCCATTGCGAACAAAATACTTTCTGAAGTAATCTTTGAAAAATCTGGTTGTAAGAAAAACTTCACACCTTTCATTGCATTATCAAGTGTTAATGAACGAATAATAAGAGCGACAAATAAAACGAACAACGCTGGCAACATATATTTACTTGCCTTTTCAATTCCATTTTGTACACCTTTTGATACAACCCAAATCGTAATAAACATAAAAGCAAAATGTCCCATGATCGCCCAAGCCGGATTTCCAATTGTTTCAGTAAATAATGCTCCGTAATTTTGTCCCGGTGTAATTAGTTGTCCAGTAATTCCTCTGAATAAATAAATTAACACCCATCCACCTACAACACTATAAAATGAAAGTAGTATAAAACACGTTCCAACACCAAGGCGTCCAATCCAGTGCCACCCTGTATTTGGTGCAATACTTTTAAATGCGCCAACTGCTTGTTTTTGCGTACTACGTCCAATCATAAATTCAGCTATAAGTAGTGGTAATCCAATTAATACAGTAAATAATATAAAAATTAAAAAGAATGCTCCTCCCCCGCTCTTCCCGGCGATATAAGGAAACTTCCATATTGCGCCAAGTCCTATTGCTGATCCTGCTGCAGCCATTATAAAACCTAATTTCGAAGTCCATTGCTCCGTTTGTTTCATCTTATTTTCCTCCCAATTAAATCTTTTTATATAAATAATTAAATTTTATGAACCTATCCAAATAAACCCTCCATTTCTTTTTCTATAAAATAAAAAATGGCTCAGCATCTCTTTATATAAAGAGACGCTAAGCCATTTACTTAACGCGGTACCACCCTTATTGATTCCATTATGAATCCACCTTAGTAGTAATCGTTTGATTACAAACCTAATATCGAAGGTTAACCGTTAAGATTTACTAAGAATGTGATTCCGTTCCACCTTACTGCTCCTAGGCGAGTTCAGGATGTCATTTGACTATGTCACACCAACCCATAGCTCTCTGTACAAATATACGACCTTACTACTCCTATTCAACACATTGTAATATTTAGAATATATTTTCTTTTGAAATTAATATGAAGTATATCGGTTATATTTGTAACTGTCAAGGGATATATTGATTTTTTTGTCGAAAAGGATTATTTCGGCCCTATTTTATTTTTTACTATCGTTATTTTAGCTGTATATATGATGTTATCTGGAATGCAAAATACATAAAAAAATGAAATAGTTCATATTGATAGCTCACTTTTACTAAGTTTTTTAGCAAAAGAAAGGATCACTATTTCCCCTTTTTAAACCAACTATAAAATAGCATTAAAAAAGAATCTTCGCGATAATCGCGAAGATTCTTTTTATGGTATAAGACGAGTACAATCTCTCGGAAAAGCACTCGCCTCTCGTACGTTTGTTAATTCTAATAGTTTGTATACAACTCTCTCTAATCCAATTCCAAACCCTCCATGTGGTGGACAACCGTATCGGAATGTATTTAAATACGATTGAAATGTATCTGGATATAATCCTTTTTCTTTAAACGAAGCGCGTAACATTTCATAATTATGAATTCGCTGTGCTCCTGAAGTTATTTCTAATCCTTTATATAGTAGGTCAAACGAATCAGTAATAGCTGGATTCTCGTTATTCGGCATCGTATACATCGGTCTCGCTTCTTTCGGATAATGTGTAATGAAAACAAATTCACTCTTATATGTTTCCTGCACATATTTCCCTAGTAGCTTTTCACCTTCTGTATCTAAATCCCCAATTGGCGATTCTTTCCTATACTTACTTTTCAAAATTTCTTGTGCTTGTAACAATGTAATTTTCGGTATTTCTGTAATAACAGGTACTTCTATTTGTAATAGTTGTAGTTCTTTTTTACAGTTTTTTGCTACTTGTTGAAACATATATCGTAAAACATCCGTTTCTAATTGCATCACTTCATGAAAATCATGAATAAAGCCAAGTTCTACGTCTAACGATATATATTCATTCAAATGACGGGAAGAATTATGATGCTCCGCTCTGTAAACAGGTGCAATTTCAAAAACACGTTCTAAGCCTCCAGCTACCATCATCTGTTTATAAAACTGTGGTGATTGTGCTAAATAAGCTTCTTTTTGAAAGTATGGCAGCTTAAAAACATTCGCTCCTCCTTCTGCCCCTTGTGAAACAATTTTCGGAGTAAATATACGTGTGAAATCGTTCTCTATAAGAAATTCACTAAAGCTCTGAACAAGTGTAGATTTCACTTTAAATATCGCCGCGATTCTCTCATGTCTTAATGATAATACCCGCTCATTCAGTAGTTGATCTAAGCCAACTTGCAATTTCTTTTTATTTATTTCAAACGGAAGTGGTTCTGCGCGATTTAATATTTTCACTTCGTGAGCGAGCACTTCAACTCCTAATTCTGTTTTCGAAGTCTCTACTATTTGGCCTACTACTTGAACGACACTTTCCACATCTACCTTATATCCAGCTAACTCATTTTCTAATACACATTGCATAACTCCTGAGCGATCTCTTATTAATAAAAAACTAACATTACCTAGATGACGAATCTTTTTTACCCATCCTTGAAGTAATACAACTTTTCCGCTTTGCTTTGTACATTCTTTTGTGAGTGAACGCTTCATTATTGACTCCATTATTTTTCCCTCCAGTAATTTTATATTTATTTACGTTATTGTTGTTGTCATCGTCATCATCCACGGTCACTCACCTCCCTTAAAAGAATACAAAAATCCGCCCCTATAAATAGGGACGGATTTTTCCGCGGTACCACCCAAATTGTCATAATGACCATCTTAGCCCTGATAACGGTAGGTACCGTTTGCTTTTACTAATTATCACGTTCAAAGCAACACTCACAGGTGTCTTTCCATCATGCGGTATCGCAATCTTCTCAGCAACCGATTGCTCTCTGTAGACCTTTGCATCATGTACTTTTCCTGATCATCACTTTTTATATTTACAGAGTATTCTATCTCTTTAACTTATAAAATGCAAGCACTTTTAAATATATTTTGATTTTTCACATCCAGTTTTGTACAATCTCCTCTAAAGCCATTCCACGTGAACCTTTCAATAAAACAACATCCTTTTTCGTTATTACTTTTAATACTTCCTCTGCTATCTCGTCTTTATTATCAAATGACTGTACTTTTCCTGTATGATAGTTCTTTCTTGCTTCTTCCGCTACGATTTCAGATAACGCTCCATACGTAAATACATATTGGATGCTCTCTTCATTTAACATTTTACCAATTTCTCTATGATATGTTTTAGCTTCCTTCCCTAACTCTAACATATCCCCAATTACGATTATTTTTTTCTCATAGGCATTTAATTTCTGTAACGTTTCAATTGCAGCCTTCATTGAGGAGGGACTTGCATTCCATGCATCGTTAATAATTGTAAAACCTGTTTTAGCGGTTAAAAACTGAAAGCGCATTTGTGTAATATTTATTTGCTGCAATGCTTCTTGTATTTTTTCTATAGGGACTTTGTAAAATTGCCCTACAGCAATTCCGACAATCGCATTTAAAATATTATGTTTTCCATGTAAGGGAACATCGTACTGTATTTTTGTATTATTTAATTTAAAATGAACACCATATTCATCTAATTGTACGTTCGTTGGAAACAAATCATTTGTATACTTTCCACCAAATGACTTACTTTCTATACCTAGCATATTAATATTTTGAGAAAGTAATGGCTCGTCGCCATTATATAGGAACAGTCCATCGTCATTTAATCCGTCTATAATTTCAAATTTAGCCTTTGCAATCTCTTCTCTTGATCCAAGCGTCTCTAGATGTGACTGTCCAATCATTGTAATAATCGCTACATCTGGCTGTGCTATTCGTGATAAATTTCGAATTTGTCCTTTTTCACTCATTCCCATTTCAAGTATTAAAAACTCTGTATCTCGTTTCATCTCTAAAATTGTTAACGGCAAACCGATTTGACTATTAAAATTACCTTTTGTTTTATGCACTCGATAAGTTGAACTTAAAATACCTCCTATTATATCTTTTACCGTAGTCTTGCCATTACTACCTGTAATTCCAATTACTTTTACATTTATCTCTCTTCTATAAAATTGTGCCAATTGTTGCAAAGCAAACAAAGTGTCATCTACAAATATAATTGGAATCCCTTTTGGCGGAGTACCGTAAGACTTTTTCCATAAGGAAGCGACAGCTCCATTATCCATTGCTTCTTTCACATACTTATGCCCATCTTTCACCCTAATGATTGGAACAAATAAATTTCCTTCTTTCATGTTTTTGGAATCTATACAGACACCATGTATTTCTAAATGATGAAACGATTCGTATAACCCTTCTCCATCTATTACCTCTTCAAGTTTTTTCAAATTCATTCGAATCAAAGTATTAATCACCTTCCATTTAATTACATATTTTCCGTTTTATTTACGCATATTAATAAAAATTTTATAGTGAGGTGTTAATATGAAAAAAGCGATTAGTTTCTTTCTTCTTTTGTTATGCCTAATTGTAGTGAATGAAACGTACGCATACTCACCAAAATCTTTACCTATCTCTCAAAACTCTGATCAATGGCAAGTGAATATTGCTGAACCGAAAAAAGTAAACAAAAAAAAGCTTCAAGCTAAAAAAGATGAATTCCAAACTTATCAATTTTCAGTAAAAAATGTTGGAAACAGTGAAGTATATAACGTACAAGTCGAAGTATTCCGTAACGAACCAAAAACAAAAACGAAATATGAACTCTTTTCTCTAAAGGAAAGTCGTTTAGCAAGTGGAAAAACTGGATTTGAACATGTTAATTTTCCAGTTGCTACAAAAGCGGATGAAGTTGATGTAATTATTACTTGGCAAGAACACCCTTTCCGCTCCATGAGAAATGGTCAAAAAGTAGAGTCTAGAAAATTTAAAGAGCATTTTGTTTTTAAAGACGAAAAAAACAAATGAAATGCGAATAAATTCACATTATCATTCGTATAGCTTACTTTACTAGTACCAGTTCTTAAGCAAATTAAAAAGTCGTGGCTTATACATGCCACGACTTTTTATATTAATTCGTACTAATTCCTCTCGCTGCCCAAATACGATCAATATCCGCAGCATGTTGTCCGCCATATAAAAGAGCATCCGCTTGTTTAATCGCTTTTGCTCCATCACTGAATTTAGAGTTTGGTGTTAATGACCAGTGCGATTGTAAAATAATTTTCGTTGCTACATCACGACCAAATGCTTGCGCCATTTCATATTGGCCTTGTGCCCAAATTTCTCCATCATCATGTACTTCATTCGTAATATCTTTCGGATACACTTTATTATTATCTAATCGGCGTAAGCACGTTGGATCTGAACTAGAATAAGCAGTCGCATCCCATTCTCCAACACATGCTTTTCCGTACCCTGTAGTTGATACTGCATCTTCATACGTAGCACCTAAGAAGTCTCCAAATCCTTCTCCCATCGCTCCGCCTTCTGCCGAACTACCAAAACCAGGAACTTGATTATCTTGAATCGAATGTCCATATTCATGTGCGATAATACCCGCATCTTCTGCATCATCTACTCCGCCAGTACCAAATGTTAAAGCTTTCGTTGTCGGAGAATAAAATGAGTTGTCCGCCGTCGTTCCATTTACATTCACTTTAATAGAGCGATTATTAATATTTTTAAAACCTAAACTTTGAATGTAACGTTGCAAAGTATCGATATGATAATACGACATGACATCTTCAAAGCTATCATTTGCGCGTGTATAGTTAAATTGTAAATTTGTAGATTTCGTTTTTGCTTTTGAAGAAATCGTTACATACTCTCCAATTAAAAATCCTGTCCCATCTAAACCTTTTAACGTAACAGTCTTTAATTGGTTCGTTAATGCTGTTGAATCTGCATCATTGTTATCTTTTAACCCTACTTTACTACCGCTAGATACGACTGGGTTAGGTAAAAATACTTTTCCTGATCCTTCTGCTTTACGGTTTATATCAACCTTTTTAATTAACTTTCCATTTTCTGCATCAACAAATGTTTCCCATGCACCAAATGGATTATTAGAATGGACTACAACTTTATATACTGGACGAGCAATTCCCTCTTCAATAATATATCCAAATTCTTTCTCTGTAGGAGCCCATAAGTTTTGTTCACTTGCTTCTCCAACATACGCCATTGATTTTTGTATTGCATCTTTTTCACTAATTTTTGTCGTAGCTTCCTTCACACCTTTAACAGATTGATAATCAGAAACAGCAAGTACTCCTTTTCCCTCACCGTTAAGAGTAACTGTAATTTGTTTTGAAAATACAGGCGCACCATTCACAACTTGTTGGAACCTAACATATGAAGCTACTGACGTTTCTGTTGTAGAAATATATTGCAAGTCTGAAAGGTCTGCTTTTAATCCATACTGCGCAGCATTTTCTTTTAAATATTCAGTTGCTTTTTTCTGCGGCGAATAAGCTTCTAGCTTTACTTGCTGTTGTTTTTCCAATGCCGAAACTGTAGTAATCGTCCCCATTACTAACGGCACAGTCATTGCCATTGCCACCATTTTTTTATTAAACATAGAACCACTCCCCCTAATAAAGTAGCTCAACCTTATCCCATTACCACTAGGCAATCATTCCCCATAAAATGGGGGGAATAAAAATTGAATCTACGAGTAATTCTCTATGAACAATTCTATTACCTTTCCATTCAGGTGGCGTGAAATTTTCTCAATATTTATGTGTAAAGCGAAAACAATACTTTAGAAAGAAATTTTCTTGAGGTCCTATCGAATCGATTATGAAAAAATTAGCCGGATAAATATCTATCATACAAAAAAGGAAGTTGGAATGATTCCAACTTCCTTTTCTTTACTTAGTCGCGCTTAATTTAATACGAACTTTCGTCTCACCTAAAGATAGTTCATCATCTTCATTCGTTAAGTGACCAAATGTAAATTGTTTAACGAGTAAGTTTTCTTCCAACAACTCTTTATGATTCGTTAACGTTTGCTGTAGTTCTTCCTCTGTATCAAGAATTACATCTACTCGTAAATTAACAGGTAAATTCAACTGCTTACGATATTCTTGAACGGCGCGAATGAATTCACGTGCTACTCCTTCTTGTAGCAATTCTTCCGTTACATTCGTATCTAACATTACTGTATATTGTCCGTTAGTTGTATTAGAGAATCCAGATTTCGCAACTTTCTCTACTAATACATCTTCAGTCGTTACAACTATTTCTTCTCCTGATGCACCTTCGTAAACCGCTCTTTCTGTAGAAACAAAGTTTTGTACCTCGTCTTGTGGTAATTGTTTTAGCCAACCATTTACTGCATTCACATTTTTACCGAACTTCGGCCCAGCCGTTTTAAAGTTCAACTTTAATTGATAGGACGTGTATTTCGTTTCATCGAGTTCAACATGGAACGCTTTTACATTTAACTCATCCATGACGATATCACGATAAAATTCCCAATCCATATCATTTTCATTATGCTCAAGTAATACAAGTTCCGCTAACGGCTGTTTTACTTTTAAAGAATGTTGATTACGGTTACTTCTTCCAAGTTCAACAACTTGTAAAACTGCATCCATCTCCGCTTCTAATTTCGGTTGAAGTAGTGATTCATTTACAATTGGATAATCCTCTAAATGAACGCTACTTCCAGTTAAATTTAAATGAATATCTTCAGCGACAAACGGTGTAAATGGTGCAATTAATTTACTAATTGTCACAAGTACTTCATGAAGTGTCTCATACGCAGCTGCTTTTTCAGCATTCATACCAGACTCCCAGAAACGATTACGCGATCGCCTTACGTACCAATTACTTACTTCATCTACAAGCGTCGCGATTTCACGAGCTGCATTCGTAAATTGATAATCATCAAGTGCAGTTCTCACTTTTTTCGTTGTACTATGCAATCTTGATAATACCCATTCATCCAATTTCGTTCGCTTTACGTCATATGTTTCATCTGGATTATACTCATCTAAATTTGCATATAAAACGTAGAAGCTATACACATTGACTAATGTATCTACAAACTTAGATTTCGCTTCCAATACTGTTCTTTCAGAAAAACGCTTCGCATTCCACGGAGCACTGTCAACGAGAAGTGCCCATCTTAAAGCATCTGCACCAAACTGATTTACTAAATCAACTGGATCTAGTGCATTCCCTTTACTTTTAGACATTTTCTGTCCTTCTTCATCTAATACATGCCCTAGTGATAGCACTCGTTTATACGGTACTTTTCCAGTATATAGTGCCGATACTGCTAATAAACTATAAAACCAGCCGCGTGTTTGATCAATGCCTTCTGCAATTACATCTGCTGGAAACTGTTCTTCAAATAACTCTTTATTTTCAAATGGATAATGATATTGCGCAAATGGCATCGAACCACTATCAAACCAAACATCAATTACTTCTGGTGTACGATTCATCGCACCTCCGCATTTTTCGCAGCTAACTTGCACTTCATCTACATACGGCTTATGCAATTCTAAATCTTCAGGTGTTTCTTTCGTACTATGCTTTCTTAAATCAGCAATGCTTTTCGGTGCGAATTGATGATCGCAACTTTCACATTCCCATACGTTTAATGGTGTTCCCCAATATCTATTTCGGCTAATATTCCAGTCCACCATATTTTCTAAAAACTTACCAAAGCGTCCATGTTTCATATGGTCTGGATACCAAGTAACAGTATCGTTATTTTGTAAAAATGTATCCTTAATTGCAGTTGTTCGGATTAACCAACTCTCTCCTGCATAATAAAGAAGTGGTGAATCACAGCGCCAGCAATGCGGGTAGCTATGTTCATACTTTTCTTTATGGTATAGTAAGCCCTCCTTCGCTAAATAACGAACGATATCTACGTCACTATCTTTAACAAATTTACCTTTCAAAAATGGTACTGCCTCTGTATACTCACCTTTCTCATCTACAACATGCAAGAATGACAATCCTTCACTTTGAACGACTCTATAATCGTCTTCCCCGTATGCCGGTGCGATATGAACGAGTCCTGTACCACTATCTGCCGTGACAAAATCGGCTGCGATAACGTGGTAACCATTTGTAACTTCCTTCATTGGAAATGGTGGCATATAAGATGTATTTACTAATTCTTCGCCTTTATGGACAGATAATACTTCATAGTCTTCTTTTAATACATCTTGTACACGTTCTTTCGCAACAATGTATACATGACCTTCTTGTTTCGCTTTCACGTATTCCATATTTGGATGTACAGCGAGCGCAACATTGGCTGGAAGTGTCCAAGGTGTTGTCGTCCAGCCTAGGAAATATTCATTTTCACTATCTTTCACTTTAAATTTAACTGTTGCACTTAAATCTTTTACTGTTTTATACCCTTGTGCAACTTCATGTGAACTTAGTGAAGTTTGACAGCTTGGGCAGTATGGTGAAACTCTATGTCCTTTATACAATAAACCTTTTTCATGAATCGTCCCTAAAATATGCCATACACTTTCGATATATGGATTCTCTAACGTAACGTATGGATCATCCATATCTACCCAGTAACCGATGCTTTCAGTGAATTCACGCCACTGCTTCTCATATGTGAATACACTCTCTTTACACTTTTTAATAAATGGTTCAATTCCATACTCTTCGATTTCATGTTTACCAGAAATACCAAGTTGTTTCTCAACACCTAATTCTACAGGTAAACCGTGTGTATCCCATCCCGCTTTTCTTAGCACTTTATAACCAGACATCGTTTTATATCTTGCTACTACATCTTTAATTGTTCGTCCAAGCGCATGACCTACATGCGGTAATCCATTCGCCGTTGGTGGTCCTTCATAAAAAACAAACGATTGTGCGCCTTCTCGATTCTGAATTGATTGCTCGAAAATACTTTGCTCGTTCCACTGCTTACGAATACGTGTTTCTCTCCCTACAGCTGACTCTTTTACATCTACTTTCTTCATCTACAATCACTCCTTTTTATGTTTTAAAGCACACAAAAAACCCGTCCCTATGAAGTAGGGACGGGTTTAACCGCGTTACCACCCTAATTCTATTAGCTCTTCGCTAATAGCACTTAGCAACGTACTATCATACGTGTTCTTTGTAACGGTAGACATCCGTCCGGGCTTACTTACTTTCAGCCTCGGCTCCTCGGAGATGATTTTCAAATAACGTCTGCACACCGGCTTTCAGCAACATACCGGCTCTCTGTGGAACAGTACACTATTTTACTCTTTCTCGTCTTCAGATTTGTATACTTTGTTAAAAGCTATTTTATGCCATTGGATAATAAATTGTCAACTAATTCAAAATATATTTTCATTTATACCCTTTTTCGTGATTGTTATACAATTACTTTTCAAATTCTCGCAATGCTGCTAAATTTTCATCATCCTCGATAAGTTCAGCGAAAAATCCCGACTCATCCTCACGAAGTACAATTTCAAGCTCTTCCTTCGCCTCTTCATTTCTGTTTAACTGCGCTAAATAACAAGCACGATCATATCTTGCTAACAAATCACTCGCATCCATTGTTAATACTTCATTTGTTATTTTTTCTGCCTTTATCGTTTGGCCGGCACCATGATAAGAAGATGCTAAAGAAAGAAGAATTGCTGTTTCATTCGGATGATGTATAGAAGCATTTTCTAATACGTGAATTGCCTCTTCAAACCGTTCTTGACTTTGATATATTTCTCCTAAAGCAAGAAACGCTCTACTTACAAACGGTGTTTGCTCCGTTAATTGTAAAGTAATCTTCTCTGCTTTTCTTTCTTCTCCCATTTTAAAGAATACTTGTGCTTGTAAAAGAAGCGTATCATAATCATCTGGTAACTCTCGAACCATTTGCTTCGTTAATTCTGCAGCATCCCGTAACCTATCTTCTTCCTCACACTCTATGAAAAGATTTACAAGTTGCTTGGCTACATCGTAATCCCATTTACTTTCTAATGATGTTTGCAATACATCTATCGCCTCTTTATACATCACCACATTCTCGTAAAATAGTGCAAATCGCTGCGCTGCCATACTATTTTTTTGATTTAACTTTAATGAGATTTCATATAAATCAATGATTGTAGTAATAATCGAAATTTCTTTCGCACGGTTTTTCATGCGATAAAAAGCTCTTGTAATTATGGATTTCTTCGGCTGTTCATTTTGTTGACGTTCAATCCATCTTTCTGTAACCGCAGATGCAGCATACATAAACGCCATACTTCTGTCTGCCTTTTTTACTTTTAATATATGAAGAAAATCTCGTATGTTAGACCATTTCTTATGTTGTTCTATCGCTTTTACATATACATCAAATATACGTTCATTATTCACATCTTTTTGTATCACTTTCATCGCAATTTCAATTGCCTTTGCATTTCTATTTTTCACTAATACTTTTGCATAATGATATAAAACTTCTGTATGCTCGCCATCTAATCGTAGTGCCTCTTCAATCTGTGCTTGTTCTTTATCTATTTCATCCATCGCTCCATACACATATGCAATCGCATCTAATCGCCATATTTCAGGTACTTCGTCCGCTAATTGTTCTAGTTCAGCCAGCAATTCTTCCTGAAGATTCATTTCTACTGAAAGCTGTGCCAAATATTCCATATTAATATGCAACGGCTCTTCTTTCATCGCCTGAACCATATGACTTTGTTCTTTAGAACGATTTTCTTCTTTTTCGTATATTTCTGCAAGCTGTAAATGTACACCAATGAAATTCCCATCAAGCTCTAAACATCTTTCATACGCTTGTTTTGCTTCCGTTAATTGTCCTAATGCCATAAGTGTTTCACCAATTCGGTAATACGGTAATGCCGTTTCTTTTTGTTCTATCGCCTTATTATATCTTTTCATCGCCTGGCCGTACTGTCCAATCGACTCATATAAAATACCTGTATAACAGCCATATTCACTTACGTCATTTCTTTCTTTTTGTAACGTTCTTAAGAATGCTATTCCTCGTTGTACAAATACCGTTCCTTTCATTCGATTCACATATTCATCTAACGCACTTGCTACATTATATTCGCTCTGCTTTATACCACTCTCTAACTTAGACAATGCTACTTTAAATCCTTCTTCACTTCCACCAAGTTCAACCTCAGCATCCCATAAAACCATTCCAGCGTTCATAAGGAAATCTTGGCTCTTTTCAATTTGTTTTTCGATACTGAGAATATATTCTTTTGCTTCCTTATATTGTTCTCTTGCCATATAAACTTGCGTAAGTCCGAAGTGAGAATATACATCATCATGATTTTCTTCTAAAGCACGAGTATACGATGTTTCCGCTTCTTCCAGACTATCCTTTTGAAAATGGTAGTCACCGAGTTTTACGTATAGAGATGCCTTATCATCACAATTCTCAATACCTTTTAATAAAACTTCTTTCGTACTTTCTTCATCCTTCAAATCAGATTCGTATATTTCTGCAAGTTTCGTATAAATGTATGGTGCATTACTATCCAAATGAATTGCTATTTTAAGCCCTTTTATCGCTAAATATAATTTCCCTAAATGATGCGCACATCTCGCTCGCTCATACCATACATGTGCTTCATTTTTATATTCTTTTAACAAATCATTAAAGATTTCATACGCTTCTTCATATCTTTCTAAATCTATTAATATTAACCCGTGATTCGTTAAAGTAAATCGTTCAGGGCTACGTTCCAAGGCGACTTGAGAAAACTGCAACGCCTTTTCAGATTGATCGATATACATATATGATAAAGCGAGAAAACTCCAAGCAATCGGCTGATCCGCGTCTAATTGTAACGAGGAACGAAAACTTGAAATCGCTTCTAAATAACTTTCCTGCTCAAAAGCATACCTTCCGTTTATGAAATGATATAAGGCACGATTATTTTTCTTCTCAACACTCGCAAGCATGTGTCCAGCTTTTTCTAACTCTTCAAGGCGAATAAAGCACTGTGCACCATGTAATTTAACAAAATCTGAGTTAGGAAATTTCTCCATTAACTTTTCTATACAATATAAAATAAATTCTTTATCTACTTCAACATCTAAATGCTTAACCGTATATAACCACGTATTCGGATTATCACTCGTCCCTTTTAAAAACTGTACTAAGTCATGAATCCCCTCTTTATCTTGTTCATCCAAATGATCTGTTAAAGAAAAAATAGATTTAAAATAATGATGTTCTTCTTCATTTAAAGATGATAGTAGTTCCTTTTTTTCTTTCGGAACAAACGTAATCGCTAAGCAGCCTGTATAACGATATTTTTCTTGCAACTTACTATATTCCACAATAACTGGTTCGATAAAATTCGGATCTTGAACATAAAAAGCTTGTAACATATCATCGTATCCAGCTAGCACTTGCACATGTGACGCATGCTCAATATCTATACTTAATAAAACGGGAATCCCCTGATCTAACAGTCTCTTATAATTTTCTACATTCCCTTTAAAATAACGATATTCATAACCTAATTCTTCTAAATAAGAAACAGTATCTGAAAACTTCGATCCCGTCATATCAAAAATAAACTCTGCTATCTCATCTTGTGTACGTTTGTCTCCCCATAACTGCAACATCATTTCTAAACTTGTCGGTACACAATAATTATCCTTTTGTACAATTGGAACGATTGGTAAGTGAACCTTTTTGCCATCTGGATTTTTTTCTAAATTATGATATAAAGACTCTTTTAAACTTTTTTCTTCTTTTAATAACTGTTGTAAATCTACAATTTTATTCATTTTGTAAAGCGCTTCTGCACGTAAATGTACAAAGTAAGTTTTATACGCATGATAAGGAAGCTGCTTATTTATGTTATCAATTACCACTAACATTTCTTCATACTTCCCTAAATCTAATAAATATTTCACCTTTTCAAAATGAAAATATGGTACTTGCGGGAACTTTACAATCGCATCATCAATTAGCTGTAATGCACGTTTTTGTTCTCCCTTATTCGCATATAACTGTGATAATAAATAGGTAGATAACTCTTCACAATCTTTATGCTGCATACCAGCTATAAATTGTTCTTCTGCTTTCTCCCATTCACCTGTATGCATATACACGTAGCCCCATTTATCAAATACTGCACGTGCACTGTACTCCTCTGCCTTTTGCATATAAAAAAGAGCTTCTTCATTTCGTTTCATTTCCAACAAACATCGTACTAATGTAAAATATGTTTTCGCTAAAAGATCAACGTCTATCTCTTCTTTGTTTACCTCTTCTAATGAGTCTTTTAACAACTGTTCTACTTCAAGTATTTTCCGCTCATCAATTAACTCATCACAATATAAAGAGAGCGTTCTCATATTTGGGAATTTTTTATAGGCATAGCGAATGAGGAATGAACTGTATTGGTGCATAAGCCCTTCATCAGTAAGACGTATTAATATATCAAACTCCTTATGTGAAGGAATATTAGCAAGCCACTTTTTCACATAAGATAAAGTATTCGTTTCTTTTATATATGAAATTTCATTATTTATTCCCTGTAATCCATCTATAAATCTCTTGTCTTTCAAACAAGCATCTAACTGCTCAAAATCTAGCATGTATTCACCTCAAATTTATATTTAAACTGCTACTTGCTTAGATTTTACACATCATATTGTAGGTATTCAACTAAAATCTCCTATAATGGATAGTATTATTTAATATTATTCGAATTTATAACAAAATATAGTAAAAATGATTGTTTTTCTCTGTATTTTGTTTGATTAACTGGAATAACGTAACATATGGATCTTATTTTTATATAGTTGAAATCAGTACATGAAATTATATCAGCGATTCTTTCGTTTTATCGGCGATTTTCAAATTATATCAGCGATTATATGTCGAATATCGACTTACCGACATTAAGCGACATTTTTCATCGTATTGCTCCTTTAACATTCTATTTCACCAAATGTAATTTTCATATTCGGAGCATATACTAAAGAGGAATGTAGATGAAACGCTCTAAAAAACTTGAGTTCAGCTTCATATTGAGCTAACGCATCATCATATGTTAATCCTCTGTCTATTAAACGTTCTACAAATTGTTGCTTATCACCGGGATTACCAGCAATCCCTTCTTCTTTTAATGATTGATACAAATCGTTTTTATCATTATGATGCATATTAGAATCTAAAAAGTTCACTTTATCACTTACTCTACATTGAATATTTTTTACGCCTAGTTCACTTAAAAACATTGGTATTTTCATACCAATATTTCCATCTTTTCCGCTTCTCTGCATGTCACTTTCAAATAAATTCTGCAAAGCTCCTAGCCTAATAATTTCCGATTGATTCTCTCCATTTAAAAAGTATGAAGACATATTTGATATCCCATGTGGTTCAAAACAGATTATTTTTCCGCCCTTTTTAATTGAATGTATCATTTTTTCTAGCATCGTTTTTGGTGAACTCATATGTAACAAAAAGGCATGACAGATTGCTATATCGTATTTATCGTTTAATTCTATTTCTGTAGCATCCCCCTCCATAAATTCTGACTCATATGGAAGTAAACGAAATAACGCTCTCGCTTCAGCTAATAAAGTTTCTCCACTATCAATGCCGGTATACTTTGATCCTTTTGGAAGTAATGGCATTAATACTAAGCCTAAATAACCATATCCACAACCGTAATCAACGATATGTACAGGCTTAGTAATCTTCCAAACTGTATTTACTAAAAAGCTTACATAATCGTCGTTGTAATATAAATCTCTCGTGTTTTTTAAATATGTTAGTTTATTGTTCCAATCATACGTTTCCAACATCTAACGCCTCCTTTTATATACAAAACTAAAGTTCTCTATAGAATAGTCGTATTCCTACACTTTTCTTAAAATTTCAAAGCAAAAAGCTAGTGTATTATTAAAAATACACTAGCTTTTTATTTGGAAGAAAAATTTAACAAGTACAATCACAATCAAAACAATCCGTACAGTCTAAATCGTCACAATCTGCTTTCCTATTTCTTTTGTTTCTTTTAAGATAATAATACAGTAGCCCAAACAATAGTATACAAATAACAAAAGCTATTATTGCTTCTGTATACTTATTTTGAGTCATAAAACCAATTCCACTTCCGCCTGAAATAAAAATTAGAATTAAATAAATCCAGAACATCTATGTAAATACCTCCATTACTATATATCTTAAGATAATATCCATATAACACCAGAGGAAATGAATAATCCCATACCATTACCGCTTAATACACCAGTAGTTATTCTTAGCAAATTTGAGCTACTTCTCCATTTCCACTTTTGGGTGAACCCATCGATAAGTAACGGAATTTGGGCGAAAAATGATAGTATGATTGCGAAAAGAAATGAAGGTGTCATATAAAAATAAATTGGAAACATTAAAATACCAATAAGCATGCCTGTACAACGCGCACATAAAGGTATGTACTTTTGTAGTTTAAAAAAACTCCTATCTAATCTTCTATGACAAGGAATTTGTAAAATAAAAGTTCGAATCAATATGAATCACCCTCTCTAAAAAGATTTTAATTGATTTTGCAAAAAAAATATATATCCAATAAAAAAACAAACCAGGTTTATACTAGACCCAGTTTGTCAGTTTACTACTATGTTACATCTCCTCAGGTGCCTCCACCCCAAGTAAACGTAATCCTTCTTTTAATACAATCGTCACAGCATAAACCAATGCGAGTCTGCTGTCTTTTTCTTTACTCTCTTCTAATATACGAACATTACCATAATATTTATTGAATGATTGTGCTACATCTAATATATATTTCGAAATAATCGATGGCTCATTTTTATTGAAAGCTGCTTCAATTATTTGCGGGAATTTATTTAGGAATTTTACGACACTCCAGCTATGATCGTCTTTTAAAGCAAATGTACATGTTTCAAATTCTACACTTTCTTTTCTTAAAATAGAGCAAGCACGTGCATGTGTGTACTGTACGTACGGTCCTGTTTCTCCTTCAAATTTCAGCATATTTTCTAATGAAAATTCGATATTGTGCATACGCTCATTTTTTAAATCGTGGAAGATAACTGCGCCAACACCGACTTGCTTCGCTAATTCTTCTTTTTGTTTTAAGTTTGGATTTTTCTCTTCAATATTTTGTTTTGCAAGTTCGATTGCTTCCTCAAGTACTTCTTCGAGTAAAATAACTCTTCCTTTACGTGTCGACATTTTCTTACCATCTTTTAAAATGAACCCAAACGGTACATGTTCCATGCCGTCAACCCAAGTGTAACCCAGCTTTTTTAATACAGTGAAAAATTGATTGAAGTGTAAACTTTGTTCTGGGCCAACTACATATAGCGCTTTATCAAAACTAAATGTGTTTTGACGATATAGTGCTGCTGTTAAGTCACGCGTTGCATAAATCGTCGCACCATCTGATTTTCTAATTAAGCAAGGCGGCATTCCCTCTTCTTCTAAATTAACGACTAATGCACCTTCTGACTCTTCAAGTAAATCATGTTCCTCTAAAATCCCAATAAAGTCTTCCATTAAATTATTATAAAAAGCTTCTCCTTGAAAATTAGTAAATTCAACACCGAGAAGTTCATAAATACGAGAAAATTCTTTTAAAGATTCGTGGCGGAACCAATTCCAAAGCTCAACAGCTTCTTCATCACCTTCTTCTAATTTCTTAAACCAAGCGCGTCCTTCTTCTTCTAATTCTTCGTTGTCTTTTACCTCTTCATGGAATTGAACATATAACTTAAATAGTTCACGGATTGGATCCTCTTTCACTACTGCTTCATTGCCCCATTTTTTATAAGCGGTAATTAACTTTCCAAACTGTGTTCCCCAGTCTCCAATATAATTAATCCCTACAACTTCATAGCCACATTTTTCAGCGATATGTTTCAGTGAATTTCCAATCATTGTAGAACGTAAATGCCCCATTGAAAAAGGTTTCGCAATATTAGGAGACGAATAATCGATAACTACAGTCTTTTCACATCCAAAATGATTTTGACCGTACTCTTCTTTCTCCGCTAAAATCGTTTTTAATACTTCATCACTTACTGTTTCACGATTAAAAAAGACATTTACGTAAGGACCAACAGCCTCTACTTTCGCAAAAAACGGATCACTTAATTTCTCTGCAACTTCCTTTGCGATAATAGCTGGTGATTTTTTATATTGCTTCGCAAGTGAAAAACATGGAAATGCAACATCTCCGAATTCATCTTGTTTCGGTGTTTCAATTAAATCTAAAATTTGCTTTTGCGTTAATTCATTCGTAAAAATATTAGATAAACTTTCTGCAAACTGCTTTTTATAATCCATGCTACAACCTCCTTCATTTTTAAAATACAAAAAACTCGTCTCTAAAAAAGAGACGAGTTTGAACCCGTGGTACCACCCTTGTTGTTCATTACGAACCACTTTCCCGTTTATAACGAGGACAGGGGGCCTCGGCTTACTCTACTATTCGTTCAAGAAGCATCTCCGAAGTGCGCTTCATCTTTTTCTTCCGCACTAGGCTCACACCATCCCTAGCTCGCTTTCCTTCTAAAAAAGACTACTCTCTTCATCACAGACAGTATATTTAATTAATTATTGCTTATTATACATCTTTTCAAACAATTAGCAAGGGTCAATTACACCAAAGTGAAACTTAGCACTTTTTCTTTTGTATACGTAAAAATTATGTTTTTCAAATCTAGAACTACGGAAATGGTCTTTCAGAACGACACGCTTTCTAGCCACACGCTTCGCTTCCGCAATTGTTTCATCAGTAATATCATGATACAAAGCGAAGTGTTTTAATCCTTTTATTCCATCTGATTCTATAACAGTTTCTTCAAACATCGGATCAAGATATACGACATCATAACTATTATCTTCACATTGTTTTAAAAATGCGTAATGCTCAGTTTGCTTTACATCAATTCGTTGCATTGCTTTATCAATTTCAGAAACGGATGAAGACCATGTTTTCAAACCATTTTCCATAATATAAGCCATATACTCATTGCCTTCAAGTCCGGTTACTTTTCCGCTTTCACCAACAATATAGCTAGCCACAATACTATCTGATGCCATACCGAGCGTACAATCTAATACTGTCATTCCGCTTTCTAATTTAGCAGCTTGTACGAACGGATCGTGTTCTCCGCGCATTAATCTCTTCACACGAAACATCGCTGAGTTTGGATGAAAGAAAAACGACTCCTCTGTTCCTTTTGGATAAATGGCTAATCGATTTTTGCCTACGACAAGTACATCTTGTTCATACTGCTCATGCAGTTTATGTACTGGTATATCATTACGTTTAACGAATGAACGATTTAATTCTGCGGCTACCTGCTTTGCATAATCTATCATTTCTTTATTCGTTCTTCCTGCTGTTGTTACTATCATTGTTTCACCTCTATATAAAGAAAAGAGGGAGATTTACTCTCCCCCTTCTTTAGCAATTCTTTTCGAAAGCTTGCTCTAAGTTCGTAATAATTTCGTCCATAGTTGCACCTTCAATTTCATGACGGTGAATGAAGTGAACAACTTCTTTTCCTTTTAATAATGCCATAGATGGTGAAGATGGAGGAATTTCTCCGAAGTATTCACGCATTTTTGCAGTAGCATCTTTATCTTGACCTGCGAATACAGTTACAAGATGATCAGGTTGTTTTTCAGCACGAACAACTGCTTGACCTGCTGATGGACGTGCTAAACCAGCTGCACAACCACAAACAGAGTTTACAACTACTAAAGTTGTACCTGTTGTGTTTTCCATAAATTCTGTTACAGCTTCTTCTGTAGTTAACTCTTCAAACCCAGAACGCACTAATTCTTGACGCATTGGGATTACCATTTGGCGCATGTATTCTTCATAAGCATTTGACATCTTGCAATCTCTCCTTCAACTTTCATTCCAAATTCATCATATCACGCTCTATTAATAGGTGCAAAAGAAAGATAACGATGATTTCATTTTTTTGTAGGGATTTCACAAACCCCACCGCGGCAATGTCCAACTGGGACAAGTTTTCTATTGTTAGCGATATAATCATATACGTTACTTCCAAATCCAAGTACGATAGATAGCTTTATAAAAGGCACCGCAAACCAATAAGATGGAATGGACTTTGCTAATACATGTATGCTATGAATGCCGTCATACCACTTATTATTTTTAAAAATATACAATCTTTGTTCCATCTTACTTTGTAGTTCTTGAGAAAGTTCATACTTCTCAACTACATCTTCATCTCGAAATGAAACAAATTTCACCTTACCCTTTTTATCTAATTTCTTCGTACGTTCTGCAACCGCCGTACACATCGGACACCAACTATCATAGAAAACAATCATACATTATTCCCCTTTACGAGACTCCGTCATTTGTTTCCATACGGAACCTTTTGCTTCTTCTCCGCCTTCAATACGCTCTAACGCTAGACGTGCTTGCATTGCTACTTCAAACTCTGGATCATCTTGCGCTGCTTTTAATGCTGGAATTGCACTTTCATCTCCAAGTTCAAATAAGAACATCGCTGCACGCCAGCGTACTAATTTACTTGGATCTTTCAGAGATTTAATCATAACGAACATCGCCGCCGGATCACCTACATCTGATAAACAATCTCCTGCAGTACGACGAACACTTACAGAGCGATCTAATAAGGCTTTATATAATAACGGTAATACTTCATCACCTTTTACCATACCTAAATATGCTGTTGCTAAACGGCGAATCGAAACTTTTTCATCATCTAACGCCATCTTCAACACTGGAATATCTTCTTCAGTAGGATCCATTTGTTCTAAAGCTGCAAAACGTTTTTTCCAGTCAGCATCTTTCATCATCTCTTCTGTTACTTTATATGGCTCACGCTTTTGAATCGTTACTTCAACAGCACCTGCCTGATTTAATAATTCTTTGACCGTTTCATTTATACGTTCTTCCGGATAAGCAGCAACAATCTCTTCTACTACTTCTTTCCCGATTTCTTCAAAATTACCGTAACGTGTACTTTGTTCCACCCATTTACGTTCTTTTACAACGTTTGGTGCAGACATTTGAACTTTCATAATTGATTCTTTAAAACGGTCAGGTAAACCAACACGTTCTTCCGTCGTTCCATCTGTTAACTTTACTTGCATTGGGATAGTAAAGAACATTTGAACAAATACTTTCACTTCTCCAAAATGAGCAAGTTGTTGTTCTTCACTTTCTTCTACTACTTCTTCGCCAAAAACAGCACGAACTTGCTGTAATAAAACTTTCCAGTCATACTTTGCATTTCGCTCCACTGCTAAAAAGTCGGCTACATGATATACACCTTTAATACCTTCAATTTTCAAAATTTCTTGCACTTGCATTGGCGCTTGTTCTTTATTTTCATTTGTATAATTATTACGTGCTCCTGATGGTAATACTTCATTCAAAATAACTTTCATTGTATTTGGACTTGGCGTCGGTTCAATTGCTTTAATCTTCACGTAAAAAACTCTCCTTTATTGCATGTTCTTAGCTGTATTGTAACATGTTATCACTCTATACTCCTACTCGGATGCTTAATTTTACTATTTACTTTTCTACATTGCTGGGAAGTTTCATTCATTCTATTTTCACCTAATCATTCCATAACTATAGTTAAAAGTATAATTGACAATTACATAAAAAGGGATTAACCTTAACTCATAAAATGACCAAGGTCATTTTATGAACAAAGTCATTCAAAGGTGGAGTGATAACAAATGAACAATGTCATAATTATTGGTGGCGGTATTGCTGGACTTTGCGCAGCAATTTCCTTACAAAAAATAGGAATAGAAGTAAAAGTATATGATAAAAACACTGAGCCTACTGTTGCTGGTACGGGTATTATCATTGCTCCGAATGCAATGCAAGCACTTGAGCCATACGGAATTTCTGAGAAAATCAAAAAATTCGGCAACGAAAGTGACGGTTTTAACCTTGTATCCGAAAAAGGAACTGTTTTCAATAAATTGATTATCCCATCTTGTTATCCAAAAATGTACTCTATTCATAGAAAAGATTTACATCAATTGCTACTTTCTGAACTACAAGAAGATACTGTCGAATGGAGAAAAGAATGTGTAAAAATAGAATGAAATGAGGAAGACGCCTTAAAAATAGTATTTCAAGATGGTAGTGAAGCATTTGGCAATATACTGATTTCTGCCGATGGTATTCATTCTGTCGTTCGAAAACAAGTAACACAAAGGGATAATTATCGTTATGCAGGATATACGTGTTGGCGTGGCATAACTCCTACTAATAATCTTTCTTTAACAAATGATTTTATTGAAACTTGGGGAACGAACGGTAGATTTGGTATCGTCCCTCTTCCCAACAACGAAGTATACTGGTATGCGCTCATAAACGCGAAAGCTAGAGATCCAAAATACAAAGCTTACACAACAGAAGATTTATATAATCATTTCAAATCTTACCACAATCCCATACCATCTATTTTGCATAATGCATCGGACGTTCATATGATTCATCGCGATATTGTAGACATTATGCCAATGAATCAGTTTTTTGAAAAACGCATCGTTTTTATTGGGGATGCTGCCCATGCACTTACTCCGAATTTAGGCCAAGGTGCTTGCCAAGCAATTGAAGATGCGATTATTTTGGCTGAATGCATCAAAAATAATGCCCATTATCGTCAAGCATTTATAGAATACGAACAAAAAAGACGAGATAGAATTGAAAAAATCTCAAACACTGCGTGGACAGTTGGAAAAATGGCGCAAATAGAAAGTAAACCTTTAACTATAGTAAGAAATGAAGTAATGAAACGTATTCCAAAATGGATTTCTGAAAGGCAAGCACATGAACTATATAACTTTCATTTATAATAATAATAAGAAACAGCATTCTCTATCCTTCTTTCAATTACATTAAACTTAATCATGAAGTAAGATTTTATTTGAGATTATCTATTAAACAGATATAATTGTTTGTGTTAGGAGTAGATTATATGCTGAGAGAAACGAGAAAAAAAGAATTAAAAGAACTTATATTCCTAAAAGCAGTACAACTCTTCCAAGAACGCGGGTACGAAAATGTAACGGTTCAAGATATTACTACTGCATGCGGGATTGCAAAAGGAACTTTCTTCAATTACTTTCCGAAAAAAGAAAACATATTATTATTTTTAGGTGATTCTCAAATTGAACTATGGAATGAAAGTTTAAAAACATATGCAAATGTAGAACATCCAAAAGAAAGAATTAAACTTGTTCTAGGAGACTTACTAGACCGTTTTACTGGACATGGTGATTTAATGAAGCATGCCGTCTTTGAGATTATAAAGTCTAATTACTTAGTAGAAAATGAAGTAAAAAGTATACAGCAGCTACAAAAAGGTTTGTCTTCAATTATTACAGAGGCGAAAGAGACAGGAAAATTAAACAGTCAATGGGATATACATATTATCACTTCTACTATTATGAGTACTTATTTTTATACATTAATGTCCCATTCACTATTACATGCTAATGAAATAAACGCGAAAAATACACTCAACCAACAATTAGATGTTGTTTGGGAAGGGATCAATCAAAAGTGATAGAGGGCTATATTACTAAGCCCTCTTCTTACGATGCGCCCTCCCTCCTTCTCTCCAAAAATGTAATGCTCTCAATCACAACTTCCGTTATATATATTCTCTTTCCTTGATTATCCTCGTAATTCCTCGTATGAATACGTCCAGTAATTCCAACAAGTGAACCTTTCGTACAATATTCAGTTACATTCTCAGCTGACCTTCTCCATACGACGCAATTAATAAAATCTACTTGCTGCTCACCTAAGCTATTTCGAAAACCTCTATTCACCGCAACACATACTCGTGCATACGCGACGCCTTGCTTTGTGTAGTATAATTCTGGCTCCTTTGTCAATCTACCGATTAATACAACTCGATTCATCATAAGTTATACCACCTCTCATATTTTTCTTCATTGTAAAGAAAAATATATGAAGGGTAAAAAGCTTAAAATAATATACTTTATAATAAAAAATATATTTTTATACCTTATAAAAACTAAAAAGAAACCTTACATACTTTAAACATGTAAGGTTTCAAAAAATTATACTTCACTGCATGAAATGTAATATCCTCCGCGGGCCATCTTTACTTCCGCACGATATAATACTTCTTCTAAGTAGAAAGTTATCGGTTTTACTTTACTCTCAAATTTCAGTTGTTCATTACATTCAGCTGCATAACTTTCAATAGCTGAAGTAATAACTTCTCCCGATGGATACGTTAAAGCATCATCTAGTTCTATGAAAAAACTTTTAGAAAATAGTTTTTTCATAATCCCTTTCTTCTCTTTCATCATATTCCATCCCCTTCAATTTAAGGTTACCAACATCCATATTATACCACATCATCAATATATCTTTGAAAATAAAAAATCCTGCATTTTTCACGCAGGATTTTTTTATTAGTCATTTTTCGTAAAGTAAGAAACGAAACGAAGAATTTCTAAGTATAACCATACTAATGTAAGCATTAGTCCCATTGCAGTGTACCACTCCATATATTTCGGAGCTTGACTACGTACACCATTTTCGATTAAATCGAAATCTAGTAATAAGTTTAATGCAGCAACTACGATAACAACTGCACTAATAATAATACCGATCGTACCACCTTGGTGAATGTACGGAACAGTTACACCAAACATGTTTAGTAGAAATACGACTAAATACATAACCATAATTCCAAGTGTTGCTGCCATCACGCCTGTACGAAATTTATCCGTTACTTTTACTACGCGTGTTGCATATAACACTAACATCGCAAATAGAATTGAGATTGTTAGTAATACAGCATTTAAAACGATAGAATCGCCAAACTTCATTGTATAAACAGCTGAAATACTACCTAATACAACCCCTTCTACCGCCGCATAGATTGGTGCACCAAAAGGTGAAATACGCGGGAAGAACATAGACGCAAATGCGATGATTGCCGCAACGATTAAAGCGCCAATTAATACTGGCATCTTCATCGTACCCTCTATCATCTGTATGTATGAATAGACAGACGTTGCAAGTAGCAAGATAAGCATAATAAACGTTTTGCCTACTGTTCCGCCAATAGTCATCGCAGAAGCACTTGCTCCTTCTTTACGGAATGCCTCTTTTTTCAACATTGGATTAGATGTTCTCATTTTTTCCCTCCTAAAATAGGTTCTACCAATAGTGTAAAGTTTTTCTCTTTACTTTTCAATATATGCAGCTTGTTTTTATTTTAATCCTTCAACAATGTCGGATAGTTCACTCCATCTTTCCATCGTTTTTTCTAACTCTTCTTCTGTTTTTTGCTGTGCTTCAGACAATTCTTGCGCTTTCGTAAAATCAGAACCAACATTCGCAAGCTCTTCTCCAATTGATTCTAGCTTTTCTTCAAGTTCCGCAATTGTATCTTCAATTGTTTCCCATTCGCGCTGCTCGTTATATGAAAGTTTACGCTTACGTTGTTGTTTCGGTGCTTCTTCTACTACTTTTTTCTCTTTCTGTACTTCCGCTTTCTCAATAAGTTCTCTCGTTTTTTCTATTTCTAAGTAATCCGTATAACTACCTAGAAATTCGCGCACTTCTCCTTCTCCCGTAAAGATGAACAATTCATCTACTACTTTATCTAAGAAGTAACGGTCATGCGATACAGTTAAAACGACACCTGGGAAATCTTCTAAATAATCTTCCAACACCGTTAATGTTTGTGTATCTAGATCATTCGTAGGCTCATCTAGTAATAGTACGTTCGGTTCTCCCATTAATATACGTAATAAGTATAAACGTCTTCTTTCACCGCCAGATAATTTGCCAAGAGGTGTACCATGTGAATGCGGCGGGAATAAGAAACGTTCTAACATTTGAGACGCACCAATTACTTTTCCATCTGTCGTATGAATAACTTCCGCAATTTCTTTAATGTATTCAATCATACGTTGATTTAAATTCATTTCTTCATTTTCTTGCGTATAGTAAGCAATTTTTACTGTTTGTCCAACTTCAATTTCACCACTATCAGGAGATATTTTACCTGCAAGCATATTTAATAGTGAAGATTTCCCGCTTCCATTCGCTCCAATAATTCCGATACGATCGCCTGGTTTCACGATATGATTGAAGTTGTTTAATACTGTTTTATCGCCAAATTTTTTCGTTACATCTTTTAACTCAAGTACTTTTTTCCCAAGGCGACTACCGCTAAGCGCAATATCAACTGACTGTTTTGCAGCTGGACCTTCTTGACCTTTTAACTCTTCAAATCGTTGAATACGTGCCTTTTGCTTTGTCGAACGAGCTTTTGCACCACGGCGAATCCACGCTAGTTCACGGCGATATAAGTTTTGACGTTTTGATTCTTGCGCAAGTTCTTGTTCTTCCCGAAGTGCTTTCGCTTCTAAAAACGTACTGTAATTTCCTTCATAACTATACAATTTTCCATTATCTAATTCGAAAATACGATTCGTCACACGATCTAAGAAATAACGATCATGGGTTACAAGTAATACCGCACCTGTGTACCTTGCTAAATATTCCTCTAACCACTCAACTGTCTCATGGTCAAGATGGTTCGTAGGCTCATCTAAAATTAATAGATCCGGTGTTTCAATAAAACACTGCGCCATCGCAATACGTTTTTTCTGTCCACCAGATAAATTTCCAACAATTGCTGTGAAATCAGTAATTCCTAATTTCGTTAATAACGATTTTGCATTCGCATTTGCTTCCCACGCACTCATCGCATCCATACGTTGTTGCACTGCAAATAATTGTTCCTGTACCTTTTCATTACTTGGATCTTTTTCGATATGTAATAGCGCCTTTTCATAATCACGAAGAAGACGAATTAAAGGTGTATCACCATGGAAGACTTGCTCTAATACTGTTAATTGTTCATCAAACTCTGGTTGCTGTGATAAATAACTAATTGTATATCCACGTGAATGAGTCATATCACCTGTATCAGGAATTTCTGCCCCTGCAATAATTTTTAATAAAGTTGATTTACCAGTACCGTTTACACCGATAATTCCGGCACGTTGTCCTTCTGCAATACTAAATGATAATCCATCAAATAACGGTTTTTCTCCATATGATTTTGATAAGTTTTCCACAGTTAACATTTTCATATTTGTGCATTCCACTCTTTCATAAATTGTTCAATAAACTGTTCCATATAACGATGACGAACTTCCGCCTCTTGTTTTGCTGCATTCGTATTCATTAAGCCTTTTAGTTTTAAAAGTTTTTCATAAAAATGATTTAAAGATGGGTCATTATTTTTTCTATATTCATCTTTCGTCATCACTTCACGAGGAGGAATAGTTGGATCATACATTAATCTCCCTTTCGCCCCGCCATACGCAAATGTGCGAGCTATTCCAATTGCACCAAGAGCGTCTAAGCGATCTGCATCTTGAACAATCTTCCCTTCAATTGACTCCACTTTACCGCCATGACCACCTTTATAAGACATATTGGCGATAATATGAAGAACATGCTTACTTTCCTCTTCTTCAACATGTAACTCTTCTAACCAATCAGAAACTTTTTTCATTCCTGCTTCTTCACTTTCATTTAACTTCTCATCTGCCACATCGTGAAGTAATGCTGCCATTTCAATTATAAAACGATTTCCTCCTTCTTGCTCGAATAAAGAAATCGCCAGTTTATGTACGCGCTCAATATGATACCAATCATGCCCACTCGCATCTTTTTCTAAAATATGTTTTACAAAAGTAATTGTTTTTTCTATCTTTTCTTGTTTTGTCATTTTATCTTCACCCAGTTACTTATTGTAACACGCCCGCATTTTTTCATCACATATTTTCTTGTCCGCCCATACACTAGGTGGTAGGCATCATCATGAAGGAGGAATAAATATGTTCTATAATAATCAACCGCCTTACCCACAACAACCATTTTACCCTCAGGCGCAGGAACAAGAACAAAGATATACAGAACAATATGAAGAACAAGAGCAACAATATGAACAAAATCCATATGCAGCGCCACAAACTCAAGAACAACAATTTCAGCAAAATCCATATGACACACGTCCAAGTTACGAATATCCTCAAAATCCATATGCAGTACCACAAACTCAAGAGCAACAATTTCAACAAAATCCATATGTAGCACCGCAAACTCAAGAACAACAATTTCAACAAAATCCATATGTAGCAACACAAACTCAAGAACAACAGTTTCAACAAAACCCATACCCAACTCAGCCACAACAACCTCAATATCAACAACAAATGTATCAACCAAACTACGACGCACGTGTCTCACCACCTAAACCACCAACAGTAGATATTACACAACCACAAATTTTACCACCTGGACCAACATTAGATATTACACAGCCACAAATCTTACCACCTGGACCAATTACAGAACCAACGCAACAACAAATTCAACAAGTTGTCGGTACACAGTTCTTACCTTTAAAGAAACCTGTACTAGATTTCGTAAAACCTTGGGTAGATTACGGTTTAAATGAAGCAAAACATACATCACACAAACACGCTTTAACAGAAGTTGCTGCCATTATGTTTTTAGTTGGGAAAGGATTCAATCCGACGATTGCACATTATATTGTGGAATCTTGGGAGAAGAATGAGCAGTTTTAGAGGTTTTTATTCTTACAAAACTATAAAAGTGTCACAAATGCCTGGTTTATAGCATTTGTGACACTTTTTTGTTTGTTATGTTAAATGTCATTTCAATAGTGAATTACTGCAGTTACCTTTTCTTCCTAGGACCTATAATTAATTTAATCGCCGTTCTTTCTTGTTCATTAATCGTAACCTCTTGAAATGCTGGAACGAAGGCTAAATCGATACCACTTGGAGCAACAAATCCTCTTGCGATTGCTATTGCTTTAATCGCTTGATTTAAAGAACCAGCCCCAATCGCTTGAATTTCTACATTGCCACTTGTTCTTAGTACACCTGCTATTGCACCTGCAACTGCATTTGGGCTTGATTTTGAAGATACCTTTAATATATTTTCCATGTAAGTTGCTCCTTCTATAATTTAATCGTTCTTTCGTTACGGTTTAAAATATTTCAACGTATCTTTTACTATTATTCACACCAAAAGCAAACAATGCTACATATGTACATTCATTCGATACTTTTCGTCTTCTTCCTGCCCATCTACATAAATAAAAAGCGATAACTAAAGACTCTAATATACCAACATTCAAATCATAGAAATTCACTACTCGATAACATTAGTGCAACTGAAGATAATAATGTTTCCTTTTCAGGTGAAATTAATATAATAATCATTTCTCCTATACTTCAATCTATTAAGAACCTCGGCTCATTTTTCTAGCAATTCATTAACCTCCTTCAAAAAATTCACAAATAATATCCTAATACTATATTTCATTATTTGAGCACGTTATCTTCCAAATCTATTATCTTTTCTTCTATATAGTACAAGCATACAAACAAATTTCCTCCCATTTACATAAACTACTATGTGTCTTAAATCTATTAATAATAGGAGGTAATAGATTGAATCCTCACTTTCATTCTTCAAAATCGTTTAAAAGATGTTCCTGCCCCTGTCCCCCCAGCTCACACAAACCATCCGGTCCAGCTTATGGGGCTTTTTGGCAAACTGAATTTATAACTGTTTCTTTTGGCGATCCTTTTCCATTTAATCACTTCGGCCCTATAGCAGGAGGAGTTTCCTTACTAAATCCTACTACTATACAATTTAGTCAAGCTGGTGATTATAGAGTTTCTTTCATTTCAACTATTAACACTACTTTAAATCCTGTATTTCCACATATTCCAGTCATGACTATATTCTTAAATAACAATCCCCTTGCTAATAGCCAAGGAGATTTCGCAATTCAAATGACTAATTCAGCAAATAACGAATGTCTTCAACTCGTTGGTGAAACAATTGTTACGGTACCAGAAAATTCTACCATTCAACTTAGAAATAACAGCGGTTTTAATAAGCAAAAAATTGTAACTTGTGATAATGGTATAAATTCACTTGAATTAACTGTAACAAAATTAAGTAAATAAAAAGCCGCCTTAGATTAAGATGCTAGCTCAGCATCTTTTTTTAATAACTAATCCTCTTCTTCAATTTCTAGTCTCTCTTATAGAACATAAACGCCCACTGATTATTATCCCGCAAATAGCGGGATAATAATCAAAAAAGTGCAGAAATCTTTCTAACACAAGATTTCTACACTTTTATATTAATATCTATTCGTCCTTACTTCTCCACATAAACCGACTTAACAATTGTACGATTATAAGGCAGTCCTTCTTTATTCATCCCTTTTATATCCATCGTAACGTTATATACTCCTGGTTGCTTTATGTCCTTCAAAGCACCAGTAAATATATTGTTATTAACATTTTGCAATTCATTAAATTCAGAGACTAGTTTCCCTTCTTCATTCACAACTCTTACTGTTATGGAAAGATCCCCTTTCATTTTAGGTGCTACAGGTGATTTTTTCAGTTTATACTCAGGTTTATTTACTTTAACTTTGGTAGGCATTTGAAGAACAAATGGTGCGTCATTCTTGTAATCGCTTATAACTAGATATGCATCTTTCGACTGCTTCGCCATCATTTTAACTTTCCATTCTCCTACATCCATTTTATCAAATTTAAATGTTCTAATTGTTGCACCACCAAAGAAAGATTCTTCTTCACCAGTAGTTATAACGCTATCCTTATTTGTATACATTTTTCCTTTTGGTGATATCATTTGTACTTCTACATTAGACGAAGCAGTTAATATAGAAACGATTCCTTCTGACTTTTTATCAACTGTAACAGTTTGCTCTATCCACTGATTTTGTGGCAATTCTCCGCCTAAAATGTTTTGGTTTGAAGTTGTATTTAATTGTTCTATGTTTTCATTTGAACTAGTGCTGGATGCTACTAAAGCTGGTACGGCTACATTTGATGTACGTAAATATGGTTCAATTCGTGAGAACACAGCAGATCCTTTTCGTATATTATCATGATCAAATCTGGAATCTGTAAATAAATGAGTTCCATACGGCAACTTAGCACTCCACTCATTTACTAGTCCATCATTTGAACCGTATGATGACAAATATAATCCGCCCATGGATAACGCCGAGAATACAGGGCCCCAACTAGTTCCCGTAACTGTATAATAACGGTTTAATTTAGCTGCTGGATTATTATCAATCGTTGAACGAAATTTTGCCATTTCGCCCATTTGTAATGAGTACGTACCATCATCTTTTTGACCTAATATAGAGGCAAGCCATCCCGCCCACCAACTATATGATAAATCAGCTAAGTTTGATCCATGATGTGGTGTCGCAAGCGTAATAACATTTCCGACAAATCGATTTGCACCATATCCTACTAATGCAGCCTGTGTATCGATACCGCCTTTACTATGTGCTACAATATTAACTTTTTTACCAAAATGATTATATATTTCTTCTAATTTTTGTGCTAACAATTTTCCGTTGTCCCACTGACTAGCTGATCCTTTTCCAGCAGCATCATATAATTGTATAAATACTGTTTGATAGCCTGCTTTCAAAGCATAGTCATACATATCATTTATATCGTGATACACTGTCTTTCCATACCAACTATCAGCATTCCCATTCCTTCCTTGTACAAAAAGAATTGGAGGTTTATTCTCATCATAATTTGCAGGTTTTTGCCCTAAAAACCAATCTCCAGGTGTAAAGACTTCTTGATCTGGAAAGCCTGTTTTAAGCTCTTTTACAACTTCTGCTCGTACATTTGTGCTAATCATTGGAACCATGATAAAAAATACAATTAGTAAGGCAACACATCTTCTCATCAATCGCATGTTACTCCCCCCACTTTTTTTGAAAGAAGGTGCTCTTTGTAATTTTTTATCTTCTTTCTTAATACTAGATAATCTTTTTACTTAAACAAAATCTTGTCCCTATTCTCAAGAGATTACTAGTACCCCTTCTTCCTTAACACACGTTATTCTCTTTGTTTCTATCTCTTCCTTTTGAGAGAACACTATAAAAAAGTTTCTCAATAATTGTTAACCGTACTAAATCCAAATATCTCTTAATCATCATTGTCTATATAAAGTATACAAATCTTGAAAAAACTTTAGAAAAATAACACTTTATTACTACCTAGTTATAAAAAAAGAGGAATGAAGATATGTACTTTTATTTAATTTAATACAAAACAAACGAATAGAAGCTTATGCTGTAAGACTTTCCTACGCCGAAAGATTAAACTGAAATTTCTAAATAGATAATAAGGTTTTCAGAAACATATATTATGATAATTTTCGCAGACTTGAATTAAACTTTTAGAAGTACTAACCTAGCGGTGAGCAGAAGAAAATTCTGTAAAAAGAAAGGAGAATGCTTTATGTTGACCAATTTACAAAAGGAGTTTTTTAAACGACTAAAAATTCCTGTAAAAGAAGTAACATTTGATGATTTAAATGAAATCCTCTTAAAGATGGGCTTGATTCTTCCCTATGAAAATCTCGATATTATGGCTGGTACGATTAAAGATATCTCAAAAAAGAACTTAGTAGAAAAATTACTTATTCAAAAACGAGGCGGTCTTTGTTATGAATTAAACTCCTTATTGTATTACTTTTTAATGGATTGTGGGTTTCAAGTATATAAAGTAGCTGGTACTGTTTATGATCTTTACGATAATAAATGGAAACCCGATGATGGTCATGTCATTATCATATTAAATCATAATAATAAAGATTATGTTATAGACGCGGGTTTTGCATCTCATCTACCTTTACATCCAGTCCCCTTTACCGGAGAAGTCATCTCTTCTCAAACGGGAGAATATCGAATTCGCAAACAAATGACCCGAAAAGGTACACACATTTTAGAAATGAGAAAAGGAGCTAACGGGGAATCTACAAATTTCTTGCAATCTGAACCTTCAGATGAATGGAAAATAGGCTATGCCTTTACTTTAGATTCAATAGATGAGAAAAAGGTGAATAACATTCAAAAAGTGATTGTGGAACATAAAGAATCTCCTTTTAATAAAGGGGCTATTACTTGTAAATTAACTGATTATGGGCACGTATCATTAACAAATAAAAATTATACAGAAACCTTTAAAGGCATCAAAAATAAACGACCAATAGAATCAAAAGATTATGCTCGCATTCTTCATGAATCTTTCGGAATAACACAAGAAAAATATGTAGGAAAAACACTAGAAAGAGGCTAGTTGACTAGAATTATTTCATAATAAAGCAGATTCCATATTTAGAATCTGCTTTATTTTATATTTTGTTATAAAGGAATTTATTTTTGCTGGTACCCTTTAATTTTCAATGATATACTCATCATCATATTTATCATATTGGAGGCCTGATCCTATTTTTGATTCCGTAACTTGATCTCTTAAAAACGGTGCAGCTTCCATTTTGCTAGTTGCAATTTCAATTCCATATTTTTTCGTTAAATGGGCTAATTCTATTAAAAACCACTCTCTTCGTAATGTGACTGGAATATCAAATGTTCTTCTTTTCATATATAATAGCACCTCTTTAATTTTCATAACTTAAAAAACATTATAGTATATGCATGTCCATTCTAAATGTGCTATTACTAAAATAACATTTTAGTTTACATAAAATAATTATGTATTAGTAGAAAGAGGCTTGTCCTCCTCTTTCTACTGTAGAGATTTAAATTAAGAACATCTTGGTACACCTAAAGCTAAGAATAAACCTGCTACTCCCGCAGTAATCGGTACTTTTAACGTAATTACATCGTCTACCTTCGTTACTAAAAAGTAAGCATTACCTTCTTGTAATATACAAGTCACCAACAATTGGAATTCCATTCAAATCCCCTCCTTTCAATCGATATATTATACTTTATGGATTTTATTCAAAAATGTAATAGGAAATACATCCATTTTCCCCTATATTCAAATAAATGTTTATCAGTCTATTAAAACTACTAATTTTATATAAATCGTGTAATACCCCATAAATTCCTATATAATTAGCAATGAAAATCTTACAAATGGAGGTATAAAAATGGCGATTTTGAGTAATATTGGTGCAGCTTTATTTTTAATTGCTTTTATTCTTTTAATCTTATGTATTATTTCATTTTTCAAGAAAAATGGAAAAGCAACACAGTATGGTCGTCCTACTGTTATTCTTTTTATGATTTCGATTATATTGATGGTAACTGGCTCAACAAATTCAGAACATCCAGTCATCGAATTTTTTACTATTTTAAGTTTCATTTTATTTATTTTCTTCCTTGTACTAGCAATCTTATCTGTAATTAAAAAGACAGGTGTAGCAAAAAAACAATTTATTATCACTGCTATTTTATTTGTTATTTTTGGTGCGTTATCAAGCATTTCAAACCCTACTTCTGAAAAAACGACAGCAACTAGTAAAAAAGTTGCTTCTAACAATGCAGAAGAAAAAGAGAGCGAGAAGAAAAAAGAACTAGAAAAGAAAGAAGCGGACGAAAAAACTCAAAAACAAGAAGATGAGAAGCATTAAGCTGATGAACAAACTCGTAAGCAAGAGGATGAAAAACGTCAAGCCGAGGAACAAGCTCGTAAGCAAGAAGATGAAAAACGTCTCGCTGATGAGCAAGCTCGTAAACAACAAGAAGAACAAAAGCGCCAAGCTGATGAGCAAGCTCGTAAACAACAAGAAGAGCAAAAACGCCTCGCTGATGAGCAAGCTCGTAAACAACAAGAAGAGCAAAAACGCCAAGCTGATGAACAAGCTCGCAAACAACAAGAAGAGCAAAAACGCCAAGCTGATGAACAAGCTCGCAAACAACAAGAAGAGCAAAAACGCCAAGCTGATGAACAAGCTCGTAAACAACAAGAGGAACAGAAAAAAGCACAGCAAACTCAAACACAACCTGCTTCAGGAAATACTAGTAGTGCATATTACAAAAATTGTGCTGCAGTTAGAGCTGCTGGGAAAGCTCCCCTATATAAAGGACAACCAGGTTATGCCTCACATCTTGATCGTGATGGCGATGGAGTTGCATGTGAAAAATAGTAGTAAAAAAGAAGCTTCTAGTAAGCTTCTTTTTTACTACTACGTATAGTTATTATTCTTCCATTCTTGTAAGCCATATATCAATTCAAATTAGCATCTTATTTTTTTAATGCTTGTAATATTAATCATTAACTGGAGCAATACTCCAATTTATTATTTCAAGATTTTTCACCTCTATTTTTCCTTTGACAAGAACATGTGGAATTAAGTGAAACATCCCAAATCTTCTACCCTTTTCATATTCCTCCCTGTAATATTCTTTGGTGCAGGTATTTAATTGCTTTAATTCTCTATATTCATTAAAGTTGATGATTTCTATTTCGCATTCTTTTAATTCTCTATTTGGTCCACCCCAATTATGCTTTGAGTACTTGTATATTGCCATACACTGACCCTTCAATGCGCTAATAGGAACTTTATAAAACAGTTTATTTGTATGAAGGTTTATTCCTATTTCCAGTAATACTTTATAAATCTCATAAGGATGCAATGGTAAAAAATGCACAACATCATTCCATAAACATTCTAGTTTTGGTATTTTACGTGTTAATAATTTCTCCCTGTGAGGATGATCTTTATATTTTTGTATATACTCACCGTATAAATTTGGATATACACTTTTCAATTCATTTAATGGGATTAAATATTCTCCTTTTAGTTTTTCTGGTACCATATGATAAACATATTCCATAAAAACCTCCTATAAAAGATATACTTCCTATCCCAAAATTCTTCGCCATCTTTTCTATAATGTCCTCTGTTGAAGAATAATCCTATTATTCTCAAATCAGACACATAATAAGTGATTTCAATCACCACGTTGTTTTTTCATTTATCGCTATTCTTAATTTAGATATTACATTTAAACTTTATGGAGGCATTCATATGGAACATATATTTACTGAAACTTCTATTGTTGGTGAGATTGTTACACAATTTCCGAAGGCTAGTGATCTTTTTAAATCATATAAAATAGATTTTTGTTGTGGCGGTAATAAGCCACTTATTGATGCAATTCATGAAAGAAAATAATATTTTATTTCCGCGTGCCATTAAAAAGGCATAAATAAAAGCATGACATGAGTAGCAATGCGCATGTCCTACTTTTATTCACGCTTCATCATCCTCTCAATCCAAATAACTACATTTCCTATTCGCTTCTCTTTTCACATTAAACTACAAATCATTATTTACCATATTGCCCTAAGTTACGGAAACAATTATACTAGATGTAATCAGAGTAAATAATCTGAATATTCTTAGAATTAAAGATGAAATCTTTACTGCCCTCAATTAGATGGATACATTCTATTTTCCACTAAATAGATTAGAAAACGATAATAACACATTAGGAGGATTACGATGCACCAGCTTGATTCATTACATCCCATTATAGAAAAAATAATTAACAATATTGAAAAGTTAATGGTCGGAAAGCGAAAAGAAACACTATTAGCTTTAACAGCTCTCTTAGCTGAAGGTCATGTACTATTAGAAGATGTTCCTGGCGTTGGGAAAACGATGTTAGTACGTGCTCTTTCTAAATCTATTGATGCTGATTACAAACGTATTCAATTTACACCTGATTTACTTCCATCAGATGTAACAGGTGTTTCTATTTACAATCCGAAAGAGCTCCAATTTGAGTTCAAGCCTGGACCAATCATGGGGAATTTTATACTTGCTGATGAAATTAATCGTACATCTCCCAAAACACAATCCGCCTTACTTGAAAGTATGGAAGAAGGCAATATTACAATTGATGGTATGACAAGACCGTTACCCAAGCCATTCTTTGTAATGGCTACACAAAATCCTGTTGAATATGAGGGAACATATCCTTTACCAGAAGCACAGCTCGATCGTTTCTTGTTGAAACTAAAAATGGGATATCCTACACAAGAAGAAGAATTTGAAATTTTAAACCGGATGGAAAAAACACCCCCCCTCTCCCATTTACAAGCTATTACTACAATAGAAGAATTACTTTATTTGCAACAAAGCGTCCGGGAAATAAGCATGGACAAAGCCATTAAGCATTACATTGTAAAGCTTGTTAGTCAAACTCGGTCTTATAGTTCTATACAACTAGGTGCAAGTCCGCGTGGCTCGATTGCTTTAATGAAAGCTTCACAAGCTTATGCATTTATCCATGGCAGAAATTATGTTATTCCAGACGATGTTAAATTTTTAGCTCCTTACGTGTTGGCTCACAGACTCATTTTAAAAATGGAAGCAAAATTTGAAGGAATAACAGGAGAACAAGTTATCGCAAAAATCGTTGCACGAACTACCGTGCCTACCCAAAGGAAGATGAACCTTTGATGAAAAGGATTCTACGAGTACTCTATCATTTTACTAAGTTATCATTCATTCCGTTATGCCTAGTCTTAACATTTTTATACGCTATGCTTCAAGGAGGATTTGTAAGTTGGTTTTTGTTTTACAGTACAATTCCTATTGGCCTTTATTCACTATTACTCCCCTTCTATGCTTTGCGGAACGCTGAAGTAATACGAATAACAAATCAAGACGAATATGCAGCAGGAGAACCTTTTTTAAGCACCATTACAATAAAAAGAAGATTTCCTTTTCCATTACTTTACTTAATTATAGAAGATGAATTACCATCACAATTTACAAAGTGTAAACAAACGAAGATGAATAAAGTAATACTTTTTCCAGGATTGAAGCGAAATATTTCGTTTCAATATGCAATCGACACAATCCCTAGAGGAGAGCATACTTTTTCAAGCGTACGTGTCAAAACTGGCGATTTATTCGGTATGATGGAGAAAGAAGTAATTTTTTCAGTTCCAGATACATTTTTAGTCTACCCTCAGTATGTAGATATAACATATCGACAAATGGAAAATCATTTCGAACAAGGAGCACTTTCAGCAAATATAAATTTAGTAAAAGACTCTACCATTTCTGTCGGTGTGAGAGACTATAAACCTGGTGACCGCTTTTCATGGATTGATTGGAAAGCAACTGCACGAACAAACAACATTATGACAAAAGAGTTTGAACAACAGCGCAGCCATAATATTATGATATTCATGGACAGAACCCCATCCCCTCTATTCGAATCAGTCGTCACATTTACTGCCTCTATTGTCAGATCTGTTTTGAAGCAAAATTCACCGGCGTCATTCGTATCTGTCGGAAAAGAACGAACCTTTTTCCCTTTAGACAATGGAGATAGTCAGTTACATCAAATCTTTTGTCATTTAGCGAAAGTACAAGCGGACAGTGTATTCCCGCTCTCCCAAAGTGTAGAAATGGAATTAAGAAAAGTTTATGAACCCGTAACGATTATACTCGTGACAAGTGATCTTTCTCCCGATATTCAAAAGGCAGCTGACTATGCTGCTATAAAAAATAGAAAATTAATGGTGTTTGTCGTAAAAGAAAAAGCAAATCAACTATCACATCGAGAACTTAGTATTCTAGAAACTCTACAAAAACGAAAAATATTTGTAAATGTGGTTTATGGAAACCAGTATACAAACGTGTTTTTTGAGGTGAGCAAATGATAACATTACAGACAAAAAAACAATGGGATATGACTAGATTTTTCATGCATGCATGCGCATTTCTACTTTTACTAGAATGGCTAAGGCCCCTCATCGGTATTACAAACGTAGGTAGATTAGATATTTTTGTAATATTTATAGGGATTTGCTTCACTCTCTCTTTTTTTCAAACAAAGTGGCAGATTCCAATAAAAGTCTTCACGATTTTATTCACCATTCATTTCTTATACTATAAAAATGCTTTTTTAAATCCATCTTGGTTAACAAAATTTTTTAATGATATTTCTCAAAATTCCTCTCTGTTATTTCAAGGGAATTTGCTAGATATTTCTCCAGTTTTTCCAACACTTTTATTTTTTTTATCATTTTGGTTTTTGAGTGCTTTCATCTCCTTTTGGATGATTCATAAAAAACGTGGGTTGTTATTTCTTATATTGACTATTATTTATATCACCGTTTTTCATAACTTACATGTATACAATGCAAACTACGCTATTATTCGTACTGTTGTCATCGGCTTTTTTATGCTTAGTCTTCTTCGCATAGAACGAATAAAAGAGAGTGAACACTTACAAAATTATGCTAGAGAAATCTCCAAATTACTTAGACCTCTTACATTATTTATTGTATTGTCAGCAACCATCGCATACTTTGCTCCAAAATTTGGCCCTCAATGGCCAAACCCAATGGATTTTTTACAATTCAACACATCCGAAGCAAGTAAAAAACAAGAAGTTTCTAAAATTGGATATGGTTTAGATGACTCGCGATTAGGTGGTCCTTTTAAAGCAGATCCTACAATTGTTTTTACAGCAGCAACACAAAACAAACAATATTGGAGAGTCGAAACGAAAGATTTTTATACCGGAAAAGGCTGGGAAGTTTCTGAAAATCAAAAGAAGGTTTCTTTTAAAAATAAAAATGACGTCGTGAGTTGGTACGAACAAAATACAAAAACGGAGACAACAAAGGCAACAATCACCATGCAAAAAAGTTATCCTCACCTTACCTATCCAGCAGGGTTAATATCAGTTGAGGCTTCTTCAGATGTATCATACAGCGTTGACCCATTTTCTGAAAAAATCTATACGATGGATGGAGATTCTTCTACTACTTTACATTCATATAAAGTAACGTATGAGGTCCCGGAGTTTTCCATAGAAAACTTAAAAGCTGTAAAAACGAATGAAGGTCAAGAATCAAATCCTTATTTCATGACAAAGTACACGCAACTTCCAGAAGCATTACCGCAGCGAGTAAGAGACTTAGCTAGTAGTCTAACAAAGGATAAAGACACCCGATACGATAAAGTATTAGCTATTGAAAACTATTTCACCGACCATTCTTTTGTATATGAAACAACGAATGTCTCATTCCCTGCCCAAAACCAAGATTATGTAGATCAATTTCTTTTCGATACAAAAAGCGGCTACTGTAATAATTTCTCGACATCTATGATCGTGTTACTTCGTTCTGCTGGAATTCCCGCTCGCTGGGTAAAAGGTTATACAGAAGGAACTCTTGATAATACGCTGGTGGGTGCTGAAGGTGAGGATGTTTATAAAATCGCGAACGATAACGCACACTCTTGGGTCGAAGTATATTTCCCTGGTTACGGATGGATTCCATTCGAACCGACAAAAGGATTTACGAATCCCTATAATTTTATAAATAATACTCCTGCTCCTACTTTACAAAATAGCGAAGAAACTAATTCTCAAAACGCGCAAATGCACCAAAGAAACAATGAAGCAAAGCTTAAAAATTTAATAGAAGATACTGAAGAAACTCCTACTAACAAAATTACAAATGCTAAAAATAAATTTTCTTGGTGGTACGTATTCCTTTCTACAATACCAATTAGTATCATCGGCTACACTCTCTTCGCTACTAGAATGAAATGGATTACATTTTTTATCATTCTTTACTATAAATATCGAAAAGATGATGCTATTTATAGTAAAGCTTACAGTGCACTTTTGAAACAGTTTGCGAGAACTGGTATACGCCGAGAGGAAAGTCAAACATTCCGAGAATATGCTCTCCATATCGATACACTTTACAACTCGAATGATATGCAACAACTTACTTTCAGTTATGAGAGTGCTATATATCAAAAAGGACAAGCTGCAACAGAATGGAAAAAATCCGTACACTTATGGGAAGTGCTTATGAAAAAAGCAGCTTCTCCGCCTAAATCAAATGACTTCCATTCAGCGATTTAATGTTGACAATGTGAATGTAAATAAAATGCCTCAAAGAACAAAATAGTTCTTTGAGGCATTTTTTAATAAAGTGAAACTCCTAGTTATTCCCCAAGTACCTTCTCAATCTCAACCTCTAAATCAACCGGCTTCGTTTGCGGCGCAAAACGCGCTACTACTTTCCCGTCTTTTCCAATTAAAAACTTAGTAAAGTTCCATTTCACTGCTTTCATACCTAGTAAACCTGGTGCTTGTTCTGTCATGTATGTATACAGAGGATGAGCTTTATCACCTTTCACATCAATCTTTGCAAACATCGGGAAGTTTACACCGTAGTTTAATTCACAAAAGCTTGTAATGTCTGCTTCTGTACCTGGTTCTTGTCCTCCGAATTGGTTACAAGGGAAACCGAGTATTTCTAGCCCTTGTTCTTTATATTTATCATATACTTCTTGTAATCCTTTATATTGCGGTGTAAAACCACATTTGCTAGCTACATTTACAATAAGAAGCGCTTTTCCTTCGTAATCTTTTAACGATTTATCTTCTCCTGTAATTGTTTTAGCTGAAAAATCATAAACTGTCATTGTTTATGCCCCTCTCTTCACTATCATTCTATGTTTATACTATACTACATTCGTGAATATACAGCTCTTATTACGTACTTACAACCAGAAATGATAGCGCTTTACTTTTGTTCGAAAATTCGACACAAACTACTAGACTTTTAAGATGTAAAGTTTTACAATTAAATTGTGAACAAAATGTGACAGTTTATATTCTATTATTATAGAAAAGGATGGTGTTCGATATGAAAACTGCACAACATGAAACGATTTCAAATCGCGAGTTTTATTTCGTACTATATATGATGTTATTGTATGTGATTGGCTGGGTAATCGATGTAAATGGTTTATTTTTAAGCTCCTACTTTAATTTAGCAGGAGAAATTATGCTTCCATTAGTTGGCGGCATTGTTGGGCTGTTCGTTATGTCTATCAATAAACAACAAAAGCAATAATTACAATACAAAAAGGCAGAAAACGAGGCTTTCGTTTTCTGCCTTTTTGTATTTTTAACGTATAATAGTTACATACCGTATATAAGGAGTGATAAAGATGAAAAAAGTAGAGCAATTATCTTCTCACCTATATCTTATTGATGATTTCGATTTACAACATAATGAACGAACTGGTACGTACGTTTTATTAGGTGACGATATTACTTTAATTGAAACTTGTGCAGCCCCTTCTCTTCCGTATATTTTAGATGGCTTACAACAATTACATATTGACTTAAACGATGTAAAAAACATTATCGTTACACACGTTCATTTAGATCACGCCGGTGCAGCTGGTTTAATGATGAAACAGTGTCCAAATGCTACTTTATATGTACATTCTCGTGGTGCTCGTCATATGATTGATCCAACAAAACTCATTTTAGGCGCAAAAGCTGTGTACAAAGAAGATTTCGATAAACTTTTCGATCCCATTCTTCCTATAGAAGAAGAACGTGTTCGTATTGTACAAAATGGTGATACGTTAAAAATTGCAGAAGACCGTACACTTACATTTTACGATACACCAGGACATGCGAAGCACCATATTAGCATTCACGATTCATTAACAAATGGTATTTTCACTGGCGATACAATTGGAATTTATTATAGAGAACTCGCAGACCTTGGTGTAGAACTATATTTACCATCAACATCGCCTTCACAATTTCAACCAGATGCGATGATTGCTTCTAAAAATCATATTCAAAGTATGAATGTAGATACAATTTATTTCGGCCATTACGGTGCATCATCCAATGTTACAGAAGTATATAACCAACTGGAACATTGGCTACCTATTTTCGTTCATACTGGTAAAGAGGTCTTTGAACAGTATAATGATTTCGATGAAGCGACTAAAGCTTTACAAACTGTATTAATGGATAAGATCTCTTCTCATCTTACAAAATTAAACGTTCCATCAGATCATTCCGTTTATAATATTTTACATCTAGATATAGAAATTAGCGCAATGGGCATTATTGATTATTTCACGAAGCAAGAAAAAGCAAACTCCACTATTAACTAACAGTAAAAGAAGAGATATACAACAGTTGTTATTGTATATCTCTTCTTTTTTTGAATATATTTTGAGTAAAGGGTGGTGGAATATAATGCAAAAAGTGATGCTATACCTCTGCTTCACATTATTTATCGTCTTATTATTATTTGTCGGAGTGAAAATTCAATTTTATTTAGATACAGATGCCCAGGCGAACTTTAACGTTTATCCAAGATTATTCTACTTTACACTCTTCCCTCTTATCGTTGGCATTTTATTACGATTCCTCCAATCTATTAATCGCGAAACGAGTAAACAAAACTGGCGCTTTCAACCGGATAAATTTATTGCTATTACGTTGCCTATGCTATTCATTTCCTTTTCTCCAGCCCTACTCTTTTCACCAGTTGGTTCGTACTTACCTTATTTAGCTAATATTATTCTTATAAATACATCTTTTGTTACGATAATTAGTTTAATAGCTGGTTATTCACTGTTAGATTGTTTTATAAAAAAAGACATTGCAAATATGAAAAAATATAATTGATAACCAATACTTAAATGTCATTGGTTTCGGCGGTTTATTTATAAATGCAATATTACTTGTAAAAGTCGCTATCCACGAGAAAAGGAAATTTATGTTAAACTAAAGAAAATTAAGTACTAAGTCAAATTATATTTCAATCAAGGGAGAATTATTATGTATAGATTTTTGGGATTCTCGTGTCTAATGTTTCTCGCAAGTATATGTTCTTTCTTTATTTTAAGAGGACCTAATGCAAATTTAACTTTAATTATTACGATTCTAGCTATACTTTCATTACTCGGTATTATTTTTGCAATCGCATCAAAAAATTGGTTATGCGGAATAGTTGGTACAGTATTAAATGGACTAATACTAGTAGTTGTATATTTCCTATTGCTAGCAAAAGGCATAGGTGGTTAATATATTTACGTTTCAATAAGAAAAGCTCAGGGCTTAGACTCTGAGCTTTTTTACTTATCTCACCTTTTCAGCTACATACTCCATAAACTGCTCCGCATTAATAAATCTTTCTTTGTATGCCTCAGGTACTTCTTCTACTTTCATCCCACCAGTTGATTTTGTCTTTACTTGTACGATTTCATATATCATTAAAGCTTCTACATAACGGTCAAACTCTTCTTGTGTTAATACTTCTTTACTAGATTTATGACCATTTAATTTGTCAAAGTATGGTTGAAGGCTCATACTTAAATTTTTCATTTCTTCTCTTTTTCCTGGTGATAATTGATCATAATTAATATTACCGTTCGAATCTCCGTACGTAAGCTTTGCATTTGTTAATTTTTTTAGTTCTTTTGTAAACTCTTCATATTCTTTCGCACCCATTTCATCTTTCGCTTCTGATAACTTTGCACTAAAACGCATGTACGCCTCTAATGTCATCGTTCCAGCATGTTTTTTTACATTCTCAAAAGATCCGTATATACCATCTGCCATAATAGATTGATACGCAAAACCAGTCGTCGGGATTAAAAAAGCTGCTGCAAGCACTCCTGCAATAAGATGTTTCTTTCTCTTACGTCCTCCTTGATTCATTTTAATTTGAACGATTACTTTTTCTTTTAACTCCGGCGGGGCAACAATCCCCTTCGCTTCTTCTCGTATAGATTCTCTAACTCTACAATCTAAACTCATTTCACATTCCCTACCTCTCCTAAAAAGATTTCTTCTACTTGCTCTTTTTGACGTAGTTTTTTTAATGCCGCGTGAATTCTAGATTTCACAGTACCAATTGGAATATGTAATATTTGTGCTACTTCTTCTTGTGAATAATCGTGTAAGTATCTTAAGATAATAACTTGTTTCAATTTATACGGTAATTTATGAATAAGTTCGATTAGTTTTTGGTTTGATATTTTACTTATTACATCGTTAGAAAAATCAATTTGTACTGGTTTTCTTTGCTCTTCTGCTTTTTTTATAATTCGTAGTCGCATCCACCTCTTTCTTCTATAAGAGTGAATTTGTTTAATCGCAAGTCCAATTAGCCAAGGACGAAATGGCTTCTCGCTATCATACTTACGAAGCGATTCATATAGTTGTATGTATATTTCTTGAACGACATCATCTACATCCGTTTTATCTTCAATCAAAAAATGTGCTGTTTTATATACTTCTTGAATCGTTTTATCATACAATTCGCTATACGCTTCTTTATTTCCCGATAAAGTTAATTGGATTAAATCTGTATACACTGTTTCATCCTTCATATACCATCCCTCCTTTGTCTTACACTATATATTGGAAAGTAATCCATATTTCGTTCGATTTTTTCAAAAGTTTTTTTATATAGATTAATATAATGATTCAATATGTTCATAAGCTCCACTTATAATCACACATAACTATTATATAATTTTCCAATTTCTAATGAAGACTTAAAATGATTTATATAGTCAAATTTAGGAGGATATATAATGAAAGCTATCATTGTAACGTCGTTCGGTGGTCCTGAAGTGATGAAATATACAGATGTGGATATTCCAGCTATTTCAAAAGATCAAGTTTTAATTCGTGTTGTTGCTACAAGTGTTAATTTTGCTGACATTAAATCACGTTATGGCAAAAAAGGAAATAAATCACTACCTTTTATTCCAGGGATAGATGCCGCTGGTATTGTAGAACGTGTCGGTTCTCATGTGAAAAATATTTATCCTGGACAGCGTGTCATTGCATTTCCTCAAAATGGATCATACGCTGAATATGTTGTTGCAAATGAAAATCTTACTTTCGTATTACCTGATGAAATTAATTTCCAAACTGCAGCTGCTTGTCCAATCGTATCTTTTACAAGCTATAATTTACTCGCAAAGGTAGCAAGGCTTCAACAAGGCGAATCAGTACTCATTCATGCGGCTGCTGGCGGAATTGGTACTACAGCTATTCAACTTGCAAAACTATTAGGGGCTGGAAAAGTTATCGGTACTGTCGGAAGTGAAGCAAAAAAAGAAATTGCTTTATATGCCGGAGCTGATTATGTTATTTGTCATCAAGATGAAGATTTTGTAGAGAAAGTCAATGAGCTGACAAATAGAGAAGGCGTAAATATCATTTTAGACTCTATTTCTGGATCTGTTTCGGAAAGAAGTTTAAAATGTCTTGCTTATTACGGTCGCCTCGTTCATTTCGGTAATGCTAGTGGTGAAATTGGCAATTTCCATACGAAAGATTTACATGCAAGTTGCCGTTCTATACTCGGTTTTAGCTTTGGAACTACACGAAAAAAACGTCCTGAACTACTCCAAGAAACTGCAAATGAAGTATTCCGTTATTTGCGTGACGGGCGTTTGCAAATCAATGCTACAAAATCTTTTCCACTCCAAGATGCAGGGAAAGCACATGAATGGGTCGAAAGTAGAAAAAGTACAGGGAAAGTAATACTAACTGTTCAGTCATCTTCCTGAAATGAATACTTGAAACCGAGGTGTCATTCATGGGATCACGAATTATGCATGCTATTATTGCTAACAGGATTGCCGAGAAATTATGTATTCAAGATAAAACTTCTTTCATACTTGGAGGTGTAGCCCCTGATGCAGTTCATTCAGCAGAAGAAAAAGGAACTTCACATTTTTACGCAGGCACGACGAAAAACTATACGCGAAGGATAGATTTCAATTCTTTTTTTCAAAAATATAAAGTTCATATGAATTCCCCTTTTCTCTTAGGCTATTACACCCATCTCATTGCCGATGATAATTGGCTAAGTGGCTTTTTTCTACCTTGGCTAAAAAATAGAATAGAAAATGATGAAACGATCGCACCTATGTACTATAACGATTTTAAATTGTTAAATGCAAAATTGCTTCATCATTACGATAAAGAACAACAGCTCTTCTCTCTTCTCAATCAAGAGGCTCACATTGTCGATATTGAAGAGGTTTCTAAAGAAAACGTTTTTTCTTTTCGAAAGTATCTTTTTGAAGATATGTTGTATCCGGAGCAAAATTTGCATGAAGACTTACAAGTATTTACGTTTAATCAAATCGTTGGTTATATTGAGACAGCTATTGAAAAAGGCGTATTTTATATTAATCAATTCTCTAATGAAAAATCCACTTCAAACATGTAATCCCCCTCAATATATTTGATGGGGATTTTCACATAGTAATATTATTATTTGTTCTTTTCCATAACCGCAAAATAATTCCCTTCACTATCAGCAAAGTTAAATACTTTACCAGAAGGCATAGTTACCATTTCGCCAACAGTAACATTTTTATTTTTTAAATCTGCATATAATTGATCAAGATTTTCTGAGAAGAACATTAAAGACGGTGTACCAAGATTCAATTCTGGGCTCATTTTAGAAATCACTTCTTTATTATGTAATATAATGCTCGTTTCTGCACCGCCCATTGGAGCGATTTCAATCCATCTCATTCCTTGCTTATTATCTTCTTCTGCAACTACATGAAACCCTACCTTTTCCGTCCAAAAATTGACTGCCTCATCTTGATTATTTACATATAACATAATTTGTCCAACTTTATGAATCATTGCATTTCCCCCTAATGATTTTTATATTCTATGTAGGTTTCTACAAATACTATCGTTATTCCTTTTGAGTTGGTATGTACTTCTTTGCAAAATTTATCGACTGACTCATCCCATCTAGTTCGTCAAAATAATCATTTCTTTCAATCATGTTATATCCGTCGAATCCAATTTCATCTAATACTTTGAAGAATATATCGAAATCCACTTCACCATTTCCTACTGCTACTTCTATATACTTACTTAAACTATCACTTTTCACTTCTTTACAATCTTTAATATGAGTTTGTACTATATAATCTTTTAATAGTAATAAACCTTCTTCCGGATTTTCATTTACATCACTTATTAAATTTGCTGGGTCAAAGTTAACAGCTAGTCCTTTCGAGTTTGCAGTTTCTAAAAATCGTTTTAATACTATTGCTTTTTCAGATCCCGTCTCAATAGCAAAGAATCCTCCAAATCTGAATGCTAATTCCCCTATTTCATTACAAACACGTATCATTTTATCATAGTACTCACTGTTTTCATCATCAGGGATTTTCCCAATATGGGCTGTTACTATGTTAGCTCCTAACCTTAACCCTTTATCAGTAATATATTTAAAACTCTCTATTGCACATTCAGCTTCAGTTCCTATCATTCCATTTTCTCCGAAGCTAATTGCTAATGAGGGGACTTGAATCTCATTAAAAGATAAGTTTTCTTTTAAAGTGTTCCATTGTACCTCTGAAATGTTAGCTAAGTTGAAAGTCGAATTCATAGCATATAATTGAATATATTCTCCCCCCCATTCTCTCGCCTTCTTTATTCCTTCGTTTACTTCAATATGTTTCGTATTTAAAAACATCCCTAATTTCCTATCCATATGTGTACCTTCTTTTTATTATTTCGTGTCAGTTTAATATTCGACTTTTTTTATATTATTTCCTTGTATAAACGAAATGAATAAACTAGCCTTTTATCAATACTCCCAGTAGAAGCATATATGATAGGTACATAAAAACACCACTACAATTCCCATTATCACTTGATTACAAACAAAAAAGACGTAACTACAAATAGTTACGCCTTCCACATTATTTATCTAGGCTTTTTCTTCCCAGTAAACGCTGGTTTCTTTTTCTTTGGTGCTTTCGGTTTCGTTTCTACAAATGATCCTTTGAACATTTCTTGCTTCGTAAATACGATACCTAGTTTTTTCGCAAATTGTAGTAATTTACGCTCTTCTTGCGGTGTTACAAGAGATACAACAGTTCCTTCTTTACCCATACGTCCAGTACGTCCTGAGCGGTGAATGTATTGGTCTACTGTGTCTGGTAATTCTAAGTGAATTACATGTGTTAAGTCGTCAATATCGATTCCACGTGCTGCAATATCAGTAGCAAGTAGAATTTCTAATTTCCCGCCGCGGAATGCACGCATCGTTGCTTCACGTTCTTGCTTACTTGCTTCTGCATGAAGAGCCGCTGCTTTCATTTTACGGAATTTCAATTTCTCAGTAATTTCATCTAAACGGAATGGATCGTTTAAGAAAGCAACTGCTTTTACATCGCCCATATGCATAATTCTTCTTACGTAATCATTTTTTTCGCGTCGCTCACAAATAATATACGTATGCTCAACTAAGCTTTTTGATTCTGCACGTGTTACACGTACTAATTGTGGTTCAACTGCTAAATCACGTGCCGCATCTTCTGCAGCTTTTGTCATTGTAGCCGAGAAAAATACTAATTGACGATCACGCATCGTAGATTTAATTACATCTTGCACTGCGCCCATCATTTTTTGCTTTACAATTTGATCAAACTCATCAAATACAATTGTTTTTACTTCATGCATTTTTAGCTTTTTCATACGAATTAATTCTAAAATACGTCCTGGTGAACCGACAATTACTCTTGGGTGTTTCTTTAATTTTTCAACTTGGCGCTTAATATCTGCACCACCAATTAAAGATGCACCTGAAATTTCAGTTCCTGCTGTAAACTTTTGAACCTCTTCATGAATTTGCATGACAAGTTCACGTGTTGGCGCTAAAACAACAACTTGTGGCTGTTTTACTTCAGGATTAATTTTATGTAAAAGGGGTAATAAGTACGCTAATGTTTTTCCTGTTCCAGTTGGAGATTCAGCTATAACGTCTTGTCCTTCTAAAATAGTTGGAATCGCTTGTTTTTGAATTTCAGTTAACTCTTTAAAACCAGCCTTCTCCCAAGCTTGTTGTAAAAATGGTTGCATATCTTTTATCATTTGTTTTTCTCCTTTATCTCTATTTTTGAAGAAAATGCTGTATTGTTCGCACCGTTTCTATCATGTGTGAAATAACAGCTATTAAATCATCAACATGGTCTTCTGTAATCGCTTTTTGAAATAGAACCTCTACCTTATTATGATATGAAATCGCTTGCTTATTATATTCGTATGAAACTTTCTGCATAATCATTCTTTCTTTTCCCCATATAGAACGCATTAATGTTTCAATTTCTTCGCATTTTACTTCTGGTTGTTCTAACGGGAATGAAAATGCTAGCTTCATCTCACAACCAGGTGTAAACTGAGGCACTTCTAGTATTTCACCAGACAAGTTCTTTGCATCCACAGATAATGAAAATGTTGCTTCTACTAACGGTTCAAACGGTTCTGTTAATTGAAATGAGATATGATATATACGACTTAATGAAGCAAGATCCATCATATCTTTTCGATCTGTTACAAGAATATCTCCATGTAGATCAAAATCATACACAGCACCTTCTACGATTACTTTTAAATTGTCAAAAGCAGTTGGATCAAACATAATTTCCTCCAAAAAACAGGCGCCTTTCGATGGAAAGGCGCCACTTGATGTATATATAGTTTACAGATAAACGAGATGAATTACAACCTTTTAGAATAAACCTACTGCTTTTCCATCTTCATTTACATCCATTTGAAGTGCTGCTGGTTGTTTTGGAAGACCTGGCATTGTTAACATTGTACCTGTTAACGCAACGATAAAGCCTGCACCGATAGATGGTTTTAACTCACGAATTGTAACGATAAAGTCAGATGGACGACCTAATTTTGTTGCATCGTCAGAAAGAGAGTATTGTGTTTTCGCCATACAAACTGGTAGGTTACTCCAACCTTCTCCTTCATATTGAGCTAATTGCTTACGTGCTTTCGGAGCAAATTCAATATCTTTTGCACCGTACACTTTTTGAGCAATTGTACGGATTTTTTCTTCTAATGGTAATTCTAACTCATAAAGTGGTGCGTAGTTGTTTTCGCCTTTTTCGATTTCTTTTAACACTTTTTCAGCAAGGTCAACTCCGCCTTGGCCACCTTTCTCCCAAACTTCTGTTAAGGATACTGCATAGCCACGCTCATTACACCATTCTTGTAAGTATGCAACTTCTGCATCTGTATCTGTAATGAATTTATTAATTGCAATTACGAAAGGCACACCGAAGCTTTGAATTGTTTCAACGTGCTTCTGCAAGTTTTCCATACCTTTTGCTAATGCATCTACATTTTCTTCTTTTAATTGATCTTTTGCTACGCCGCCATGCATTTTAAGCGCACGAATCGTCGCAACAATAACAACTGCTTCTGGTTTAATACCAGCTGCACGAGCTTTAATATCTAAAAACTTCTCTGCACCTAAATCAGCACCGAATCCAGCTTCTGTAATAACATAATCACCTAATTTTGCTGCCATTGTTGTAGCAATAACACTGTTACAACCGTGAGCGATATTCGCAAATGGTCCGCCGTGAATGATAGCTGGTGTATTTTCTAACGTTTGCACTAAGTTTGGCTTTAATGCATCTTTTAATAATAATGTTAACGCACCTTCTACACCCAAATCTTTAACCGTTACAGGTTGATTTGCAAAGTTATAAGCAACTACGATGCGCGATAGACGTGCTTTTAAATCTTGAATATCTGTCGCAAGGCAGAATACGGCCATAATTTCAGATGCTACTGTAATATCAAAACCGTCTTCACGTGGTACACCTTGAACCGGTCCACCAAGACCAATTACTACGTTACGAAGGGCACGATCATTTAAGTCAACACAGCGTTTCCAAACGATTTTACGCGTATCAATTCCAAGTGTATTTCCTTGTTGGATATGATTATCAATAAACGCTGCTAACGCATTATTGGCAGTTGTGATCGCATGGATATCCCCAGTAAAGTGAAGGTTAATGTCTTCCATTGGTACAACCTGTGAAAAACCACCACCTGCTGCTCCGCCTTTTAGTCCCATCGTTGGCCCGAGAGATGGTTCGCGAAGTGCAATTACTGTTTTCTTACCAATTTTATTAAAAGCTTGACCTAAACCAACTGTTACTGTTGATTTACCTTCTCCAGCTGGAGTTGGGTTAATCGCTGTTACTAAAACAACTTTACCGTCTTCCTCATTCTGTAAGCGCTTAAAAATATCAAGAGATAGCTTACCTTTATAATGCCCGTATGGCTCTAATTCATCTTCTAAAATATTTAAATCAGCTGCAATTTCTTGAATCTTCTTCATACTCGCTTCTTGTGCGATTTCAATGTCGGATTTAACTGTTGTAGTAGTTGTCATATACCCTAGTCCCCCTTTAATTGGTTCTGATGATATTGTATCAGTTTTTTGTATTTTCTGCACTTATTTACCTCCTAAAAATTCTTTCATTTCTTTATACGTTTTTTAACATAAATACCCATAAGAATGTTAACGATTGTTGTAACTCTGTAGGGAGTTGACCTAACATCTTCTCATTTACTCCGCGCTTATATACACCGATTCCATCTACAACTTCAAAACCTTGTTCTTTCGCTAACTGTTCAAATTCCCAAGGCATCATCGTATTACAAACAACGTCTTTGCCGTATAAACGAGGATAACTGTTCTCTCGCGGCTTTGCTGTCGGTCCTAAAATTGCAATACATGCATACCCATCGCTTTTTAAAACGCGCTTTATCTCATTTAATGCTTGTAATGGCTCCTCGGTCCATTCTAAAGAATTAATTGCCATAATTGATTCAAATTGTTCATTTTCGAACGGTAAGGAAGAAAGATCCCCTTTTATAAAGGATAAATCCGGTCCCTCTCCGCGTTCCTTCCCTTTTTGAATCATCACTTCTGATAAATCTACTCCAACTGCTTTATAGCCTGCGCGACTTAATTTATATGTACCGTATCCATCTCCACAACCAACGTCAAGCACCTTGGCTTCTTTCTTCACGTATTGTTCAAAAAATGGAATAATCGTACTCCTACTCCCGCTGTCCCACATCTCCTGACTATTTTGGTTCCAAAATTCTGCACTACTATCCCATTTTTTCTCTGCTGACTCATGCCAATTAAATCTTGTCATGCAATCCCCTACCTTTACGCTTTGTCACTCATTTCATTCTACATCATTTTCCAAAATTCCTGTTTTATCTTCCTTAGGAGATGTACATGCTAACGATGGAATCTTTATTCTCCAATTTTTGCTTTACTTGGGTTTAACTCATACTCATGTTCTTCTCTTTATGAAAGATACTATAGGTACACCCAATTGAAAGAGAGGGATGTACATGCGAAGAAAGAGAAATCATCATTTTAAAAGTGGTGAAAAAAACGAAGAGTATGCAGCTGAAATATCACCAGCTGGCATACCAATTAGACATAAGCGTAAAGAAATTGCAAATGAAATAGAAGGTACAAATACCGGTGCAATGATAGGTTATGTCGCTTTATTTCTTTCGCTTTTCTCAATTGCATTTTATCCAGTTACACTCGGTTCCCTTGCAATTTTAATTGGCTTATTAGCTGTCAATTTTGGAGCAAGAACACTTGGATATACAGCAATTGGTTTTGGTAGTTTTTCTGTTTTATTTACTTTACTTTATCCGCTTGCTTTGTCAGCGTTTTAAAAAAACACACCAAGTTATACTTGGTGTGTTCATTCGTGATACAACATAATATGACCGCATCCACAGCAATGTTTCGCTGTAATTTCTTGAAACACTGGATAATTTTCTTCATCCCTATGCTCAATAAACACCTTTTCAAAACGGTACATATTTGGCGCATATGCCCAGTCTTGTTTCGTACGTGCATATAATGTAGAAGAGAAAAACTCCTCACCGCCGCAAACAATACATGTGTTCTTCATCAATACCCCTCCTATGCTTGTCTTACTTCATCTATATGAACATAAGCATAAGAAAAAGACCTTCTATTACTAGAAAGTCTTCTCTGAAACAAAAAGAAATGTACCAAACATTCCTACTCCGCTATATTCTTTCGTAACACCAGCTTCAGTTTTAAATGTTTGCTTTACAGTCATAAAGAATACACCATTTCGTGCATCTGTACTTTCAAATTTTAGTTTTTCTTTTTTACCATCTACATTTTGTGTGCATTCAAAACTACTCTCATCACATTTCAATGCATACTTATCTTCCAGATACAATTTAAAATCTGATTCTTTCGGACAAGTTATAAGTAATATTGCCACGAGAATAATACTTACAATACCCACAATTGTATAATATTTCTTCATTTGTACTCCTTTCAAAAGACAAGAAAACTTGACTGCATGCGCCAAGTTTTCTTAGTCTACAACCCATTGCCACTCTTGTTCTTTCTTATCAAAAATAAGCCAACCAGTCTCTGTCGCTTCTTCTTTCAATTCATCGATATTATCTAGTACCTCATCCGTACTTTCATACGAACCCACTACATATACCGGAATTTCAAGACCCCTTCTTGACTCAATTTTCCCTGCCAGATCAATATAAAGACCATCTTCCATTAATGGAATAAGCCCCATAATCACTTCTTTTGAAATTGCTGGGAAAATTTTTGATTTTTGGAAGAAAGAAAAACGTTTCTTACCGAAAGCACCGAGTTTATAAGGAATGACTTTACTTAACATTCCTACAAAATCAGCAATTCTACGATAATACACTTTGTTGTACCATCCGTCATCATGTGAAAAATAAACAAATCTATTTTTCAATAACGGAAAGAACGTTCTTGCAAGTGGTTCTTTTTTGTGAGCCAAATATAAAAGTTCTGCAATTTCTTTTGGCTCTAGTTCATCTAAATCGCTTGCATCATCAAAATCTACCCAACAAAATTCATCAAATTCATCAATCTCTGCTTGAATTAACTTATGTATATTTTCTTCCTCAACATATTCAAATAAAGTATGATAATGAAAATCTGTCCATTCAAAATTATGCTTTAAAAGCAACACTTGATGAAGCGGTGAAGGGATGTTACTTGCAAACTCTTTAAACGTAATTCCTGATGTAATAAAACAATGACCTCGACGATTACCATTAATATATATCATATTCTTTACTTGGTCAGATCCTCCAGACAAAGCACCTAGCCACCTTCGTTTTATATGTTTCAATTCTATAGCATATTTTAACATGAAAAATTTTAGAAACATAGAAAAAACTTCAAAAACTATTTACAATTTCATGTGTTTTATTACATAGTGATTACAAGAAAAAACACCTGCTCGTAAGCAGGCGTTTTTAAAGGATTTCATCTGGGTTTTGAGGATGATGATTTCCCTCTTTCTTTTCATTTTTTTGGAACATCGATTGAATCTTATCAATTGTTTGTGGAGCTAATTCAATCATTTTCTCTGCTAAATGTGTCGCATTTTGTAAATGAAGAATATTTACTCCCTCTTTATTCACTACAAGAAATGCCACTGGTGTAATAGAAACACCACCCGCGCTACCGCCACCAAATGCAGGGTTACCGTTCGCTCTTTGTCCATCATTCGTTTGGAAATCAGAACCTCCTGCTCCAAACCCGAACGCTACTTTAGAAACCGTTAACACCACACCACCGTCAGCCGTTTGAACAGGCTCTCCAACAATCGTATTTACATCGACCATTTCTTTTAAATTTTCCATTGCTGCTTTCATTAACCCTTGAATTGGATGATCCACCGTTCATAACCTCCTTTGTCATATCTTTCCTAGTTTTTCCGAAAGTTTGTGAACTAAACATAAAATTTTATATTGCTTTCAAAAAAATTAAGTTGTAATATTTAGAAAAATAAAAAAGAGGTCGATTCGTTATGATGCGAAAATTAACAAAGAAAGATCATGAACAAGTATTCGCTTACCTAAAAGAAGAAGCAGCCCTTAACTTATTTATTATTGGAGATATTGAAGCTTTCGGTTATGATACAGATTTCCAAGAACTATGGGGAGTATTTAAAGAGAATGGGACATTAAAATCAATTTTGCTCCGCTTTCACGATTCATTTATACCATATAGTAAAGAAGAGTTTGTAGTAACTGACTATGAGGCACTTCTTTCCGCATATAAGCCGCTGAAACTCTCTGGTAAGTCAACTATTGTTGAACGATTTGAAACCGTTTCAAGTATACAACTAGGTACTAAAAATGAAATGTATTTTTGTGAATGTCTAGATGCCGACAACTTACCTAGTACGCCTGCCCAAGAAACCATTAAACTTGCCACACTAGATGATGTAGAGCGAATTATGCAATTACGAAGTAACATCGCTGAATTCCCAACTGCTAATGAATCAGAGAAAATATTAAGACAAGCTCTCGAAACAAATACAGGACGTACGTATTATATTGAAAAAGACGGTGCTATTATTGCATCCGCCTCTACATCTGCTGAAAATTCATTATCTGCTATGGTAATTGGCGTATGCACACATCCGAATTATCGCGGGAGCGGATATGCTTCGCTTATATTACAAAAAATGATTCGGGACTTTACGAATGAAGGCCGAACACTTTGTTTATTTTATAACAATCCAGCTGCTGGACGAATTTATAAACGATTAGGTTTTAAAGACATTGGAATGTGGACGATGTATCGATAATTAAAAGCCGATTTAAAATCGGCTTTTATACATATGGTGCTATTCCAGCTTCAAAAGCTTTCTTATCATTATTTAGTACGCCAAATAATGCTTCTTGAAGCGCAAATGTACTCTTATAAAAATCCATTCGCTCCTTTACTGCTTCTAAATTAGGATAATAGGCTTCAAATAGTTGTAAAAACTCTTCTCCATAACTAGCTAATATCCCAGCAAAATCATAAGCCGGATCTCCAATGCTCGCTCCACCAAAATCTATGACCCCTGAAATATTCTTTTTTGTTGCACTATATAAAATGTTTGTCATGCCAAAGTCCCCATGAACAAGACTAGGAGTAAAGTTAAAATGACTACTTTCATTTAAATATAACTCAAAGGATGTTGAGACCTCTTTTCTCGCTACATTTCTCATGAATGGATAAACATGTTCTTTTAATTGGCTATATAAACTATTTATTTCTGAATACATATCAGTACTATCACATTGCATAATACCTTCGAATGTAGATAATGGAATTTCATGCAACTCTTTTAAAAATCTCGCCAATGTGCACGCAAGTTTTTGTAATTGCTTTTCATCATTTATTTCCGTAAAAACATTTTTCCAAAACGGGTCTCCTTCAATCATCTCATAACCTGCAAATACTTTCCCTGGTACTTCATTTTGAAACCCTTGATAACTTGGCTTGGGAATTTGAAGCGTAATGAAGGGTCTTATTTTCTCTAGTAACTGTGTTTCTATTCGAAGTTTCTGAATACCTTTTTCATATTTCGGAAACCGGAATACTATATTATCATTTACAATTAACACATCATTATTTTGACCTATTTCATTTATATAAACAGAATTTATTTGTAATTCAGGATACAACCTTTGTAAATACACAACATACTCATTTTCTTTTCTCACTCTTTCTCTTCTCCCGTTTAAACTATTATTCTCACTTCAAAGTCATAATGACCTGTCTTTCAACAAAACCAAACTCTTCGTACATCTCTTTTGCAAAATTTCCAGCAAATACATTCAAACGAATTTCTGAATAATTCTTTTGTAATTCCTTAATACCAGCCTCCATTAACTTTCTTGACAATCCTTTCCCGCGGTACTCTGGAAAAACATATAATTCGTATATAAACCCTAGTTTTTCATGAGAAAAATAGTCCGTATTTTCCCCTATTAATATCCAACCCATTACAACGTTTTCTTCTTTAACGACTAAATAATACGCTCCCTTTTCTACAATCGGCCTTGTAATTTCAATCGCTTTCTCTGTATTTAAACGACAATTTCCCCTCGTACCTTCAAAAAGCGATTGAGCTGCATATTGTATTATTTCGTCCGTTTCTTCCCGATTTGCCTTTTCTATCATTTTTCACAACTCTCCTCTTTAATAGGCATTAATATCGCTCGTTCAAGATCCTCCGCTTCCATAACAATTGCCATTAATCCATGCTCTGTACTTGTCTCATGAAACTCACCCTTCTCCCAAAACACAGCTTGTCCCGCTTCCACCTTCACTTTTTCTTTATCTGTCCCGCATACATATCCTTCTCCGTCCACAATAAGAAGCAGTTGCGATACAACTGCTTCATGATATCCAATTATTCCATTCTCTTTTACATGCATAGCACCGATATGTATATTCCCTCGATGATTTACTATTTTCGACATTATGAAATTAGATTGAAATGCTGTGATTTGCTTTCCTACTTTTTCATTAAAATCAAAAATTTTCACTTCTAGTCCTCCTTATATGTATAAAACCATCCTTACTGTCTGCATCATATGCCCTTCAAAATCTTCTTCAAATTCCTCTAATTGTGCAAAACCTTTCGCTTCATAAAACCGCTTTCCTTTTTCATTCGCTGCTTCTACATGAATGTATAGTTTCCGAATTCCTTTTAATACCGTTAACCCTTTTTGTAATAAAGCACTTCCTATCCCTTTCCCCTGTTGATCTGGTAACAAATAAATTGCTCCTAATTCTGCTTCGTTTTGCAGTCTAACAGGTGAGAAATTTGCAAAGCCAATTACTTCTCCCTCTTCTTCTGCAACGAATAAATGTGTATTCTCAAGACGATATTTCATTTTTTCATCAGAATAAGCCTCGTCTAAAAAACTGTCTTGAGTCTCTCTCGGAATAATGCCTTCGTATGTATCATGCCAAGCTATTTTCGCTACTGATTGTACAGCATGAATATCTTCTTGCTTCATTTCTCTAATTACATATGTCATCTCGATGTCTCCATTCTCTTTAAATTATATTCTGCTAATATACTAGAAGAAATGGCAGAACCATTTTCATAATTCACCTTTATTAATTTTAATTTCTCAATTGAAGCTGTTGCAAAATCAAATTTTTCATAAATATATTCCATTACGCTTAAAAACTGATTTGTATGTAATCTATTTGCAATCGTACAATGCGGAACCCACTTTCCCGGTACGTAATATGAATTTGGGTTGTCATGAAAATTGTTAAAATAATCATGATAAGAATGATGTAATTTTAACAATGCATCAGTAACAGTCGGTGCTAGAAAGACTGTTCCGTTAGTAGGAAAAACTCCAACAGAAGGAAAAGTTACTGGGTCCGTATTTTCTTGCATAACTACAAACTCCCCTAATTTCTCCTTATACAAATGAACATTTAACTCATTATAATCAGCTAACGTAATATGAGGTTCTGCTCCGGCTAATTGATTTGTGCCAATGATATTTGTTAATTCATTTTGCAATTCTGTAATTTTATTAGTAAATACACGATCAAATGTAGCAATAATAGCGTACATATCCCTTCACCCCTTTGTTACACATAGCGCTTCCCATTCTTCACGAATCATTCCCATTCGAATAGAATCATAGTACGTTCCGTTATAATAACGGCATTTGCGCATTCTACCTTCTAAAGTCATTCCTATTTTCTCAGCTACTTTCATCATTCGTTCATTGCCAGACCAAGTCGTGAGCCCTACTCTACCAATCTCCATCTTCTCAAATAATAAATCTCGATATAACGTTAACGCTTCTGTACCGTAGCCACCATTCCAGTAAGCCGGATTATAAATAACAATTCCCATCTCCAACCAACGCGTCGGTTTATACTCCCAATAAAATCCGACCGTCCCTATAACTTGACCGTTATTTTCTATAATTAAATTGGATAGAGGTTCTTCTTTTAAACGAGTTTGCATCTTTTCCTTATAGGCTGAGTATTCTTGCATCGAAAACGGAAAATACGGTGCATCCCATTTTTTCCACTCTGGATTTTCTTCTTTAAACACGAGATTCCATAATGTTTTTATATCTGATTCTTCAATTGTACGAATTGTTACTCTATCCCCTTTTACGATTACGCTTTTCATAATTTCCTCCTACACTCCTCTTTATTTCATATATAATTATAATATTTTTTCTGAAAAATCAAAACAAATATCGTTTATTATATTGTATAATTTTGTTATAAGATACCAATTATTCATGTAGAAAGCTGGTGATTCAATGAATAATCGATTTAGTATCACTTTGTTTCTCACTATTATTACGACAAATATTATTCTCTATTTCTTCTTACCATCAAGTATTGTTACGAAATGGGACTTCAATGGAACGCCTACGTCAATGATGGATAAAAGCACTTTTGTTATCGTAAATATAATTATATGTTCCTTCTTATTCTTTTTATTTTTAGCTTTATCTAAAGCAGCGAGTAACGAGAAATTTCTCCATTGGATCGGCAACACAATGTTACTATTCTTATTTTTTGTTGATATTGTCATTGCCCTTATCGCCCTTGGCTTTTCACTTTCTCTTGATTATTTCATATTTTTAGCATTAGGGCTTTTATTTATATTAATAGGTTATTTCAGTTCCAAAATTGATACGACTAAATCAACCGTTTCATTGGAATGGAATGATAAGCACCTTGAAAAAAGAGCTTCAAATATTTGTAGTATTTCAATGATGATAGCAGGTATTTTCCTAGCGGGGCTTCCATTTATCGTTTCTGCTCCATATAGAGGTTATGCCATACTAGCGATTATTTTAGGAATGACGCTTTTCATTTTACCGAGTACGATTTATTTACTTATTAAAGATAGCAAGCAATCTACTTCTTAAAAAAAATAGGAGGTTACATCCCTCCTATTTCAGCTAAATATTTTCTTTTTCGTCTTTTCTATCTCAACTAAAATCCCTTTCTCTATCCAGCCTTCTACTCCATCTTTTTTAATTAAATCATAGCCTGAACAGCTACTATCAATAAGAGAAACAATGTCACCTTTTCTTACACTTATTTGCGCACAAGATATATCCGTTTTCACTGTGTATTCACCTGAATCAAGTTGCCTAATGTATTCATCTTTCACAGAAAGTAATGTATTCGTTTCCTTTTGCCTGCATATTGTGTAATCTTGCTTCTTCTCAATAGGCTCTATGTAATAATGTGGATAGGTAACCCCGCCCTGCATTGTTGCATCGGCATGAAAATCTGCTATTACTTCATACTCTGGAAAACAGTCTACATATGTATAAGAAAACTTATCACCTGTTGGTTTCCTCTGAATGATAAATGCATTTAATTGTCCTGCCTCTTTAATCGTATTTCCGCCGTCAATTGCAATAATCTTTTTTTCCTTATCAATAACAGGATTGTTAGATGGTGCCTTCTCTGAATAGTTTACAACAGGCCAATGTCCAACAACTACATACTTATTTACTTTATGTGATTGATTGAAAAACTCCGGCATTGCTATCGCATTTTTTCGTTCTGTTTCTTTCCAATCCTCTCTATCTTCAAGGCCAGCATGTACAAAAATATAATCTTCCGTTTCAATCGCTGTTGGTAATTCTGTTAGCCACTTTATTTCTTTTGAGAAATGGCTCATTAATTTTGTTTTCAATTCACGGATATCACTCTCTTCATGAACGTTAATATTCAATTGTGCTAGCCATTCATTAAAAATTGTATTTTTCCGCGTACACAAATAATTTATTAAAGCAGGATTTTCATTTACAAGCGCTTCAACTATAACTTCACAATTCCCTTCAACAACATGAACATTTGAATTGTTCTTTACAAGATTCATGACATAGTTTACGACGCCAATACTATTTCTTCCTTTCTCACAAAGATCACCATTAATAATTAAATAATCCTCATCGTTAAAATTAACTTTATATAATAGTTCCTTAAAAAGATCTAATTCTCCATGAATATCAGAAATAATGATGACTCTTACATCATTTGGTATAGATAATTCCTTTATTTTTTCCAAGTTTAAACGCTCCTAACATTCTCTAAATTCAAGATTCTATTTTTAATTTCTAATATTCGACAAATCATATTGCTAGACCTGTTCCTAGCTCAAATCTGAAAAAGAAAATAGGTTCCATATATTTGTACATATGGAACCTACTTAATATTATAACGCTTTATAAAAAGAATAGCTTACCTTATTAAAGCCCTCTCTTTCATAAAAACGATGTGCATCAATTCTTGGAAACGCAGATGTAAGAACGATAGAACTGCATCCTTTTTCTTCCCCCCATTTTTCTACATATGACAGCAGAACCTTACCATACCCTTTTGATCTGTGAGCTTCCGCAGTTACAAGGTCATACACAAAAACATGTTTCTCATTATAAAAATTCGTACAAATCGCTACACCAGCTAGACTAACAACTTCATTCTCTTCGTTACGTAGCGAAAATAGTTTGTAATTTTCTTCTTTCATTTTTTGAAATAAAGAACTTGCCTCTTCTCTTGAAATTTTCGTTCTTAATTGTTGTAATACGGGAAATACATCGTGTAAATCTGCTTCTGTTACTACTGCTTTAACATTCATTATGATTCGCCCCTTGCTATTTATAAAATTTTCTAAATGTTATATCATCATTATAGAAAGCGACTGCCCTTAGTTTAAGTGACAGTTCTATTCTTTTTTATAAGGCCAGTATAAAAAGGAGCGTCTACAAATGGATCTGAATATTCCTTTAGTGTTACAAAGTAAAATACCTATTTACTTACAAATTTACAAATATATGAAACGCGAAATCTCTCATGGATCACTATGTGCTGGTACACGCCTTCCTTCTCACAGAAATTTAGCTATGCAGCTTAATGTGAGCCGTATTACAGTTGAATCCGCTTATCAACAATTACTAGCTGAAGGTTATGTAGAAAGCAAACCGAAACGCGGGATTTTTGTTGCGGAAGTAGATATTGATATCATTCAAAAGAAACAACAAATTGCGTCAAACAGTGCTAACAATAAAGAAAAAGAACAATATGATTATGATTGTAGTCAAGGACTTATTGATCAAAAAGCTTTTCCCATAACAAACTGGAAAAGAGCATTACACGAAACTTTATTTCAGTATGAAAATGAATTATTTGCCAAAGAGGATCCACAAGGTGAGCTCGTTCTACGAGAACATATTTCAAAATATTTATATCATGCTCGCGGGGTACATTCTTCACCCGATCAAATTATTATTGGAGCAGGTACGCAGCCTCTTCTTTGGCTACTCCTTCAACTACTTGGTTCAAAAAAAGAATACGGAATTGAAAACCCTGGATTTCACCGTATACCTGCTATGATTCAAAGTTCTGGACTTCCTGTTCACCCTATCCCTTTAGATGATAAAGGAATTCATATTTCTGCTTTACGTGAATCGGGTTCCAATGTGGCATATGTCACTCCATCTCACCAATTTCCACTCGGAATCATTATGCCGTTATCTAGAAGACTCGAGTTATTAAAATGGGCGAATGATTGTAAAGGGTATATTATTGAAGATGATTATGATGGAGAATTTCGCTATATTGGAAAACCTATTCCTTCTTTACAAGGACTAGATTCAAATGAACGTGTTATTTATATGGGAACTTTTTCGAAATCTTTTTTACCTTCTTTACGAATGGGATATATCGTTTTACCACCTCATCTGCTAAAAACCTATAAAGAACTTGGTGGCATGTATAAACAAACGGTTTCTACAATGCAACAACTTACCTTTGCTACCTTTATTCAAAGTGGGGATTGGGAACGTCATATTAACCGAAGTCGTACGTTATATAAAAGAAAGCATATTTCTTTAATTAAATCTATTACAAACGAGATGGGGAATAACGTGCATATACTCGGTGAACAATCTGGACTTCATATTGTACTTCACGTTCATAATGGTATGAACGAACAAGAACTTATTCATGCAGCTGCAAAACAACGTATTAAGTTATACCCTCTCTCGACATACGATTCTGTTCATAATTTGAGGGAGGAGTCATATGTATTACTCGGTTTTGGTAGTATTCCAGAGAATCGTATCGAAACCGTTGTCCAATTATTGAAAAAGGCCTGGTTCCCCAAATAAGAATAGCTCCACGTAAGTATAACTTACGTGGAGCTATTTCATTCACTATTTTTCTGATCTCGCTGCCCTTCCCGGACGTTTGACACCAGTTGTTTCTGTTGAATAAGACGCTTCAATTATAGCAGTTGGATCTACAGAGAGAACGAGATCTTTCATTTTCGGATAAATGAAACGGTTTGTAATACAATAAATGATTCTCTTATGTTCTCCTAAAAAACCACCTTCTCCATGTAGATATGTAACGGATAATTGCAATTCTTTCATAAGTAGATCGCCTATTTCTTTATTTTTGCCAGAAATAATCATAACGCTCTTTCCTTGATTAATGCCATCTAATATGAAATCAATCATCTTCGTAACAATATAGAAAATTGCTAATGAGAACATCGCTTGTTCAATTGAAAACAAAATGGCAACAAAGATGAAAATAACTGCATTTACAGCAAGTAAAAATGTACTAATTGGCACTTTAAAATGCTTATTCATCCAAACAGCTAACATTTCTGATCCATCAATTGCTCCGCCCATTTTTACTACAATCCCTACACCAACACCAAATAGAACTCCTCCATAAAGAACAATTAACAATTCAGAAGTTGTAATTGCTGGAAATGGTTTTAAATAAATCAATCCGAGTGTTGTCACAACGTTTGCATAAGACGTACGGATAAAGAACTTCTTTCCCATTACTTTTGCAGTAAATAATAAAATCGGGATATTAATTCCTAAGAACACCCCATAAAGCGGTAACCCAGCAACTTTATTCGCCATAATAGCAATAGCCGTTACCCCGCCATCTACTAATCCGTTAGGTGCTAAAATAAGCTCCAATGAACCCGCTACAATAATCGAGCCAATTGTTAATAATATGTATTCAAATACTTTCTTCATTCATTACCCCCAAAACTTATATATTTTCTTAGTATTATTTTAACGTAATTTCAATGCTAATTCAAAGATATCAGTTTATATACACAAAAGTTTCACCTTTACAATGATTTTTTATGTAATTTATTTATAGAAACACACTTACATATTACAGTAAGTGTGCTCCAAACATTTATTTAAGTTTTGAGTATGAATTCATTTTCATTTTTAATATTTCATCAACTGCCCTATTATACCCACCAGCATTTCGAAGTGACTCTCCAACTTTACGACTATTTTCCTTAAACGTTCCATCATTCATCACTTTCTTTACAGACTCACGTAACAATTCAGAAGTTAATTCTTTACGATTAAGCCTTATTCCTGCCCCTACTTCATTCACTCGTTTCGCAACTAAAGGCTGATCTCCTGTTACCGGAATTACAACTAACGGGACACCGTAATATAGTGCTTCACTCGAACTATTCATGCCACCGTGTGTCACGAATACATCAGCATACTGTAATAGTTCTAATTGCGGCACATAATTATACAACTTAAAGTTATTCGGAATGTTTTCAAATTGACTTATATTTATCTTCTTACCAACAACTAATACGACTGTCGCTTCTACATCTTTAAACGCTTCAAAACATTTTTCATATAACTCAGGTTGTTCATTAAAAACTGTTCCCATAGAAATGAAAATCAATTTTTCATCTTTTAAATCTTCCATAGGAAAGCTACCTACTTCTTTTCGAGTAGCAATTGATGGGCCAACAAACTTATACGATTCATCGAATACATCTGAACGCGGCTGATATTCCTTTGAAGTATACACAATTGTAATATCACCAGGATGGTTCATAATATCATACATACTATTACATTTCATTCCATACTGTTTGTTCCATTTTTCCATTCCCGCTAAACAAGATTGATACAATGGATTCGTTTCATCTACTTCTCTTGATTCATGTTCATCGTTAAAAGTAATGTACTGATTAAAAGCAAACGTTGTACAAGAAGAAACACTAGGTAACTTTAAAACATTGGCTATAATACGTCCTACTGGAAAGTGATTATCATATATCAAATAATCGTACTTTTCCCCTTTTGTTTCTTCTACAATTTGAGTAACAATACGTTCTGATGCTTCCATCATATGAGACAGCATCGTCAAAGGACTCCCACCTTCATTTACTCGTTCCATAATATTAATTTGAGAGAGGAAATTCTCAAACACTCGGAATTGTGCACCCGTTGCTTCAATCTTCTTTCTATAATCTTCAATACAATACGAAACAACTGTCTCCCCTCGCCGAATTAACTCACTTACAATAGCTAAAGTCGGATTTATATGACCTTCTCCAGGGAAATTTATTACGAGTACGTTTGCCATCATATTCTCTCCTATCTAATATTATTAATAATTAATTATATTAATCAATTTAAAACTATTATAAAGGAATCTATTCTATTTCTTCACATTTTTCTCTTCATTTTATTATTGAGAAATATTTTTCATACCCTACTTTATACCCCTATTGAAAGTGTGCTTAGCTCTTCATTTACTGAAAAATATGAGATTTATATTTTGTATTTTTACAGATTTATCATCAAAAATTATTTTGACAATTCATACAAAAGTAGAAAAATATGATTTTCACACTGATTTCTCACCGTAAATTTATTTAAGTTCTATGTTGTCCCTATCATTATCCACTTCGTACACATTCTGTTATATAATGAATTTATCGAATTCACAGAAAAAGGAGTGTCTTCATGCTACAACAACTCTTCGCTTCACCTATTTTATCTGTTCAAGTTTTACACCCAGGTTATGAAGACCATGCAAGCGATGTGTTTCTCGTCCGAACAGAAGATACTGAAGTCATCGTTCGTTCTTCTAAAATGAATGAAGAACCAAATAATGATTTTTGGTGGGGATGCAAAAAACTATTTGGAATTGATCCAAGGAATGTCCATCATTTAGAAGCTTTACATACGTTGCTGCAAAAACATACGAATCTTCCCATCCCAACAATATTAGAAAAACATATTTTAAATGGCCGTGAATTCGTTGTGGTCGAAAAGTTAACAGGTAATACAGTTCAATCTTTTATCGGACAACCAGATTCTGTTTTAATCAGTCTCGGAAAAGGACTTGCAGAAATACATAAATGTAATGCTGATTATATAGGAAACCCATCATGTACTTTCCAAGTTCCACTAGAAGAATTTAAGTCTCACATATTAAAAGTCAGTAAAGAACTTGTAAATAGGTTTTATTCTGATAATGCGAGCATCCGTAATTCATTTCCTGCTTTTGAATCACAGCTTTCTTCCTTGCCAACACCAAAGGAATCTACGCTCGTTTTAATTGATATGGACCCTACTCAGTTTTTATCAGATGGTACAACTATTACAGGTTTAGTAGATACAGAAGCTTACGCAGTTGCTCCTCGAGAGTTTGATTTTATCGGACTAGAATATGTACTTACCGAAAAAGAAGCTCATGCCTTTAAAAGTGGTTACGAAACAATTATGCCAATTCCTCAACTTGAAAAGTGTAGACAGCCTTACCGTTATTTATACCGACTGTTATCTGTTCAAGGAAGTGTGGAATTAGAAAAATGGTTAAGTCATCCATCCTATTTTTAAATACGAATGTGGGGGATTATGAAATGAATATTGAACGAAAGAAATCTTTAACAACGGACGAAATTCAGCAAATGAAAGCTTTAGCTCATATTTGCTGGCAACACGATCGAATTGATTATTCGTCAGATTTACATGTAAACTTTTTAACTGCTCGTAATAAAGAAGAGATAAATGATTTTCTATTTTATGACGATACAAAATTAGTCGGTGTATTAAGTATGTATGACTTTGAAAGACCGACAAAACTGGAGTTAATAGGTTTTGTTCATCCAAACTATAGGAAACAACATATAGGTACTACTCTTTTACAAACCGCAATGAAAGAAATACGATTAAGGGAGGCAGACGAAGCTCTTCTTATTATGAATGGGGATTCTGCTTCTGGGAAAGCATTTGCAATACATATGAAGCTGCCTTATTTATATAGTGAATATGGTATGGAGTTCAAAGCAAATGAAGCGCAAAAAAGAACGAAGAATGCTATACAACTTACTCTAGCATCTTCAAAATCACTCCTTGACCTTATTGAAATTTCTAGTAAAGCTTTTGGAGATTCAGTAGAAAATACCTCTATATGGCTACAAAAAATGATGAATTCACCTTCTCATCAAGTTTACAGTGCTCTTATCGATGAAAAAGTGATAGGAACGATTACAGTTTCGAAGCAAGAGCAATCTACTATACTATCAGGATTTGCCGTTCATCCTTCCTATCAAGGTAAAGGATACGGAAAAGATATTCTTAGTTATATGGTACATACCCTTATTACAGAAGGAGCTTCAACAATTGAATTAGACGTGGAAACAAAAAACATCAATGCTTTACAACTATATACACAAAGTGGTTTTGAAATGAAAACGAAGCATGACTATTATAGTGTAATGAATTTTGAGGTGAATGCATGTGTCTAAAAAACTAATGTATTCTGATTATGATATTTTCGCATCCATTTATAATAAGCATTGGGGGCATTATGCTGAACACTCCTATCTACTTTTGGAAAAACTTGTTTTACAATATGCACCACCACATTCTCATATTTTAGATCTTTGCTGCGGGACTGGTCACCTTACTAAGAAATTAATTGATAATACTTTTGTAGTAACTGGTATAGATGGTTCTGCCCAAATGATTGAATACGCACGTCAAAACGCGCCAAACGCAACCTTTATCGTCGATGATGCTCGCTATTTCAACATAAATGAGCAATTTCAATATGTTATCTCTACTGGCGATAGTTTAAACCATATTTTAAAATTAGATGAATTAAAACGTGTTTTTCGTAATGTTTATTCCGTATTACATAACGAAGGTACATTCGTATTTGATATGAATATGGAGAAAGGGTTTCTTGAAAATTGGATTGCTTCGTTTCATATTTCAGCGGATGAATATGTTTGTACGATTGATTCTACATATGATGATGAAAATAAAAAAGCAGAAATGAACTTTATACTATTTCAGCATGACATAGATCATAATTGGACAAGAAGTGACTTTTCTTTTGAGGAAGCTTGTTATTCAAATGAAGAAATAATTTCTTCACTAGAATCCGTAGGTTTTAAAAACATTCAAACACACGGTACAAATAGAGCGTTTTTCATTTGTCAAAAATAAAAAAACTGAATCATATCGATTCAGTTTTTTCTTAGTATATTTACAATAGCAGTCGTTTCATTATTTTCTTTATATACACGTGGAATTCTTCTGTCTAACATACATGTAACTTCATAGTTAATTGTACCTAACATATCCGCTATTTCTTCTACTGCGATGTTTTCTTCGCCTTGTTTACCGTAGAATACTACTTCGTCTCCCACTTGTACTGGCATTGCTTTTGAAACGTCTAACATAAGCTGATCCATACAAACACGACCAATAACAGGTACTCGAACTCCATTTATTAATGCATACCCTTTATTAGATAACTGACGGTTATAGCCATCAGCATAACCAATCGGTACAGTGGCAATCCATTCTTCACCAGTCGTTACATACGTATTCCCATAACTTACACCGCGATTTTTCTTCGCATGCTTAATATGGGCTACTTTTGATTTTAACGACAACGCAGGCTGCAGAGAAACAACTGAATGATCTACCTCTTTTGAAGGATACATTCCATAAATCCCAATACCTACACGAACCATATTTTGAAATGTATTGCTAAGTTCCATTGAACCTGCACTATTTGAACTATGAATATATGGAATATGAATCCCTAATTCTTTTGCTGCATTGACAGCTTTCTCAAATAAACTTGTTTGCATATTCGTATATGATTTATCGATTTCATCTGCCGTAGAGTAATGTGTAAACATTCCTACTACCTCCACATACTCCATACGTTTTAATTCTTCTAAAAATGGTTTAACCTCTTCTTCTTGTAAACCGATACGACTCATCCCTGTATCAATTTTCACTTGAATTTGCGCTTTCTTTTGAAGACGGTTTGCGATTTCATTTATACCTTGTAAATCTTCACTTCTATAAACAGTCATCATAACGTCATATTGAATTGCTTCTTCCGCAGCTGCTACTGACGTATAGCCTAAAATTAAAATCGGCACGTTAATTCCTGCTTCTCTTAACTCTATCGCTTCATCTACAAACGCAACTGCAAGCTGATTTATTCCAGCTTCAATAGCAGCTTTCGCAACTTCAACTGCCCCATGACCATACCCATTCGCTTTTACAGCAGCCATCATTGCAATATTTTCATCATTCACTCGTTTTTTAAATTCTTTTACATTATGTTTTACTGCATTTAAGTCAACTTCAACAATTGTATCTCTTCCATATTTCAAACTCATTGGTCTAACTCCTAACTCAATAATTGCATTCCATTCTATTTCACGTTTCATATGACCTTTTACAATATAATACTTTTCAATATGCTAGTCAAACTACTAGAATTTTCGGAATTTTGAGTATGATATAATACCCTCAAGAAACTATTATATACGGAGAAGAGGAGAATTACAATGTTTGTACAATCTGCATTACACCAACTACAAGTTGCTGTTGATACTTCTATTCAAATGCTTAACCGATATAAAGAAGACGAATTAAAAATACAACCAATTCACTCGAAGCGATCATTATTTGAAATGTGTGCACATTTTTCTCTTATTTGCCATGCTGATTTACTCATTTTAAATGGTATTACAGAAAAAGAGCTACATACTTTCTATAAAGAACAAACACCCGAAACAATTGCGCAAATGCAAAAAACGATGATACAGGGCTACGATTTACTTTCTAAAACTTTTTTATCTTATTCCAATGAACAATTAGCAGAAATTAAGACTGCTTATTGGGGTATTTCTTATTCACGCTTTGAATGGTTGCTGGAAATTGTTACACACTTTTATCATCATCGTGGACAAGTTCATATTTTACTATGTGAGCATATAAAAGATCCTAACATACCTTTATTTCAATAAAGGTATGTTAGACGATATGAAACTTCTCTAAGGCAAATAAAATACCACCTTCACTCGCCTTCTTTGTAACGAAATCAGCTCTTGTTTTTAACTCTTCTCCAGCATTCCCCATCGCAATACCTAATTCTACATACTGCAACATCTCAATATCATTTCTACCGTCGCCGAAAGCAATGGCTTCTGATTTGCAAATGTTTAGGTGTTCTAATACCTTTTGAATTGCAGTTACCTTTGATACTTTATTATCTTCCAACACATTCATAACGTAACCGTGAAAACGTTCAAACGTAAGTACTGGATATCTTTCAAGAAATTTTTGAGCTTCTATTTCATCTGCATACAGACATAAACAATAGATTTCTTCTGACAAATCTCTGCTTTTTTCTGGATACTTCTCTAAATTCAACGTCTCGCTAAGCGCTTGCATTACACGCTCATTATCCGAGGCTATTCCGTTCATTGCAAAATCCTCGGTAAAATAAGAAATACCGTGACCATGTAATTTTGCAAACTCTGAGATATCATGTACGATTTCACTTGAAAGTACTGACTTATGTATAACTGATTCCCCACACTTGATATGTGCACCATTTGCAGAAATAAACGTATTTATGCCTAGTTTCTTAAATTGCGAACATAAGCTATATGGTCTCCCTGTTGTAACAACTACGTGAATCCCTTTTTCTATTAATCTTTGTATTGCTTCTTTTGTGCTCTCATGCATACTTCTATCAATTTCGCTTAAAAGCGTACCGTCAACATCAAAAAATACTACTTTGTACATAGATCTTTACATCCCGTCCAAATGATTCGTATCATTAATGAAATGTACTGTTTTTTGTTCGCCATCCATTTCAATTAAGCTTATTCCCGTATCTCCCATTTTAAAATAATAGTCCATTGAAATGGGCATTTTGAAAAAAGCACGTAATAGACTATTTATTACACCACCATGTGCAACAATTGCAATTCGGTCATATGTATTCTCTGTCACGATTTTAGAAAAGATTCCTTCTATTCTCATTCTAAATTCAATAAATGATTCCCCGTTTTCAAAACGATCATGAAGGAACTTTGGCTCTGGGTATTTCTTTGCTTCTTCAAACGAAAGACCTGCTTGCACTCCATTATTAAACTCCATTAATTCCTCTTCTAATTGAATTGGGCATCCAATTCCTTCTGCTAACATTTCACCTGTTTCGCGAGCCCGTTTTAATGTACTTGCCCAAATGAAATCTGGCGGGAAATCTGCTTTCACTTTCTGTACAAGCCTTTGCACTTGCTGTCTTCCCTTTTCTGTCAATTCAAAATCAGCTCGTCCTTCATGTACGTTTAAGATATCAGCTTCTGATTCTCCGTGGCGTATTAGTAGTATTTGCATGTTTCTTCACTCCCCTTTTCTCCTTAAAACCAAGAATAAATTTTAACATATTATTAAAAATTTTCAAAACAATAAAAGCAACCCCCATTCATAAGAGAATGAAAATTGCTTTTATTACTAACTAAATTTCTTTTAAACACTCTTTAGACTTTCCTCCTACTCCCCAATGCGAACTTGGGATTTCATTCACTAAAACACGGACTCGTCCAACATCTACATCCAAATTTTTCGCGACTACTTCTGTAACATCAAATATTAGATTTTGAATTTGCTCTTGCTTTCTACCTTCTATTATTTGAATTTGTATAATGGGCATTTTTATCTCTCGCTTTACTATTTATTCACAAAACATCGCTACACTTCCCAAATCATCAAATTGTGCAATGATAGAATCTCCAGATTTAAATGCAATCGCTTCAGACAATGCTCCACTTAATACAATATCACCTTTTTTTAATCCTTCATTTTGTAAACCAAGTTTATTTACCGCCCAAGCGATTGCCTCTGCTGGATGTCCCAGCACAGCTGCTCCTGTCCCAGTCGTAGCAATCTTACCGTTCTTTGACATAACCATTCCTACATTTGCTAAATCTATATTCTTAACATCAATCCATTTGCTTCCTAACAAAAATTTTGAAGAGGAACAATTATCTGCTATTACATCAGGTAATGTAAATTTAAAATTCAAATATCTACTATCAATCACCTCTAAAGCTGGCGCAACATATTTTGTTGCCTTTAATACATCATCAGCTGTCACATTCGTTCCCTGTAAATCCTCACCTATTAAAAAAGCAATCTCTGGCTCTACTTTCGGATGAATCAACGTTTCATATTGCAATGGCTCCCATTCGAATACAAGCATATCGTGCAACAAATATCCGTAAATCGCTTCATCAATCCCCATCATTTGTTGTTTTGCCTTACTCGTTAATCCAAGTTTCACACCAACTCTTTTAGAACCTTCGCTCATTTTTTGTTCAATTAAACGTTTTTGCAGTTTATAAGCATCCTCTACTGTTAAATCAGGATGCTTATCCGTTACTTTTACTACTTCTTTTCTTTCCTTTTCAGCTTGAAGTAAATAGTCAATAATTTCTAAATCTGCCCCTTTCACTAAAGCCATATGTTACACCTCCATTTTTATCTTTGCTAATTCTGCAGCTACATCTAAAATCATATCCTCTTGTCCTCCAACTACTTTTCTTTTCCCCAGTTCTATTAAAATATCACGTGTGTCTACCTTAAAGCGTTGTGCCGCCCTTTCAGCATGTAATAAAAAGCTAGAGTATACCCCTGCATATCCCATTACTAGACTACTTTTTTGAATTTCTTGTGGTACTGGTAATAAAGGGGCAACTATCTCCTCTGCGATATCCATCATCTTATATAAATCTATATCTAGCTTATATCCCATACGATCCAAAACAGCGAGCAATACTTCTGTTTGGGCATTTCCAGCTCCTGCGCCAAGACATCGTACACTTCCATCAATACGTGTCGCTCCTTCTTCAATTGCAGTAATTGTATTTGCTACTGCAACCGAAAGATTATTATGACCATGGAAACCAATTTCAATATTTAAAGATTGACGCAAAGCACGGATACGTTCACGTACTTCATGAGGCAATAAAGCTCCTGCAGAATCTGTTACATAAACTGCTTCTGCACCATAACTTTCCATAAGCTTTGCTTGTTCTACTAACTTTTCAACCGATGCAGAATGTGCCATCATTAAAAAACCGCACACTTCCATACCTAACTCACGCGCAAATTGAATATGCTGAGCGGAAACATCCGCTTCTGTTACATGTGTTGCTACACGAACTAGTTTCGCACCAATATTTGCAGCTTGCTTTAATTCATGAATCGTTCCAATACCAGGAATTAACAAGACAACTATTTGAGCTTGCTTACACTCATCTACCGCAGCTTCAATGAGCTTCATTTCATTAACTAATGACTTCCCATATTGTAAAGTAGAGCCACCTAAACCATCTCCATGGCTCACTTCGATATAATGCATACCTGCCTCATCTAATGCCCTTGTTACAGATCGAACTTGCTCTTCTGTAAATTGATGTTTCATTACATGACTTCCATCACGTAAACAAACTTCCGTTATTCTCACTGGTCTTTCACTATTTCGCCTCATTCATTACACCTCTTTTCTTCTCTGAAATGATTTGCGTTGCAAATTCTTCACCTACTTTTAATGCTGCAGCTGTCATAATATCTAAATTACCGGCATAAGGAGGAAAATAATCTCCAGCTCCTTCAACTTCTAAAAATACAGTTACACGATTCCCATCAAACATTGGTTCTTGTTTCAAAGAGTAAGCAGGAACATACGTCCTAACCCGTTCTACCATTTTATGAATTGCTTCATAGATAGAAACCTCATCCATATCCTTAACTTCACAATAAATCGTATCTCTCATTAATATAGGTGGCTCTGCAGGGTTTAATATAATTATCGCCTTCCCCTTATCAGCCCCACCAACTTCTTCAATTCCACGCTTTGTCGTAATTGTAAATTCATCAATATTTGCTCTTGTACCTGGACCTGCACTTAAACTGGAAATTGTAGCAACGATTTCTGCATATGTAACATTCGCCACCTCATTAATAGCATGAACAATCGGGATTGTTGCTTGTCCCCCGCACGTAATCATATTAACGTTTTTCTTATCTAAAAAATTATTATTTCGAATAGCAGGACAAACAAATGGCCCATATGCAGCCGGTGTTAAGTCAATTACTATTTTTTCAAGCTCTTCTAACGTTTTCGCATGATAACTATGTGCTTTAGCTGAAGTTGCATCAAATACAATATCAGCTAAACTCGGATTATCAATAATTGCTTGTATTCCATTATCAAAAACCTCATATCCAGCTTCTTTCGCTCTCTTTAAACCATCCGATTCGGAATCTATTCCAATCATGGCATTTAGCTCTATAACTTTACTATTTTTTAATTTATACATTAAATCCGTACCAATATTACCTGATCCAATTATAGCCGCCTTTACTTTCTTCACATCTATCCCCCCTTTTCTCAACATTTTAACCTATATGAATGTAACTGAAACCGAGCCTAGTGAACCGAAGTCAGCTTGAATGCTATCTTTACTATTCACTGAGACTGCGCCAGATAACGCCCCTGGTAAAATTAACTCTCCTGCTTTTAATTCAATATTAAATTCATGTAGTTTATTAACTAGCCAAGCAATAGCTTGTGCAGGATGCCCTAATGCAGCAGCACCAGCCCCCGTGGCAATTAAACTATTATTTTTATAAAGTGTCATTCCAGTTGTACGTAAATCTACTTTATCGATGCTAGAAAATCTGTTCCCAATTACAACTTTTGCTGACGAGCCATTATCCGCTACTGTATCGACCAATTTTATTTTCCAATCGGAAATACGACTATCAATTATTTCAAGTGTAGGTACAACATACTTCGTTGCCATCAGTACATCAATATATGTAATATTAGGCCCTTTTAAATCTTTCTCTAAAACAAATCCTATTTCTGCTTCTATTTTCGGAGATACAAAAGAACTTATTGCGATTGTACTTCCATTTTCTATTTTCATGTCATCTAACAAATGTCCATAATCTGGTTCATTTACCCCAAGCATCTGCTGCATCGCAACACTCGTAAGTCCAACTTTCTTTCCGATTACATAACGCCCTTTCTCCAACTTTCTTTCTACTACTTCAAGTTGAATATTATATGCATCCTCAATAGATAAATTAGCATATCTCTCAGTAAAAGGAGGTATTCCTACACGTGAATCTTCAGCCTTTAATAGTTCATTAGCTAATTCTTTAATTAACAATTGCTCTCACCTCATTTTTAAAAATTTATATATATGTCCAATCCACTACATTGTAACTAGCCCCCACCCATCGACTTATTTTCATAAACATTAAATGAGGGCTCTTTGTAATTAAGTTAAAATATTATCCTTATAATTTCATCGTTACCGTTTTAGCTTCCGTATAAAATTCGAAACTATGACGCCCACCTTCTCTACCAATTCCACTTGCCTTCGAACCTCCAAATGGCGTACGTAAATCTCGGACATACCAGCAATTAATCCATAGTAAGCCTGAATCAATTTGTGAAACCACTCGTTGTGCTCGTCTAAGATTATTTGTCCAAACAACTCCAGCTAGTCCATAAATGGAATCATTCGCAATGCGAATTGCATCCTCCTCCGTTTTAAATGGAATAACAACTAGAACTGGACCAAATATCTCTTCCTGCGCTACACGCATACTGTTATCAACATCATATAGAATAGTAGGTTCATAAAAGTTTCCTTCTACTAGACTCTCTACTCTTTTTCCACCATAGGCTAATTTTGCCCCTTCTGAAGTTCCTATTTCTACATAACGATTAACTGTTTCTAAATGAGATTTTGATACAAGCGCTCCCATATCTGTCTCTTCAGAAAGAGGATCTCCAACTTTTATTCTTTTTACAGCCTCTACAAATTTCTCTAAAAACTGTTCATATACACTTTCTTGCACTAGTAATCTTGAACCAGCTAAACAAATTTCTCCTTGATTCCGATAAATAGCTTCAATTGAGCCTTGTACTGCTTCATCTAAATCCGCATCTTCAAATACGATATTCGCTGATTTACCTCCTAGTTCTAATGAAACAGGTATTAAGTTCTCTGATGCATTACGCATAATTGTCTTGCCTGTATTACTTTCTCCAACAAATGAAATTCTTCTAACAGCTGGATGTGTTGTCATTTTTGTCCCAACAGTATTTCCCGGACCTGTAATAATATTAAGTACACCTGGTGGTAGTCCTGCATCATTTGCAATTTCACCAAGCATAATTGCACTTAATGGAGTATAAGAGGCCGGTTTGACAACAACAGTATTACCAGAAGCAAGTGCCGCTGATGCTTTCCATGTCATTTGCATAAATGGCAAATTCCAAGGAATGATTAAACTTGTCACTCCCGCAGGAGCATACTTTGCATATGACATAAAATTATGTTTGTCATAGTGCTCGTGCACCATATATTTAGCCATTTCAGCAAAGAAGCGAAAATTATGAGCCGAACGTGGTATATCGAATCCTTTACTTTCTTTAATTGGCTTTCCCACATCCAGAGTTTCTATATAAGCTAGCTCATCCACTCTTTCCATAATCAAATCCGACATTTTGCATAAAATATTTGATCGCTCTTCCACAGGCATTTTACTCCAAATGCCGCTTTTAAATGTGCGTTCTGCCACATCAATTGCTCTTTTGGTGTCCTCTTCATTTGCCTTTGCAATAGATGCAAGCTTTCTATTCGTTGCTGGATTGAACGTATCAAACGTTTCACCACATACAGAATCCACATACTGTCCATCAATAAACAATTTCGCATCTTTCACTTTCAGTTTGTCCGCTAATAATTCTTTGTTCACCTTCTTTACCTCCTACTCCTCAATTTCTAAAACCATCTCAATTTCAATTGTTGTATTATTAGGTAACTGAGCCATACCGACTGCTGAACGAGCATGTTTCCCCTTTTCTCCAAATATATCTACTAATACATCCGATGCACCGTTCATTACTTTTGGCTGATTAATAAAGTCTTCCGTACTATTTACAAAACCAAGTATTTTTACAATTCGTTTTACCTTATTTAAATCACCTAGTTCATTTCTCACAACACTTAACAAATTCAACATCGATTGCCTTGCCGCTTTATACCCTTCATCAATTGAAATATCTTTTCCTAATTTCCCGTGATACTCATCTACACCTTGTCCAGCAGTAAATAATAAGTTACCTACTCTTACACAACTAACATAATTTCCAACTGCCGGGCGAATAGCTGGTAGTGTAATTCCCAACTCACTTAGTTTATCCTCAGGTGTTTGTACTCTCTGCATATGCTACACCTCGTTTTTTTATATCAATATTTAAAAATTCCGCAGCATTTCCCCCAAGCATTGCTGCTTTTTGTTCCTCTGATAAACTGGCTGTTTCATCAATCACTTTACCCGGATCAACTTCTCGCAATAAAAACGGATAATCTGAACCCATGAAAATTTTTTCATGTCCAAATCTTTCAATCATATATTTCAAATTAATAGGATCATAATTTAAAGAATCAAAATAAAATTTCTTTGCATAATAACTAGGAGGATGCGTAGTCAATCGTAAATGCGGCCATACTTTCCAGCCTTGATCTAACCTTGGCAAAATATATGGGAAAGAGCCGCCGCCATGCGCAAAACAAACCTTTAGCAGTGGAAACTTCTCCATTATTCCACTCCATACTAATGTAGCTGCCGCAAGTGCCGTTTCACTCGGCATCCCAACTGTATACATAAAATTATGATGTGGCATTCTATCACGCCCTAATGTTTCCCATGGATGAATAAAAATCGGAACTTGCCATTTTTCAGCCATTCGAAAAAATTCAATAAACGATGGGTCATCTAAATTTTTACCATTTACGTTTGTGCCAATTTCAATACCGTGTAAATGTAATTCCGTTATACAACGCTCCATTTCACGAATCGCAGTTTCTCCATCTTGCATCGGAACCGTTCCTAACCCTACAAAACGATCTGGATATGCTAAAACTGTTTCTGCAATAAAATCATTTTGAATACGTGCCATACTTTCGGCTTCCTCTGGTTTTGCCCAATACGAAAATGTAACAGGGATTGGTGATAGAACTTGAATATCAACACCTTCACGATCCATATCTTCAATTCTTTTCTTAGGACACCATACTTGGTCTGTCACGTCTCGAAAATTTTTACCTCCAACCATAATACTTGCACCACATGTACAAGTCCGATTTAATATCGGCCAACGACCGCCACCAAACTTCTCTTCAAAATCTGGAAAAGTTTCAGGAATAATATGTGTATGAAAATCTATTCGCACTTCCATTCCTCCACTTCCTCTGGCATAATATGACCGCAGTTTTTACACGCTCGAATTTCTTTATTTGAATTAAAACTATGAATTGCTTCTTTTACTTGTTTTTCAATATCACTTAATTGGACGCGTACACGATGCATTTCATGATTACACTCATCACAGAACCAAACGAAATCCTCAAGTTCTCCTTGGCTACGTTTTCTTTCAATTACGAGCCCATATGTGTTAGCAACGCGATGTGGTGAATGCGGTACCATAGCTGGGAGCATAAATACATCCCCTTCTTTTACTGTGACGACTTCCCGCTTCCCTTCTTCTGTAATACATTCCACATAACATTCACCTTTAATTTGATAGAAAAATTCATCTGAAGGATCTACGTGGAAATCACGTCTTCTATTTGGACCACCTAATATCATGGCGATAAACTCTGAATCTTGCCAAATAACTTTGTTATTTACTGGTGGTTTCAATAACTCCTTATTCTCATCAATCCATTTTAGTAAATTAAAAGATTGCAATGTTTTAGACATACTATTTCCTCCTTATAATTCCTTTTTATTTATATCGTTTTAAAAGACCAACCGAGTAAAGAACTAGACTTTTGCAAATCCCCATGATAGACATAATCTCTAATTCTCGTTGAAGATATTCGCTCACCTTCATCACAGCAAATATCTTTCACTATAGAAATATTGAAGTGCTCTCTTAGCAAATCTATATTGCCCTCCCGATTTTTTCCAAACTTAAAATCTTGGCCAACAAAAATTTCTACAGGGCTTAGTCTTTTTATATCTTGAATAAAACAACTCGCACTTTTTGTTATATAAGACCGATCAAACCGAATTACAATCACATGTTCAACACCAAGACTTTGAATACGTTTCACCTTCTCATCAATGGGTGTTAATACTTTCGCCCCTTGAAAGTATGAGCGTGGTGGTGGATCAAATGTATACACAACATTTGTTATCCTTAATACCTTTGCCTTCTCAACTGCATTTTTAATTACAGCTTGATGACCTTTATGCACACCATCAAATGCTCCAATTGAAACAATAGATTTCGTTAATTCAGGTATACACTGCTCATGTATATAAATGATACTCATCTCTTTTCTTCTAAAATTAAATTTCCAAATAACCAAATTCCTTGGAAATCAAATTTGCTGTATTCATCACACTTTGAATTATGATTTCACGATTACTTCCCTGCATATACGATATAGGTCCAACAATATTAAGCGCCGCAATAGTTCTCCCAGTATAAGATCGAATAGGAGCTGCAATTCCATATAGTCCATGCTCATTTTCGTTATCACTAATTGAATAACCTTGCTTACGAATTTTCTGTAACTCTGTTTGGAATTGTTTGACACATGTAATGGTATTGGGTGCTCGTCGTAAAAGCCCTTTTTCTGAAGTATATTCTAAAGGTGATGAATGAAATGAAAGCAGCACTTTCCCTGTGCTCGTACAATATGCAGGTTCTCTTGATCCAACATGTGTTGAAATTTGAACGGACTCCTTCGATGAAACTTTCAATATAAATACAACATCACCACGATCAAACATACCGATATGCACAGTACCGCTAAAATTTCTTACTAGCTCTTCAACAAGCGGAATTGCTCCACTATAAATCTCTTGCTGAAACATGACTTGATTTCCCCACTCTAACAACTTCCAACCTAATCTATATTTTCTTTGCTCATCTTGTATGAGCATTCCTTCTGCACACAACGTACGAACAAGATGGTGAACCGTACTTGCATTCATCTTTAGCTTTTCCGCTATTTCCGAATTACCTAGCACAGGCTCATCACTCGTGAAACAATTTAGAATTTTGCAAATTTTACTGATAGAAGCGATCAAATCATATACCTCCCCTATTCCAGTTACAGTTCTCAAGTTCTAGATATTGTTAAAATTATAAGAAGAATTACATCCTAACAGTAAAATTCTTTTTATCATCTATTGCTCCTTCCTCTTCCAAATAAAAATGTAAGCGCAAACATTTTTATTTAACTTAAGGCCCCTTCAGATGAACTCGATTGCAACGCATTGTTCACAAGTGAAAAAGTTTGTTGTTTTTTGTACGCATTATAAAACATTCCCATTTTACGCACCGGATCTCCAGAATAATAACGCTCATATTGTAATAATCGTTGCCCAAAAGCTTCACCGCATAAATCCCACGCTAATTTAAACAAGCGAACTCGTTCCTCAGAGGATACGCCTTCACGCCCGATATAATACTTTTGCATATCATCATGAATCTCGGGATTCATAAAATCAGCACCTGTCGGTGACATTAATAATCCACCAGCACCTATAGTTTGAATAATCTCAATAGCCCGCGGATACATTTTAGGTAATAAACTGCGGATCGTATCAAGCGGCAACCTCGCAGGAATAACTTCTCCATATGAATTCGTTTCATACTCATATTCAGCTACTTGCAGGAGAGCGCGTATCGTTTCGACATCTTGCATAAGCTCTGCTAACTGGTTTTGTACATTTAAAAACCCATCTACGCCAATCGAATCTGCTACTTTCATAGCTACTTCAGCTGCAAAAGATAGTTTTACTAACCCTCTTACTCCAGATTGATGGGCTGGTTGATGACCAATTCCGGTTTTAGGATACAATTGATTCCCAGCTTCCACACTTTGATAAATAAATACTTTATCCCACGGGATAAACACATTATGAAATACTAGTAATGCGTCCATTTCCTCAAACCTTGATGCAAGTGGATGATCAAATAAAGAACGTTTCCCATCTTGCATTGGCTCACGACATAAAATTCTTAGACCTGGTGCATCAATTGGAACTGCAAAAGAAATTGCATGACGTTCATCACCTGTTTTAAAGCTTGGATAGGAATATATTATTACCTCATCCGTAATCGGCGCCAGTGTCGCTAACATTTTAGCACCACTCACATACATCCCTTCCGCTGTTTCACTTACTACCCCTAAATGCATTGTTTCATCTTCTTGTTGATGGGAGGCCTTACTCCGATCATTTTGCGGATTAATAATTGCGTGTGTTAAAAACAAATCATTATCCCTTATATGTTTATAATAATTTTTTATATTCGCTCCCCATTCTGGATTAAACTTCTCAAAAAACCACGAATTACTTGCCATTGAAGTAACCGTTACATTTAAAAAATCAGGCGTTCTACCCATTAAACCATAAGTAGCTTTTGCCCATACTTCAAATAATTCACGGCGTGCCTTTAAGTCCTCATAATTTTTAGGAACTAAAAATGCATTTGATACTCTTTCCCCTGTCTCTTCGCATATATGAGTAATTTTATCTTGATATTCTGGATGGTGCTGCATATCATATAAATTCGCAATTTGTAAAATCGGTTCACGAAAAACATCTTCATTTACTACATCCGTTACTTTTCTCCCGCCAATCCAAATTTCAGGATTTCTTTTTCTCAATCCTTCAATATACTGTTCCCCTGTTCTAATGCCCATTCTTTTCCCTCCAATTTCCCATAATAATATACTAAAAAGTTTAGAAACACCATTAGATGACTGAATTTTCAATCATTATACCAATTTTATTTCTTACACATTCTCCTTGATTTCATATTATGAAATCTTAAAAATTTTTTAGCGAATATAAGTAAGGAACGGTTTCCCGTCCCTTACTCATTTAATTTATAAATTAAAACAATGATAAAAAATAAAAAGAGAAATGCCATCCCATTTCTCTTTTCACTCCTATTATTCTTTTGGTGTATCTGAAGAAGGTAATCTCTTCGCCTGTTTTTCTTTAAAAATTTCACCAATTGCCCCAAGAGTACCAAGTGTTTCAATTGCATTAGATGGAATAAAGACTTTATTTGCTGGCCCTTTCGCAACTTCAGCTAATGATTCAAATGATTTGTAAGCAAGTATACGCTCATCTAAATTTGCTTCACGAAGTAATTCAATTCGATTTTGTTCTGCTTTCGCAATTTCCTCAATCGCTCTTGCTTCCCCTTGCGCTTCTAATTCTTTTGCTTCTTTAATACCTTCCGCTTCTCGAATACGTGCTTCTTTATCCCCTTCAGCCATTAAGATTTTACTTTGCTTCTCCCCTTCAGCACGAAGGACTTTATCTTGTTTTGCAGCTTCAGCTTCTAAAATGATCGCACGTTTATTACGCTCTGCTTTCATTTGTTTTTCCATTGATGCTTGCACATCTTTCGGCGGATTAATATCGACAACTTCAACACGTTCAATGCGAACGCCCCATTTTTCTGTAGCTTCATCAAGTGCTAAGCGAATTTCTGTTGAAATTTTTTCACGACCAGATAACGTTTCATCCAGTTCCATTTTACCAATGATTTGACGCATCGTTGCTGAAGTAATGTTACGTACACCGTATTCATAGTTCGAAATACCATATGTCGCAAGTTCCGGTTCAACGACTTGATAGAAAATAATTGTATCAATTTCCACTTGTACATTATCTTTCGTAATTACCTTCTGCGGTGGTACATTCGTTTGTTGAATACGCAAGTCGTGATATACGCGAACGCGATCCACAATCGGAATTAATAAATTTAATCCCGGCTGCATAACACGCTGAAACTTACCAAATCTTTCAACGACTCCAACTTTTTGCTGTGGAATAATTTTGATTGTTAATGCGATAAATGTAACAACAATTAGTGCGAAAATAATCGTTAACGTTAATGCTACCATATTTATTCACTCTCCTTTTTTACTTGTAATATAGTACTATGCCTCTTTATAACAATAACTTTTTCTCCGGCATCAATTGGATCATCTGCAATAGCTGTCCAAGTATCTCCATCCACTTTCACAATGCCGTTCGCCTCGTTTGTAATCGCTTGCATAACAATCCCTTTTTTACCTGCAAGCATATCTACTGTATCAGTAAAACCTTTTGCTTCCCGAAAGTTTTTTGATATTCTTTTCGTAAAGAAAGTCAATGTTAAACTTACAATCGCACCAGCAACAACTTGTAACAGTAGTGCTTCAGGAACAAACAAAGCAATAAGACCTCCGACAACAGCTCCAATTCCAAGCCAAAGCATGTAAAATGTAATCGACAGCATTTCCGCAATAAATAAAATACCAGCTATTATAAACCAAATTACCCAAGCAGCCATATGCAACCCTCACTTTCTTTCTCATTTTCTATATGTATATGAAGAAAAGAATGGTTTATCCGCCCTTTCTCATACGTGGGCGCTTACTACGAGCTATTGTACATATTCACTGTTATAATGAGTATTATTAAAATACTATATTAATATATTCTTTATTATACATGAATTTCCCTTTCAAAAAGTGACAAAAAATTTAATTCTTTCAAAATTTATTTTTTAAATTATAATTATTATAACTACTTTCATATTTTCCCAGAAAGGTTGTGTGCTTATTGCAAAAACGTTCATTGACTTACTATTTAGGATCGAAAATATGCATTACTCTCGCTGACATCGTATACGTAATGATTATTACAACTCATATGTATATCACAACGAAATCAGCTACATTAACTGCTCTTTTTCCATTATTACAAGTTATAACTAATCTTATAGCAAATACATCTGCACCACTTATAATGAATCGTTTTCCATCTTATTCATTACTTTTTACACTGCAGTGGATAAAAACTGCTCTATTATTTTTATTAATGATATTATTCCCGATCCTTTCCACAAACATTGTAGTACTATTCATTTTCATTTTTTTCATTTCATTATGTAGTGGCTGGAGCGCTCCATTACTATACGGTATTCTTCCGCGCCTTACACCGAAAGAAAAATTAGTAAAAGTAAATAGCATTTTTTCCTTTTCCACACAAATTGCGCAAGCCGCTGCTTATTCATTTACAAGTGTTATTGTGCTTCTTATCGGTGCTTCTTCTACACTCATGATGAATAATATTTTGATGATTTTCGGATGTGTTGCACTACACTTTTCATTACGTTCCATACATACTGAACGAGTAATAGAGCCTTCTTCTTCAAAAGGTGATACTTTATTGGAAGGTTGGAAGCTCTTATTTCAAAACCCTTCTCTCCGTACTGTTACATGTATGGACTTAATTGAAACTTTTGCAGGGACGATATGGATCGGTGCTATTACGATGGCTTATGTAACAACTGTCCTTCATAAAGGAGAAGAATGGTGGGGATTTATTAATACAAGTTATTATGTTGGGACGTTAATTGGCGGTCTATTAGCGTGGAAAATGAGTACATACATTCAAAACAATTTAATACGCTCTATGGCGATAGGCTCACTTCTGTTTAGTATTCTTACATTTTTATATGGTATAACAAGTAGCGGATTTATTGCGCTGTTCCTATGCATTCTAATGGGCCCATGTTACCAAATTAGAGATATTTCTCAAACAACTGTTTTACAATCCAGCGTCGCTCCATCTTTATTATCAAAGATGTATACAGCTCACGGCGCTCTTCTCTCAACAGCTTCTGGCCTTTCTATGCTGAGTGTTGGTATTATTACCGATTTGTTCGGTGTTCGTACGATTTATATTCTCGCTTCAATCCTTATATTGTGCTCTGCTTGTTTATCATTTAACCTATTAAAATATGATAAGACAAAGCAAAAAAACATGTCACTTTAATGAACAAAATAAATAGGACAGGATTTCCTGCCCTATTTATTTATGATAAGTTAGGAGATTTCCGATGCTTTGTCGCTTGTTCAAAAGCGTATGCGAGTTTAATTAAAGTCCCCTCAGAAAAAGCAGTGCTTGCAAGCGTAATTCCAAATGGTCTCCCGTTATCCATATACCCCGCAGGTATTGCTATAGACGGATAACCTGCTTTCGCACATATAGTGGAGCCTATATAAGAAGGGAACAGAATTGCATCAAGATTATATTTTTCCATTGCAAAATCAATGCCTTGTTCTTGTGAAAAATATATATCTTCTAATCTTGCATTTAAATATTGTGGATTTCTTAACGTATTAGGAAAATCTTTTCTTCTTTCTAACTTAGTTTGTCCATATCTCAGAGCTCTTTCTGCTATGTTTTCATTAAACTCCATTAACTCTGAAATAGAATGTACTGGTATAGTAGAAGGCAATTTCGAAAGATAGTTATCTAAACTATGCTTTAATTCATAGAGCGATACACCCCAGCTCCATTCTCTATGAAAAGACGGAATATTAATATCCTCTACTACTGTCGCACCCTTACTACGTAATACTTCAATTGTTTCCTTAAACAATTTCTCATCATACTCACCAGATTCATAATAATCTTTTTGTGCGTTGTTATATACACCAATCTTTGTTCCATTTAAACCGTTAACATCCAGATACTTTGTATAATCATGTTCTGCTATCCCTTCACTTTTACGAGTAGCTACATCTCTCTCATCTATCCCAGTTAACCCCCCTAGTAAAATAGCGGCATCTGTTACTGTTCTAGCAAATGGGCCGGCTGTATCTTGCGAATATGTGAACGGAATAATACCTCTACGACTAATTAAACCGACAGTCGGTTTAATACCGACTACAGAGTTTTGAACAGCTGGACTCAAAATAGAACCATCTGTTTCTGTTCCAACTGATACTACTGTAAAGTTAGCAGCAACTGCTATGGCAGATCCTGTACTTGAGCCACCAACAAACATATCATCCTCACCCGTACCGTAAGGGTTTATTGTTTGCCCACCTCTCGCACTATATCCAGCCCACATTTCAAATGACATTGCATTTGCTAATTCTGTCATATTTGTTTTCCCTATTATCACTGCTCCTGCTTCTCGCAGCTTCGTAACGAGAAATGCATCTTCACTACTTATATTTTCTTCTAACGCAATCGTACCTGCACTTGTATGCATAGAGTCATTCGTTTCAATATTATCCTTAAGTAAAACCGGTATACCATGTAATGGACCTCTTATACCTTTAATCTTTCTTTCATAATCTAACGCTTCAGCAATAAAGATGGCATCTGGATTGATTTCTAAAATAGAATTAATTTCCGGTCCATCTTGATCATACTTTGCGATTCTATGAAGGTAATACATAACTAGTTCTTTTGAAGTTAACTTTCCATCTTCCATCGCTCTTTGTATATCATGAATTGTTAATTCTTTTTGTAGTAGTGTATTGAACTGAATCTCCATTTTCATTCTCCTTCTATAAACCTTTATTGATAGCATGTCTCTATTACTTTTTCATTTTCTCCGCTCCTCACATATACAACTACAATCCCTCTATAAGAATTCAACTTACCGATGTAAAAACCTTTTATTTCCTGAAAAATAAAAAAAGTCTGAAACGAATTAACTTCCGCTTCAGACTCTTTTATTATTTTACATATACCTCATCTAACAAATGTAAAAACTCACCTTGTTTCCCCGCTAATTCAGGGCATTTTGCAATATCAATCCATTCGTAGCAAAATACTAAGCCTTCATCTTCCTCACCGGCACTGACAATATGTTCCCAACTATCTTTTACATCTGTTAGTAATGTTACGTGGAAGAAATGACGTTTTTGATATTCCTTTTTTTCTTTCACATGTATGATGTAATCAGCTAGGAATCGTTCTATGCATAAATGACGTAACCCAGACTCTTCTTGTACTTCACGTAAAATCGCTGCTTCTAGCGTTTCCCCTTCGTCAACTGTTCCCCCTGGCACTTGTATACCAGCTTCAGGTATATCACGATGTTTAAAAACAAGCAGTTGCATAACTCCTTCTTTTTCTCTTGTCACATATGCGTGTACTTTTTTCTTATATAACACCGTCATAATCCTTCTCTCCCCTCAATTGTTCACTGCGCTACTTCTTCAAGTGTCAGTTGATTTTCATATAAATATGTAGCTTGTGGATTTCCCACATACCTCACGTGCCATGGTTCAAATCGATAGCCCGTAATCGATTCTTTCTCTTTTGTATATCGAATGACAAAACCAAATTTATGGGCATTTTCAGAAAGCCACTGCCCTTCTTTCGTTTCACCAAAAATTGTCTCTAACTGAAACCTAGCAGATTGTGATGTGATATCCATAGCTAGTCCAGTTTGATGTTCACTCGTTCCAGGAACTGCACTCGACATCGCTGTTTTTGCTTCTCCATCTTGTTTTTTATACATTGTATTTAACGCTTTTTGCCGATCAAAAGATCTAAATCCAGAGACTGCAAATAAGAAAACACGCTCCTTATCCGCTTGCTGAAACATTTCCTCAAGCGCACCGGCCGCCTCTTTTCTCATTTTTTTCTTTTCTTGATCACCTTCACTAGAGTAGCGCACTTTCGGAATAACTAAATCTGGCGGTCTATACCCATCTGGTAAACGCCTACTTTTATTCACAAGCACAAGCATTGAATTCGGATTACTAATTACCGCAATATCTCCATCCATATTCGCAATCGTTTCTTTCGCTTTCGGAAATATGTTATTTACATTCACCTCGCGCGCTTGCTTATCCTTATACATTTTATAATTGATTCCCGCTACTCCAACAATGAGTATCGCCGCTACGATACCAAGTAGTATCCATCTTTTTTTCATATAACGACCTCTTATTTTAATAATTTGGCCATTTCATACTCATCGATGTTCTCTCCATCGATAATAAGAGCAGCTCTTTTGACACCTTCCTTCTCAAATCCAGCTTTTTTATATAGTGCCTGAGCTCTTGTATTGTGGGCCATTACCGTTAATTCTAAACGCCATACATCATGTAATCTTGCCCACTTCTCGACCTCTTTAAACAATCTAGTCCCAATACCTTGCCCACTATACTCTTGCAAAATCCCAATTACAATACTTGCTACATGTCTCTTTCTTTGAATATGATTTCCATTCACTAAAATAAACCCTACTATTCTCTCTTCTTCAACTGCTACCAATATTGTTGCATATTTATTTTCTACAAAGCGCTGAATCATTTGCTCTTGTTGCTCGGCTGTGAATTTCCTTTCTCCTGGTTCATACAACATAAATTTTGTTTCTTCATCTAATTGCTTACTTAATTGCAAAAATGATGCTGCATCTTCTACTTTGATTTCCCTAATCACTTCAATCACCCTACCAATTTCATAATAAAAAGCTTTCCTTGTAAAAAGATTTTCTCTACTTTCCCGAAAATCCCTTTGTAAATCTCCCAGTATAATTTGACAAATTTCGATATTACTATAACATCGACAAATTATGTCTATTCTGTGACGCATCATTAATTACAAAAAAACGCAAGCATTACACTCACGTTTTTTCAGACTCTCGCATTCATTTCTGTTTCACTTTATCCATTCACTTTTTCTGCTTGCCAGAAATATTCACCAAACGCTTTAGCTAGCGCATCAATCGATCGATTTAGTTCTTCCTCTGTATTATCTACGCCACCAACTTCAATTAATATCGCTTGTCCTGACAAATCTTGATTGTAGACACCATTTCCTGTTTGAAATCCTTTTTGAATGACACCACGACTAACGCCTGGATATTTTTTACTAATCGTCTCATGTAAAGCCGTTGCTAATTGCAAGTTTTTTTCATAGTTTTTGTTACCTTTCCCTACTACAAACGCAAGCTTCGCATATGATTTATCACCGATTATTTTTGTCGTGACATTTTTCCGAGCACTATCACGATGTAAATCAAAGAAGTATTGTAATTCTTTATTGCCGGCCATTGCTTCTTGTACAATTTCCCGTGAGATTTTATAAGAACTATTACTATTTAACCCTTTACTAATCAACTTTTGACCAACATCAGTCTTGTCGTTAGTTGCTCCGATTCCTTCATTTGCTAATTGTTCACGAAATCGGTCGCCGACTATTGAAATATTCGTTACGGAACTTGTGGCTTTATTCGGATTTGGATCATTTGTTAAATTCAATAATGGCAAATAAGATTCCCAGCTATGCGAATGATAAATAAATGCAACTTGTCGTTTTCCTGTCGTTTGAGCTGGTTGCTTTTTCTCTTTATTCGTATCCGGCTTTTGAGCCTGTCCACCTTCTCCAGTCCGTTCTTTTACTACTTCTTCAAGTGGAACGCTCGACTCTATAGGCAAGTTAGAATAATTTGTTCCTTCCCCCGCAATAACAATTTCTGTATCGTACTTACCGAAACCAGGTAGCTCTTTGCCGACAAAACTGCGTACATCGTTAAAACGAATATTCGTAGCCATAGAAAAGAGAAACGAAGATATTGAAAAATCTTGATTTAAATTTCGATATTCCTGTGTAAAATAATGATTCTCTTTCCCAAGAACGTACATGTAACCATTCATTGATAACTCATTTAACCAATTATATAAATACGTTGACTTCGTCTCTTTCATAGAGGTTACCATCATACTAATAAGAAAAAAAGTCGCTAGTACTGTAGCAATAATAAATAATACTAACTTACGTACACTCGTGAATTTCACATAAAAAAAGCCTCGATTCATACTATCACCTCTCTATTTCAAGTTATGTACAAGCTCTAGAGAATAGACCGTCTAAATTCAGGCTATATTGTTAATGAGGTGAAATGAATTGAAACTACTAATAGGAACACTACCCGTTGTACTATCATTTATTTTTTATTGGCTTGCTAAGCATCCTACCATCCGTGTTGCGTTACATATTTCAGCATATCTAGCACTTTATGTACTCGGTACAATCATTTCTATTCATATATATGATGTTTTAATACAAGACTTAGTTTTTATGACAAGTATTCATGGGATTTTACTAAATCCATTTTTTCTTATATCAGGAGCGTATATAGGGATATACACTTTGTACCTACTTTTGTCCTACATTATTACAAATATAGAAAATGGAGCGTAATGAAATGCAACCACCGTTCATCTGTCATACATGCAAAAAAAGAATTACGCGAAAGAAAGATCTTATTACTACCACATGGTACTTCCGCTTTTATGTATTTCATAGTGATTGTTTTAAACGACAGCAAGTTTTTATCTCACGATTTATCCCTGTGAATACACTTATTAATTTCTTTCTTATTATATATGGGCTGATTGTTGGTAGCATTCTTATGACTGCAGAGCCATCTATCATTTGGCTTGTTTTCTTACTTCCAATTTTATATCGGTTTCTTTCCTATTATTATGTTGAACGCTTTTTCTCTAAATGAAAGTTAGACTTTCCTCTAGGAATACTTAAACATTCCCACTCATTTTCTTTTAACATTTTACCGATGTAAATCATTTGTCCAATATGCAAAGCATAATGAGAAATTTGTCTTTCAATTGCTTGCATGACAGTATGTGCTTCACCGCGAATATATACCGTCTGCAATAAATGTTCTGGCGTTAGCGCATTCATCGTTTTAAAAACATATTCCCAACCTTCATTCCATGCTGCGAGTACCTCTTTCTTAGAAGAATAACCACCTTCAAATTCAGCATCTCGGTTACGATCTATTTTTTCACCGTCAGATGTTAAAAAATCCGTCCATCTAGAACGCATATTACCGTGCAGATGCTTAATTATAATTGCTATGCTATTTGTTGCTTCATGAGAAGACCATTCAATCTGTTCATATGATAATTGTGAAAGCACCCGTTCCCCTTGTTTCTTTGTTGCTTCAAAATTCGAAATGGCACACTGTACGTATTCGCATCCAATATCCATGTTCCCCCGCCTTTACATTAACTAATTTTTGTTCCATTTGGTAATTCCATATTAGGCTGCAGTAATACAACATCACCCGCTTCAGGTACTCCTCCTAAAACAAGCACTTCTGATTTAAATCCAGCTACACGTTTTGGCGGGAAATTTACAACAGCAACGATTTGCTGACCGATTAAATCTTCTGGGTTATATCTCTTCGTAATTTGAGCACTTGACTGCTTCATTCCAAGCTCTCCAAAATCAATTTCTAGTTTAATCGCTGGAACTCTCGCTTCTTTAAATTCCTCTGCATGTGTTACAGTCCCAATCCGTAAATCCAAAGTTAAAAAATCTTCAAAATTAGCCATTTTATCACTCCTTTCATTTATTACTTAGACAAAACAAAAAAATCCCCTTTAAAAAAAGAAAGGCGCCTAAGCACCTTTCTTTTGTAGTTCACTTGATTCATTTGATTTATAGAAGAAGAAACCGAGGATCCCGCCAATACATGATGGGATTAACCATCCTATTCCTTCTTTATATAATGGTAACATTTGTAGTACGTTAGAAATCGCGTCAATTTTAATCTTCGCACTTTCTAAACCGTTAAAGAAACTAATTAACAACGCACCTAAAATAGCTCCAATATAAATGGTATTACGCTTCCCAATCCATTTATGGAAGTAAGAAAGTACAATTAATACGATTGCAACTGGATAAATGATCATTAATACTGGTAAAGTAACTGCGATTAATTGCGTTAAACCTAGGTTAGATACAATTAAACTAAATACACATACCATTGTTACAATCGTTTTATGCGAAAGTTTTGGGAATAAGTTTGTAAAGAAGCCAGCACAAGCTGATGTTAATCCAACAGAAGTTGTTAAACAAGCAAGTACAATAACAAGTCCTAATAAAATTTTACCACTTGTTCCATATAACTCATTTACAACATTCGTTAAAATAAGTCCACCATTCTCTGATACCCCAAGTGATGTACTTGTTGAACCAAGATAAGCAAGTGATAAATAGATTAACGTTAAACCAAGTACAGCGATAATACCTGATACTACTGTTATTTTTGCAATTTGATTACTCTCTTTTATTCCTTTAGAGCGGATAACTTGTACAACTACAATTCCAAATACAAGCGCACTAATTGCATCCATCGTTAAATATCCTTGAATAAATCCACCAAAGAAAGCATTTTCCTTGTATGCCTCTAGCGGTGCAGCTGGTTCTCCAATCGGATCAACAATTGCCTTTCCGACAATTACAGCAACAATTAATACTAACAATGGTGTAAGAAATTTCCCGAACCAATCCACTAATTTTGATGGATTTAAAGATAAATACCAAGTTATTCCGAAGAAAATTATAGTGAAAAGAAATAGCATGTACCATTCGGAAACTAATGCCTCTGATAAAAATGGCTTCATACCCATTTCAAATGAAACGGCTCCCGTACGCGGAATCGCGAAAAAAGGTCCAATCGCTAAATAACTAATCAATGGGAAAACAAACGCAAATATAGGGTGAACTCTAGAAGATAGCGCTTTCAAGTCCCCCTCTACAAACGCGACAGCTGTTACAGCTAATAGGGGTAATCCGACTCCCGTTACGAGGAATCCAATTGTAGCAACCCAAACATTCTCTCCAGCTTGTTGCCCTAAAACTGGTGGGAAAATTAAATTTCCTGCTCCTAAAAATAGTGCAAATAACATTAATCCAATTGCTACCGTATCACCTGGCCTTAAACGTCCCTTCATGCTTTTCATTTGCATAGCACTTTTTCATTGTTTATCTCTATTTTCACAATATGCTATGCATCCTCCTCTCTGTTCAAGCTGATAAAATATGCCCCTTACAAAGCAGTGTCTTTCTCCATAATTTCTCCAGTCCCCTTATTTTTACTCTAATTATTAATTTTTGATTTTTTTGAATTTTTAAATCATTAGAGTGGTATTGCGTGGAGTATAGTTGTCAGACCTCTTTGTTTTTATCACACATATAGTAACATATTTAGTTGAAAAATAAAAACATATTTTCAAATTGACTTTTTTGAAAATCAAAATTATCTACATTTTTTATTCTTTTGCACAAATATTGTTTCAGACTCACTTATTATCCTATCGTTATTTTCAAATAATTTTATACACGTAACATAACAAAAGCCATCCAACATAATTAGACGGCTTTTGCATATTATTCTATCGTTTCAACTTCACGTGGATTTTTCATCTCTTCCACATACACCACTCTAAATCCGTGATCTTCTAAATCTTTCAATAACGTCTCTAATTCACCATCGTTAAACTCTTCTCCTAATGTAAACATAATTCTACGAACTAATAAGGCATCGTTATCAAAAGTCATTAAACTTTGGATACCTGTATATTTTTTTAATACTGTCGATAATTTTTGAATAGCCCCATTATAATCTTGTGTCCCAATCATGACAGAATATTTACTAGAATGAACGCCCCAGGCATCTTCTAATAGCTCAAAAACCTTTTTATGCGTTAAAATCCCAAGAAAGACTCCTTTTTCATCAACTACTGATAAATAAGGTAATTTTTTTATTGTAAAAAATACTTTAAAGAACGAAGAATCTTCTCTGACATATCCTTCTTTATCGTTTAATAATCGTAATACATTTTCTTCCAGAGAACCTTTATATTCTAAAATATCTACTTTATATATATTCCCTAAATATTTCTCTTTTTTTTCATCTAAAACTGGTACACAACGATAACCAGTTTTATTTAAATGTTCTAGTGCTTCCCCTATCGTAATTGAACTTGAGCAAAATAAAACTTCCCTTTTCGGCACATAATTCCCTTTAATCCTCATAAACAGCCTCCTTATGTTAAAATACTTTCTGTGCCATAACTATATTATATTTTCAGAAAAAAATAAATGATTTATTTTATTTTTCTGAAAATTATTCATTTTCTTGTCATAATTTATTCACCTTTCATTCAATTCTATCCACTACAATACTAAACTTCTTTAAGAAAAATATATTGTAACTTACTCCGAAAAAAGCTAAAATAAGAATAAGAATTTTCTGAATATTCAAAGAGTAGGTGGTTACATGTCTTTATTGCGCTCACATATATATAAATTTATCGTTGGTGTTCTCATTATATTTATCATTAGTCCTATTCCAGCTTTATTCATTACACATAAATACTCATACATCACCGGCTTTATAAGCATTTTCCATAACTTCGCACAACTTTCTTCGATGACAATTCCAAAGATTGATTGGATGCACGAATCTATCTTTTTCTCAGCAAATCAGATGGTACATACTGCTAATCAATCAACACCGTTATTCCCTTACATGTGGGAAATATATTTTTTATCGATTGTTCGTTTTACCTTTACTCTTGCAATCGGATTCTTCATCAGCTTAGGGATTGGCCATTTATTTTTTAAAGCACCTCAATCGGTTAAAAAGTTCACTTCTTTATTAAGATGGATTCCTTATTCTTTATGTACTGTATTATTACAATGCGCAGTCTTATTACTACTCCTATACATCACAAAATTTATAAAGATTCCTTACTACTCATCTTTTATCATCGTTTGTAGTACTTCCATGATTATCGTTATGCAAGCAATAAAAAAATGGATTCCTTTCTTAAGTAATACAAATGAATATGAAATAAAACAAGCTTCTTTCCTTGTAGATACATTGTTTTTAGCGCTTACTTCGAATCATAAATCTATTTTAGGTTCCATTATTCTTTCATTCGTTTTTATGGAATGCGTTTTTCACGCAAGTGGACTATTGCAATTTATCGTTCAATTCGGCGGAAATGCACCTATTATTGTTACAATTAGCTTATTACTTTTGTATATCCCGTATTGTATACTCTCATTCCTTCAAACGCTATGGACGACAAACCACTTTAAACAACAATCATACGCTTTAACGAGAAGTATTCCAAAACCTTAATTTGAAATAACCCTCTAGAATCTGAAAGTAGAGGGTTATTCCTTTTGTATAGCGGACAAAATAACAGCAAATTCAAAAACCATTGCAGAAACATACCAATATTTACCCTTTTTCTTTGACTATTCTTTTCATTTGGATTTATTATAAAAGTATAACATAATTGCAGGAGGTGACATCTTTATTCCAAACGACGGAATAGAGAATACACTTGGACATATTAAATATTTTTCTCATCTTTATACTTATCCTTATTTCCGGCTTTTTCGTTGCATCAGAATTCGCTGTTGTAAAAGTACGAAAAAGTCGAATTGATCAGCTTGCAAATGAAGGAAATAAACAAGCCTTAGCTGCAAGAAGTGTCATATCCAATTTAGACGTTTATTTATCAGCTTGTCAGCTCGGGATTACAATTACTTCTTTAGGGCTTGGTTGGCTTGGTGAACCGACTGTGGAACATTTACTACGACCACTCTTTGAAAAAATTAATATTACTGGAACAATGGCAAATACTTTATCCTTTATTATTGCTTTTAGTGTGATTACATTTTTCCATGTTGTATTAGGTGAATTAGTTCCAAAGTCTTTTGCAATTCAAAAAGCAGAAGCAATCACACTTAAGTTTGCACGACCACTTATTTTATTTGATAAAATTATGTACCCGTTCATTTGGTTACTTAATAGTACTGCTATCTTTTTCACAAAACTACTCGGTTTAGAACCTGCGAAAGAAAATGAACTTGCCCATTCTGAAGAGGAACTACGACTCATTTTAGGTGAAAGTTTCAAAAGCGGCGAAATAAATCAAACCGAATATAAATATGTAAATAATATTTTTGAATTTGACGACCGAGTTGCGAAAGAAATTATGGTCCCTCGTACAGAAATGATTTGCTTATCTACTGAAAATACGTTAGAAGAAAATATGGATATCGTCGCAACTGAAAAGTATACACGCTACCCTATCATCGAAAAAGATAAAGATGATATTATCGGTATGATCAATACGAAAGAAGTATTTCATGATCAAACAAAAGGCATTCATAAGCCACTTGAATCTTACATACATCCAGTACTAACTGTATTTGAAACTGTTCCAATTCGCAAAACGTTAGTTCATCTACAAAAAAATCGCGTTCAGATGGCAATCGTTATGGATGAATATGGTGGTACTGCTGGACTTTTAACAATGGAAGATATTCTTGAAGAAATCATTGGGGAAATTCAAGATGAGTTTGATGCGGATGAATCACCTATGATTGAAAAGCGTACGCCTAAACTTACTGTTTTAGATGGAAAAGTACTTATTTCTGAAGTAAATGATATGTTTGGCTTACATATTGATGAGAGCGACTTAGATACAATCGGAGGCTGGCTATTATCGCAAGCCGTTGACGTAAATATTGAAGCTGGCTACTCCATCGAATATGCCGGTTTTCAATTTAAGGCATTAGAACTTGATGGACATCAAGTCAAAAAAATTGCTGTACATAAATTAGATATAAAAAAGGAGCTATAAAGTGACAGTATTATTAACAATCTGTATCATTGCCTGTTTCATTGTTTCATTTCTCGCCTTTATTTATCCTATCATTCCAGGCATCCTCGCTGTCTGGGCTGGATATTTCATTTACCATTTCGGTATAAATGGCGGAGAACTAACAACTTCCTTTTGGATTATTCAAGTCATTTTCACACTATTCATTTTCGTTGCTGATTTTATTGCAAATGGATATTTCTTAAAAAAATACGGAAGTTCTAAATGGGGAGAACGTGTCGGTATGATTTCTATCATCGTCGGATCTTTCTTTTTCCCACCATTCGGTTTAATTATCATACCGTTCTTATCCGTATTTATTACAGAACTCATGCATAAAAAAGCGCCAAAAGACGCCTTTCTAGTAGGAGTTGCTACTGTAGTTGGTTTTTTAAGCAGTACAGTAGCGAAAGCCATTCTCCAAATCATTATGATTATTATATTTGTATGTTATATCGTCTTTTAACCATCCCAATTTCGGGATGGTTTTTTAATAGGAAATACCTACTCGGCTATTCTCATATTTGTTTTCACTACACAGATTCCACGTAAATTGCGCTGTATCACCAACTGTTATTTTTGCTCCTCCTTCTGGTAATACATCTTTTTCAGTTCGATATATACCTGTCACATCACCGTCAATTAAATGCGTCGGACAAACGACCGTCCAGCATAAATTACTACTACTAAGTATCTTATATGCAGCTAAATGATCTTCTGCTGCTGTTGTCGACTTTCTCTTTGATTCCGTTGATTGAAAACGATATAAATTTAGATTTGTTCTTGCTTGTAAAATACCGGCTGTTCCTATTGTAATGATTTTACGAACTCCTTCTTCTTCCATTTTCTTTATAATTTGTGGCATACTCTTCGCTAACGTCCCATTTTGATCCGTTCCAAGTGCACTAATTACTATATCGCTTCCTTCTATCGCTTTCTTTATATCATTTTCATTTAATACATTACCTTCTATAACTCGTAATCTTTCATGATTTATTTCTACTCTACTTGAATCACGCGCTAATGCATTCACTTCTGCTGAATCTTTTAATGCTAATTTAATTATGTTTGAACCTACTCGCCCTGTTCCTCCCAATATACATACTTTCATTTGTTTTCCCCCTCTTTCATTCTTTCTCTATTTTTCAATAATCTCAATCAATTTACAACAAAAAAGCTTCCTCACATAAAAGAGAAAGCTCTATTATTACATTATTTCTTTTCTTTAGAATCCGTAGACTTCTCAGTTCCACTTGTTTCTTTATCCTTTTTATCCTCTTGTTGTGTTGTTGTATCGTCTTCTTTCTTCTTGTCCTCACCTTTACTACAACCTACCATTAATAAAGAACTTGCAAGCGCCATAGCAGTTAATGATTTAACCCATTTGTTCATTTGCGTTTCCTCCTTTTGATAGAATATGTACAATCCCATATTACTCTCTATTTTTAAAGGAAAGATTGAAAAATAGTAAATAAACGGTAAATATTTGTAAATTTTCTGATAATAGATATGTACATATAGTCATTTTTTCTCCACAAAAAGTAAAAAACTAAGGCGCCTATCTTTCCGCCTTAGTTTCTTATGCAAACTTCTCCTTTTCATATACATGTTTAATCTTATACTCTTTCTTCACGACATATTGCCATACACTATAGGCATAACGATTCATTTTCAGGAAGCAGTTTTCTAAAAACGAGCGAAATTCTGGATTTGCAACTTCAACTGCCACTTGAGCAAACTTTAACGCTAACCGTTTCAAATGCGAAATATAACAAGTTGCAATATAAATATCACCTGTATATTTACTATCAGTTTCCTTTTCCATTTCATGAAAATGAAATGAAATTGGTTCACAAGTTATATGCTGTACGTTCTCTCCTTCTTGAAAATTCACTTGTTCATTATATGCTTGCAACATATATGGTAAATGATGCTGTAATAGCTCCTTTAATTCTTCGTCTCTTACCTGTCCTGTATACTCCCCAACCTTATATATAAGCATATAACTATACCTCATCAATTCTTTCATACAATCCATGAAAGTGCCTCCCTACTTTTTGTCTATATGCTATAAATATGATGCTATAACATTTGCTATTCTTGCTAAAAACCAATCCCATTTACTAATTTTCTCAAAATCTTCTTCCGAAAATCTTTTTGATTTATGGAAGTCTTCTTTTAGTCGATCCCATACGTCAGCAACAACTGTTTTATCATATACGACACAATTAGATTCACAATTTAAATAAAAACTTCTATTATCAAAATTCGCTGTACCTATATCAACAATTTCTCCATCAATGATTGTTACTTTCCCATGAAAAAAACCATTCCGATATTGATAAATCTCCGCTCCAGCATGGTTCATCTCTCTCAAATACGGGTAGGCAGCTTGTTTTAACAATACTGCATCACTTTTAAATGGTACGAGAATTTTCACATTGACACCGCGGTTTAATGCACCTTTTAACTCTTTCATCATTTCTTTACTTGGTACAAAATATGGTGTAGCAATAATTAAAGACTTTTTAGCCTGCTTTAAAAGCGCTCCATATTTTTCCCATAACCCTTTTCCGTCTGAAAATAAATATTGATATTTTACATTCCCTATTGCAGGTAAACTTTCATGTACAGACATTTTTTCTCCCGTATCTTCTTTCCAGTCATCAGCGAATTTTCTTTCCATATCCGTGGCACCATTCCCCTTGACTCGTACATGATAATCACGCCATGGACCAAATTTCGGATCTTGTCCAAGGTATTCCTTTCCGATGTTAAAGCCGCCGATATATGATAATTTTCCGTCTATCGTAACAATTCGTCTATGATTTCGTTGATGCAACGAATAGAATATGTGTTTTAGTTTAGGCTTTTTACTAAACGTAAACTGGACACCATTGCTTTTTAGTTGACGAATTATCTTTTTCTTCAGCTTATATCCACCTATTCGATCGACTGACAATTTCACTTCTACTCCACTCGCTGCCTTTTTCTCAAGCAACTGCAAAAACTCTTTGCTTATTCCATCTTTACCTACAATATAAAAATGGATATATATGTATTTTTCCGCATTGCGTATATCCTCAAATAATTTTGTATATAATTCTTCACCGTTCGTATACAGTTGAAATTCACCCAATCGAACTTGTCCTAATTCATATTCACTAGCCATTTTTTTCCCCATTTCCACATCGATGTTCATCCAAATGAATACACCTATTACACAAAGGATTACAACGGAAAAGTGTTTCATGGATATTTTCCTTTCTCCACTTACTGTTATTTCTATATCTTCCCTTTTTTAATACAATATCATTCAAGAAAATATGTCATTGCATGATATATGTCCATATCAAACGATAGCTCATTTGCATATTGTATGTTGTATCTTAAAATAAAAGGAGGAAATAACAATGGGCTTCGCACATGGTAATGGATTCGCGCTATTAGTCGTATTATTTATCCTCTTAATCATCGTCGGTGCTGCTTGCTTCTGCTAAGTAGTTACAGTCATATGATATGTGGATGAAAAAACTATAAAAGCGGACACCTATTGTTAGGTGTCCGCTTTTCATATGAAAAACATTTCAGTCCGTTATAATACCTTTAACGACTTAATATTCAACTTAAAAAGTTAGTAATGTGGCTACTTTCTTACTCTCCGCCTTACGTATATGACGTTGTTCTGCACGCAATACCGCAATGCGATGTAATTCTTTCTCTTCTTCTGTTTCAGGAATTACTCGAGGAACTGGAACTGGATTGTTCTCCTTACTAAGTGCAACAAAAGTAACAAATGACGTTGCTGCGATGCGCTTCTCACCTGAAATTAAATCTTCTGCTACTACCTTCACAAATACTTCCATAGACGTTCTACCCGTCCAAATTACAAAGGATTCATAACTCACACAATCGGTAGAACGAACAGGATGTAAAAAATCTACCCAATCCATAGATGCTGTGACGCATTCTTTTCTTGCATGCCTCGTCGCTGAAATAGAAGCAACCATATCCATCTCGGCTAATATCTTTCCACCAAATAACGTATTATGATCATTTAAATCTGTTGGAAATACTCGGCTCGTTTTGAACACCCTTGATTCATTGGCTGTTTTCCCCTTTACTTCTGTCATTGTTATCACCCCTTTAATGATGTATCCCTAATATCTCAATAATCACTATACTAAATGAACTACACGTTTAATATTAACAACATTCAGAACTCTTAGTCCATAAAAAAGAACCGATGTTATCAATCGGCTCCTCTAAATACATATTGCTCTTTCGGTTGTTCAACTTTATTCCATTTCGTTACTTCTAAAACAGGAATGTTCGCATGGAATGGCTGATAAAATTCCGTTGATATTTCTCCTTCAACTTGAATCCAATCATCATTGGTCCATTCTACCCCTTCTGGCTTTTTCACTAACATACCATATACACCAGAATCCGCTACACAATGTATAATACCGAAACGGAATAAGAAATATTGTTCTTTTTTAGAAGAATCATCTTTGAAAACAAACCCTTTAAAAGATAATTTCTTCCCAGTAAACTCGCCAGGATAATTATAAATTGTTTCCATCCCTTTTAAGAAATCTTCATCTTTTAAAGCAATACTATCTTTCGTAACAAACTCTTTTTTCCCTTTTTCCATTACACCACGATATCCTTCTTTCCCGTAATAAATGCTCGTATCAGGTCTTAGAAATTGCCTTGTCATAAATGGATCTTTACTTTCCGCTTGTGCTACTGGAAAATGAAACCCTTTTGCCTTAACAATATCTGAATCTAACGTTGCAATCGGGAAAAATAAACCTGAGACTATCGGAAAACAAAACAATGTGTACGAAAATGCTTTTTTCCACCAAGTATTTTCATCTTTCGAATGATCATGCCCACAATGGCTATGATCACAACCACAATTATGCTGTTCTCTTTCTTTTTGATGTTCTTTTTGGAAAACGATTATAATTTGAACAACAGTTAAAAAACCTAATATAATAGCTGCTGTTTTTGATAAGTAGGCATACTTCATATTAATATACTTCGTAATATTACCTGAAATATGAAGCTGCGCGATTAAGATTGTAAAACCTAATAATATATATGCTCGAAACATAACCTACCACCCCATCGCATAAATGAGTAGTGAGCTTGCATAAACAACAAGTGTAACTGTAACTGTAACGACAATTACAAATTTTGTTTTAAATGTCGCAAGCATCATAAACATATTTTTAATATCCACCATCGGTCCATATACGAGGAACGCGACAAGTGATGCTGTTGAAAATGTACTTTGGAATGACGAAGCAATAAATGCATCTGCTTCTGAACAAAGTGATAAAATGTAAGCAAGTCCCATCATAACAGCTGGTGAAGAAAACGGACCTTGTCCTATAGCAAGAAGTGTTGAAGTTTGTACGAACGTTTGAACTGCTGCTGCAATTAACGCACCTAATACTAAATATTTCCCCATCGAGAAAAATTCCTCAACAGCATGCGTACATACATCCCACATTTTTTTACGTAATGGACGCTTATGATTCACTTCTGGGAAGTGATCATCTCGTAATTGATGTTCTTTAAACATAAATGATAATATAATTCCAACGATAATTGCTACGATAATCGCTACAATAGAACGATACCATACCATGTGCATACTACTTCCAAAGGCAACGTATGTTGCAAATAATACGACTGGATTAATGATTGGTCCAGTTAACATAAATGCAATCCCGGCATATGGCGGAACCCCTTTTCCGATTAATCGTCTTACAATCGGAACAATTCCACATTCACAGCCCGGAAACATCATCCCTAAAAAAGTAGCCATTAAAACAGACAGAAATCGGTTTTTCGGCATCCATTTTGCTACCATATCTTCTGTAACAAACATTTGAATGAATCCTGAAATAAATACACCAATGAGCACAAAAGGAAGTGCTTCGATCAATATGGAGATAAAGATTGTATTCATTTGCAGGAATGCTTTCGGTAATTGAAACAATTCCATGATGTATTTCCTCCAACTTTTCATTAACAATATGTAATTTTAACCCTATTTCATTAATTGAACAAGACTTATGCGAAATTCCCCTCTATCATATACATTACATTTCATAAGCTATATTCTATTCAAAACTTTCGATTTCATAGCAAAAAAGCTGCTCTAGCGCAGTTATATAACTATGCTATAGCAGCTTTCTTATCGTTAAAAGTAACGTTTCTTCCAAAAAACAAATGCTAATGTGAAAGATAGTGTTACACATATTATAAGTACAATTACAAAACCGTGCGCTTCCCCTTCAAACGGAACTTTTACGTTCATTCCAAAGAAACTAGAAACCATCGTTGGTAACGATAAAATGATTGTAATAGACGTTAACAGTTTCATAACACTATTTAAGTTATTTGATATAACGGAACTAAAAGTATTCATCATTCCACTTAAAATGTGACTATATATTTCCGCCATTTCAATAGCCTGTTTATTTTCAATTAATACATCTTCTAATAAATCTTGATCGTCTTCATACATTTTTAAAAATGTACTGTTACGCATTAACTTTTGAATTACGATTTTATTCGCCTTTAATGATGTTGTAAAGTAAACTAAACTTTTTTCAAGACCTAGCAATGTGAAAATCTCTTTATTTTTCATCGACTGATTTAATTGATGCTCTAAATCAATTGTTTTTCTGTTAATTTGCTTTAAGTATCTTAAATAATAAGTAGAAATCGTATATAAGAGCTGAAGTGCAAATCGTGTCTTTTTAAACGTATAAAATTCTTTAATACGTTGATTAATAAAACGTTCAAATATTGGGTTTTCCTCTAAACAAATTGTCACAAAACAATCTGGCATAACAATCATACCTATTGGAATCGTGTCATAAATCGAATTTCCTTCTTCATCATGTCTAACTGTTGGAATATCCACGATTATTAAAGTATTACTGTCTTCCTTTTCAATACGAGAACGTTCTTCATCATCTAAAGGGTCTTTAATGAAATCTAAGTCTACATTTAAAGTTTGTACTAGATATTGAATTTCTTCTTCCGTTGGATGAAGTACATTAATCCAGCAACCCTTTTGCATTTCCTCAATCTCTTGTAGTTTTCCGTTTCGGTCTGTTAAATAAATATTTAACATACTATCACCCCGATTCTTTTTACATGTAGGAATCTACCTCTCTTACATAACAGTTTTTGAACCGCCATTCTCAGCATATGAAACATACGTTTAAATTTCAATAGAAAAATTATTTTGAAAACGTTTTTACAAGAAAAATATTTTAAACAAAGAAAAAGACAGAGCGCTCTCTGCCTTAAAAAGCTTATGTTGCCTTTATAACATATTTAGAAAGCATCCACAAGTTAAAACCAACTGAAATCGTGTAACCAGCGTATGTTGAAATAATAAAACTTACATAATCGAAATACGGAAGCAATACAATATTTAAAACTATCTTTACAATAATGCCAATCACTAACCCTAGCACCGTTTTCTGTTGCTGATTGATTCCTTGCAGCATCGCAGCTGTTACTGTAAAAAGCGAAAATAGTATACAGGCAGGAGCGTAATACTGTAAAATAATACTCCCCATCTCTGGATCATTTCCGGCACCGAATAAAAGAGTATATACTGGTTTTGCTAACATCATCATTCCAATCGCCGCTGGTACCGTAATACCTACCACTAATAGATTCGTCCTCGTAAAATGTTTGTACAGTAACTTCACATTTCCTGCTGTATAAGCTTTTGTCATCTCAGGTACGAGTGACATACTAAAAGCAGTCGCAACGGAAACTGGGATAAGTACAACCATCTGAACAAGTCCAATTATTGCATTAATCTTCTCTGCTTCTCCTTGCATATATCCCATTTGTATAAGCAATTTATTAATTGTAAATGTGTCAATCGTCTGATACAACGGAATTGCTAAACCAACCACAACAAATGGTATTGAATATGTAAAGAGCTCCTTATAGAGTGAGAAAAAAGATTTCGTTGTTTGTGGTATACTTGCCATTTCTTTTTTCTTTAAGTGCTTTCTCCTCCTTATGTAATACGCACTTAAAACAGTTAGTCCACCTATCGCTCCCATAAAAGCACCGAATGTTGAAATACCAACAGCTAGTGAGATAGAAGCTTTTAAAATATATATAACGACAAAGCTTCCTATCAAGATGGTTAATACCCGAAAAAATTGCTCTACAACTACACTTAGAGCAGAAGGCCCCATCGATTGGAACCCTTGAAAAAAGCCCCTTAATAAACTCATGACTGGTACAAGTATTAACGCAAAACTTACAATTTGAATATTAGTAGTGACCGCCGCTATACTATTCCCCGTTTGATCATTTCCATCGATTACAAGTTTAGCCAAATGCGGAGCTAGCATATACAACGTAAAACTCGAAATAATTCCCATTATAAACATAAAAACAATTCCACTTTTCAGCACTCTCTTAACCGTATGATAATCATTTAGTTGATCATATTTTGATACCATCTTTGAAACTGCAAGTGGTAGTCCCATCGTCGCAATGCTGAGCATAATTGTATATGGACGATAAGCATACGTGTATAAAACGTATCCACTCGTACCGACCATAGCTGTAAATGGTATAACATATATAAACCCTAACATTTTAGATATCATCGTTGCCATTGTTAAAAATATCGTTCCACGTATAAACGGTGACCCTTTCATCACATTCCCCCGCTACACTTTATTATTACACATTATGGACAACTCTTTTTTTTTAGAACCGAAACAAGTAAAAAAAGCCAATGAAAAATCATTGACTTTAACGCGCTGCTTTTTTCTTTTTGAAATACTTTAAACCGAAGTATAGAGCAATAAAGAGAATCGCTCCTATAATTATGTAATGTGTGTAATCAGATGCATATTCTTTAATATGTCGCCAATTTCCACCAAGCTTTTCACCTAAATATATAAATAGTATTGACCACGGAATAATCGCAACTACTGTATACAGTGTGAATAGTTTTAATGGCATCTTAGCTAATCCTGCTGGAATAGAAATTGCATGACGTACGACTGGGATAAAACGTGCCGAAAAGATTACGCCTGCTCCGTAACGCTTAAACCAATTTTCTGCTATGTCTAAATGGTGTTTATTAATAAGCAGATATTTCCCATATTTCTCTACAACTGGACGTCCTCCGTAGTATCCAAGCCAGTATAAAAAGATTTGGGCTAAAGTACCACCGATTGTTCCAGCAATAACTGCACCGACAAAGCTAATTTTACCATCTGCGACTAAAAAGCCAGCATACGAAAGTACAATTTCACTCGGGATAATTTCAATCATTAAAGCTAGCGCTACTCCAAAGTAACCTAAACTTGCAAAAAATTGCAATAACTGATCTATTATGCTTGCTAACATCTTATTTTCTATCTCCTTTTTTCTTCACATACCATCTCATTATTACATAAAGGTTGCATTCTGCCAATATCTTCATGCCGACAATATCACAGGCATACGCATTATTAATCTATTACTATTTCTTTCTGAGGTTCTTTTATGTAGGCAAACATTTGTTTAATTTGCTCTTCTGTATTTCTAGCAATCGATAAATTAGGCAATTCATTTTCACCAAAAAACTCCACATCATCTGTTTCAATACTAGTTTTCTTTTCACCACCAATAATTTTACAGCCAATAAAAATTTTATATACATGCGTTGCTGAAGGCGATGGTTGATGTTTTTCTTTATCAAATATAGCTAGTAACTTAAAATGATCTACCTCATAACCTGTCTCTTCGAAAACCTCTTTTGCTGCTACTTCTGTCGGCGTATAACCGATATCAGCCCATCCACCTGGCAATGCCCATTTCCCATCACTTTTTTCTTTCACAAATAATAACTTTTCATTTTGAAAAACGACTGCTCTTATATCGACTTTAGGTGTTTGATAGCCTGTCTCATTTGCAAATAACTTCTCTACAACTTCCCAATCTGTCTTTGTATAATGTGACATCATCGAAATGGAAATATCCCGTAATTGTTGGAAACGTTCTATATCATACACATCCTTAGAATACGTTAAACCCGCTTGAGCTATAGATTGTATTTGTTTTACCCAATCAATCCATTTTACCGTCATGTTTCCACATCTCCATCCTTTATTAAGTATATATTACGCCAATTCTACCAATACTTCTTTATTATACAAAAAAAGAGATTGATAATGTTCCAATCTCTTTCAAAATTAATCCAATTCATGTAAATGATCTTGTATATACTTTCTTCTTTTATTTATATATTCCTCAATCATATCAGCTTCTTGATCAAATATTTCTAATTTTTCTTTCATATATGGATCTTGTAGTAAATAAGGACGAATCGACTCACACAAACTTTCTACTTTCGGCATCATAAATGAAACGGTAAATTGTTCTTCTAATATTTCTTCCAAAATACCTCGGTATTGCTTTCTAAATACAGGTATATCTAACAATCTTGCACTTAACGTGTTATAACCTTGAATACGAATATATTCATGATTAAGTGGTCTCCCTTGTACATCTCGCCCCCAAGTCGCATCATAATCCCACGGTATTACTTCAAATAAATTTGTTTCATCATTATGATATAGTGCATAGTTATGAACGAAACCATCAAAGTTTTGTGTAAAAATAACGCCAGCTAACCATCGTAAATATTTATCAACATGCAAAAACTTCCCAATTTCTTTTTCATAAGATTCCCTCGACAAAGCGTTCGCTTGAAATACAAATTCACTCAGCTGTTCTTCACTATTTTCATTCGAGTATTTAAATTCATAACCCGCAAAGAGCTCGGTCTTAACATCTTTATCTCTCTCACTTATTAAAGAAAAATTCGCATCATCATCTATCGCATAATAAATAGAACCACTCGGTAATCCTCTATTTTTCAAAAAGTTTTCGTCAACTGATTCTAACTGTAAATATACACCTTGAATTTGACCATTAATTTTTATAAACACATGTTGTGATTTCGGTGAAAGTACACCAATATCATGAAAAAAGTCTAAAGATAATTTATTTCGTATGAGAGACGGATCCATAAACTCAGAATTTAAATGAATCTCTTTCGCACCTTGAAATTTTTTAGGCTTATAAAACATAACATGATAAGATTTTTTCTCAAATTCACGAATATGAGCACCACGGTATACGATATCAATATCATACTTCTTTTTTCCATAAGTTAATTTTGCTGGCACTGGACTGTCTGACCAAATGTCTTTTTTCAATTCCACTAAGTACATTGGATGAATAAAAAAATCATATGAAGGTAACATGTTTTCTCATCCCTTCTCAGTTCTCTTCATTCAATGTATGCAACTCGCCTTGTCCATACATCCGCTATCATCTATTTATATAAAATTACACTCTTGTCCTGTTCAGAAAGACGTCATATCTCATATCATGTTAAGGAAAAAGAATACCTTTTCACCTGAATACATGATAAGGAGGATTTCTATGAAACGTGATATTAGAAAAGCGGTTGAAGAAATCAAAAGTGCTGGGATGGAGGATTTCTTACACCAAGATCCAAGTACTTTTGAATGCGATGATGATTGTACTACAAAAATAGAATGTAGCGACGATTGTAAATGTCCAAGAACAAGATGTACTCGCGTGAAACATTGTACTTTCGTTACAAAATGTACGCATGTTAAAAAATGGACATTTGTTACGAAATGTACGCGTGTACGCGTTCAAAAATGGACGTTCGTTACGAAAGTAACACGTAGAAAAGAATGCGTTTTAGTTACAAAACGTACTCGTAGAAAACATTGTACTTTCGTTACAAAATGTGTACGCTTTGAAAAGAAATTTTACTGGACGAAACGATGTTACTGTAAAAAATGCGAATTCTTCCCGAATGGACACGGTGGCTCTTGCGACGATTCGTGTGATGATGGAAAGAAATGGAACGATTGCAAAGGTGGCGGACATAAATTCCCATCTTGCAAAAACAAGAAATTCGATCACTTCTGGTATAAAAAACGCAATTGCTAGTTTTTCATACAAAAAAGGCCGTTTTCACGGCCTTTTTTGTATGCTTACTGAAAATGACTTATATCTGCAAATTGCTTCACTTCACCTTTATCTTCTTCAAATTCTATAATACTCAAACTAGCACTATGCATAAATGGATCATCCCACACATTTTCTATTTCAATACCTGCAAAATGTCCTACAAGTAGCTTTGCCGCTGCCGCATGAGAAACAATTAATATACTTTCTCCTTTATGCTTTTCTAAAAGAATCTGCATCCCCTCAATTACCCTTTTATGAACAGCCTCAAAATTTTCTCCTGATGTTGACTGAAAAAGATGTGGTTCATACCAAAATAACTGTATGTCGTCTGGGTATTGCCTTTCTATATCATCAATGGTCTGTCCTTCCCATATACCCATGCTAATTTCATAGAAATGCTCATCCGCGATTATTGGTATATCACGTTCTCCCTTTATTAACTCTGCAGTATGAAGGGTTCTTTCACTCGGACTACTATAGATCGCATGAATAGATAAATCTTTCATTCGCTCTCCTAATTGCTTAGCTTGCAGTATACCATTTTCAGTTAAAGCAGAATTTTTCCGTCCTTGCATTCGCTTCGCTACATTCCATTCCGTTTCACCATGCCTTGTTACATATACCGTTGTCTTCACTTCAATTCCCCCTTACCATGTTGGCCGCAATTCCCACGGTTCTACTCGTCCTACAATCCATTCATTACATTTACTTTCAATTCCTTTTATTACCCCATCCGATATTTCTTCATGAGTAAGCCATCTTGCGTATGTATCTTCTAATATAAAACCTAAAATTATTCTATGATAGCTACGCGTACCGCCTATTTTTTGTGAGGCTATTCTCGACGCTTTATTGCCTAAAATATGAAAAACTTCGTATGTTTCAGACGACAAGTCTAATTCTCTACAAATAAGTGATAACGCATCTTTTGCACTTGAGTGTATCCATGCGACAACTAATGTTATTGGGCCATTCCGCTCAATTGTGCTTTTAATAGCTACCTTTACATCGTCATCATTATGATAATCTAACGGAAGGCATGTGATATTTTCTGGTATAGCACTCTCTCGTTTAACATTTTCTAATTTCACTTCATCTCTTCCAATAATAGAAACATGAAACTCTTGCTCACAAAGCCACATAGACACCCTCTTTAGCATTCCTGTTCCACCAATTACTAGCGCATGCAACTTCTTTTCCTCCTTAGTAAAATGTCATATGAGGTTTATCTTCCCTATAATAATTAAGTCTGTCTTGCAATGTCCCTGAATGAAATTCAAACTTATGTCCGTCTGGGTCAACAAAATAGATAGATTCACAATCCCTTACATCACGTTCTCTTCCTTTTAAAATATGAACATCATTTTCTTCTAATCGCTGCAGTAGACTTTCAAAGTCTTTCTGTTCAACAGAAAACGCAATATGTGTATAAGATTGATAAATCTCATTTCTCGGAATATGTATTTCTTCATTAAGTGCTACCCATACTCCACATATATTAAAATATGCAAGTTTTCTTCCTCTAACTAATAATTCTCCTTCCAATACTTTTTCGTAAAATTCAATAGAATCTTCTAGATTAGATACTGAAAAACAAAGATGATTGATTCCGTTTAACAACTATAATTCCTCCTATACAAATAAAAGATGAGCGAAAATTCACTCATCTTTTATTATACTATTTTTTTGTAATATATGCCCACTTATAACTGAAGTCCCCACCAAACGTATGATTCGCAATACCTTTTACGTACGGTTTCTCTAAATATGCTGTACTTTGTTGATACGTAGGAGAAATGGCAGCATCTTGACCAATTAAGATTTTTTCCGCTTCTGCAAGTGCATTCCAGCGTGCTTTATCATCTTTTAATAGTTCTCCTTTTGACTTCGCTACTAACTCATCATACTTCGGATTAGAATAATCCATTTCATTAAATGAGCTTCCAGTAACAAACATATCAATATAAGTCATTGGATCTGGATAGTCTGGACTCCATGCAGATAAAGAGAATTCATATTCAAATTTCTTTTCTAAATCTAACTTCTGTTTATATGGCTGTTGTTTTAAATTCACTTTAATACCAGGTAAATTTTTCTCTAACTCTTCTTTAATAAAGTCTCCTACTTTTTTACGACTACCGTTATCATCATTTAGTAATTCGACTGTAATTGTATCTTGGCCAAGTTCTTTCTTTGCTTCTTCCCATAACTTTTTCGCTTTTGCTGCATTATCTTTACTGTCACGGAAATTTTTATTTACAGTACGGAAATCTTTCCCATCTGGTCCTGTCGTAAATTTTTCAGGTACTAAGAAATATGCTGGCAATGATCCGTCATTTAAAATAACATTTGCAATTCCTTTTTTATCATATGCTAGGTCAATTGCTTCACGAACTTTTTGATTTTTAAACGTTGCATTTTTTTGGTTAAATCGTAAGAAATACATACGTGGATCTAACTTCGTTTTAAATTCATCTGGCTTATTCTTTTTATATTTATCAACAAATTCAGAAGTTAAAATAACACGGTCCGCTTGATCACTATCATATAAATTTACTCCTGTGCTCGTTTCCTTCACAATATTCACATTAATTTCTTCTAACTTCACAGTATCTTTATCCCAATAATTAGGGTTTTTCTTTAACTGATAACTTCGTTCATGTTTCCATTCACTCATCGTAAACGGTCCATTATATAATAATTTATCTGCTTCTAATCCGTATTTATCTCCTTGTTCTTTCACATATTTTTCATTTAAAGGGAAGAATGTTGGGAATGAAGTAAGCTCAAGGAAATATGGTGCTGGTTGTTCTAATTCTACTACTAACGTTTTATCATCCTTCGCTTTCACTCCTAATTGATCTAACGGTAACTCTCCTTTATTTACTTTCTGTGCATTTTTCACATCAAATAAAATAAATGCATACTCAGCTGCCGTTGCTTTATCTAATGTACGTTGCCATGCATATACAAAATCTTGTGCTCGAACTGGATCACCATTTGACCATTTCGCATCACGTAATTCAAATGTATATGTCTTTTTATCTTCACTAATTTTCACGTCTTTTGCCATACCTGGAGTTGGTTTATTATCCTTATCCAAGCGATATAATCCTTCCATTGCATTTACAAAGGCACGGAATGATACAGAGTCTGTTGATTTTGACGTATCCATTGAAGGAATTTCTGCTGTTTCTAGTAAGTTTAATACTTGCTTATCTGCTACCCCCTTACCTGCTTCTTTCTTCGTTGTAGATGCCTTCTCCCCATTTCCGCAACCTGCAACTAATACGCTAGTCGATAATGCAACTGCAGCAATCGTTGTTGCCTTTCTCTTCATTGTTCCTTCCCCCAATCTATATGTATAAAGTGAAACTTTAATCAGTGGGGGGTTCTTCATCCCCCACTGATTATTAGTTGAACCAATCGGGCTTTAATGGGCAGTTACCCCCCACCTAACTTCTTTGCTTTCACTGAATTTTGAGGTGGGGGTCTTACTGCCCATTAAAGCGGGATAAATGAAAGCCAGTATAATACATATTATTATACAAAAGATTCAGATTATTTCAAATATTATTTTCGTATATACAAAAAAAGAAGCGGATAGAGAGCTCTACTATCCACTTCTTTTTCTATTTCTTTTACTTGTAATCCATCCTCTATGTCAAATGGATTTTGAACTTTAAATATTTCGTCCATTATCTTTAAAAATTCTTCCTCATTTTTAGATTCGCCATTAATCATAAGTGAGTATGGTTCGATCTCACCCAATTTATAATCAACAACAAATTGGATCGTAACCTTTTTCTTCGACATATCCGGACTATCCCCTTGGAACTCTACCAATTCTAATCCTTCAGTGCCACGATAATATGCCCAACCCGGATTTCTAAAATAATTTTCAAACGATTCACCAATTGAAAAGAATGGATATTCATATAGCGAGCTTGTACGAACTTTTTGAATAATATCTCGATCAGTCGGGAAAAAGAAATGGCTGATAAAAATACTAGCAACCGCTAAAATCGTAACAATTGTTGCTCCCATTTTACTCGTTCCACCACTATCACGAATGAGGTACTTTTCAACCGATTCATCTTGAATTTCTCGTGCTTTTATTCGATATATACGCCTTTCTGCAAATTGATAATATAATCCATTCGCAAAAATCGCCATTCCAAATAAAATAAAAACGAGTAATAGAAACGTAAGAGGCACCATATTAATGATCGGCAATGCTACGTTGAAGCCCATATAATAAGAAAACGCATCACACGCTAATAATAACAATACAAATAAAGCTGCAGGTAAATAATACTTACGATATCCGAGCCAACCTACATTGAAAATAGCTGCCCAACCATTCCAGCTCCACCTAGCAATCCGCTTTTCCTCAAGCTCCCATTTCCTTTTGTAATACGGATATTGTCTCCCTACATATACTTCTAATTCCTTGTCTATTAGCGAACTTCCTTCACTCTGTTCAGTATGCAAAGTCCGCTGGCAACTTTCACAATTTAACTGATTTCCCTCGCAAAGTTGCCCACAATTTATACATTTCAAAACAATCCCTCTTCCCATCTATACGTCATTTCAAAATACCTTCGTGTTTTAATAACCACTCTTTCCTCCATAAACCGCCCGCATACCCAACAAGTTTCCCGCTCTTTCCTATTACACGATGACACGGAACGATTATTGAAATCGGATTGCGACTATTTGCTCCTCCTATGGCTCGTACAGCTTTCGTATTTCCGACTTTCTCTGCAATATCTAAATATGAAGCACTTACGCCATAAGGAATCGTATAGAGCGCATCCCATACTTTTTTTTGAAATGCTGTTCCCTCAGCAGACAACGGGACTGTGAACTCTTTTCTATTCCCCTTAAAATATTCATCTAGCTCATTTATACATTGATCTATCATTTCATTTATATGTTCTTCTTGTCTCTCATCAACAAATATAACAGACGTAATTCCTTTATCGTTCGCTGTAATTTCTAGCAAGCCTAATTCACTTTCATAATAAGCTTGGTACATATGTCATCCTCCAATTCAATTCATATTCATTATTGTAACACGAATAGACAAAATTTTTCGTATAAGCGTTTTATTCGAGAAACAAAAATGAGAATGATACAATGTAAGAAAATTCAATCTAGGAGGCTATTGGATGAATTACAAACTTTTTTCACCTTATACAATTAAGGATGTTACATTAAAAAACCGGATTGTTATGTCACCTATGTGCATGTATTCATCGGAAAACGGGGATGGCCAAGTAACGAATTTCCATCTCATTCATTATGGAACAAGAGCTGCCGGTCAAGTTGGTTTAGTTATGATTGAAGCAACAGCCGTGTTACCTGAAGGTCGAATTTCAAATAAAGACTTAGGCATTTGGGATGACAGTTTAATTGAAGGCTTACATAAAACGACAACTTTTATACACGATAATGGTGCAAAAGCTGCCATCCAACTCGCTCACGCTGGAAGAAAAGCAGAATTAGAAACAGATGCGTTAGCTCCTTCAGCCATTCCATTTAATGAAACAATGAAAATGCCAATAGAGATGAGCAAACACCAAATTAAAGATACTGTATTAGCTTTTCAGCAAGCTGCAGTACGATCCAAACAAGCTGGATTTGACGTTATTGAAATACACGGTGCTCACGGTTATCTTATTAATGAATTTCTTTCTCCACTTACCAATAAGCGGACTGATGAATATGGTGGTTCACCTGAAAACCGCTATCGTTTCTTACGCGAAATCATTGACTCCATAAATGAAGTTTGGAACGGACCGTTATTTGTCCGTATTTCAGCAAATGATTATCATCCTGACGGGTTAACAGTTCAAGATTATGTTCAGTATACGAAATGGATGAAAGAACAAGGAGTAGATTTAATCGATTGTAGCTCTGGGGCTGTTGTACCTGCACGCATCGATGTTTATCCTGGGTATCAAGTACAATATGCTAAACATATTAAAGAACATGCTAACATTGCAACTGGTGCAGTGGGATTGATTACGACTGGGGCACAAGCAGAGCAAATTTTAAATAATAACGAAGCAGATTTAATTTTTATCGGACGTGAGTTACTTCGCAATCCTTACTTCCCACGAATAGCCGCCAATGAACTTGGCTTTGAGTTAGAAGAACCCTATCAATACGAGCGAGCGCCTGGGAAAATCAGTACAAATAAATAAAACCGAGAAGCTTTTCTTCTCGGTTTTATTTATTCTATCGTTGTAATTTCATTCGAATTATAAATGTGGATACCTGATTCTTCTCGCAATGCAGTTATATACATCCCTTTTGCCACATCTTTAGCTGAAATTGGTTTATACTTTTTGAAGGCTCCTTTAAATATAAAAGGAATCATACGAGATAATTTTTCCGCCATTCGTTCACCAAAGCGAAATTCTTGTCGATTTCCTACTAATAAAGATGGCCTAAAAATGTGAATACCACCGATTACTAACTTTTGCAATTCCTCTTCCATTCTTCCTTTCACTTGTGAATAAAAGAAAAACGATTTAGGATTCGCTCCCATTGAGGACACAACAAGGAAATTTTGCACCCCTTGTTTTTCAGCTAAACAAGCCGCTCGTAACGTATATTCATAATCTACCTTTTTGAAATTAGCTTTCGTTTTTGCTTTTTTGATTGTTGTTCCTAGACAACTAAATACGTCATCTACAGCAAAGAACTCTTTATATTCCTCTAATGCCAAATAATCTACTTGCTTTTGCTGTAACTTTTCATGTTGCCATTGCATTGGTTCTCTTACAAAAATAGTAACCGAATCGTAGTAATCTGATTCAAGTAATAGACGCGTTATCTCTTGCCCAACTAAACCACTTGCACCAAGTACTAACGCTGTTCGTTTATTCATATATGCATATACCTCTTATTTTACTTTTCTCTCCTTTAGTAACATACAACTTTTAGGAGCTTCCTTCTCTCATTTTACCACAAGTAAAGCACTATGCGTACGCATAGTGCTTTACTCACTCTTTTTTCTCATCTTTCTCTCGTAATTTTGTTACGGTTGATGCATCTCCTAAATTACTTATTAATCTTCTTAAAAAAATCAAGACTACGGCTAATGGTAGTACTACCGCTAATATCAATAAAATAGCTTCCATTAAGTAACCCAAATACTCATCCCCCCTCTACACCCTCCTTTCATATATATGAACACTACGTTGTCACATATGCATGTATTCGCAAAAATAACACATCTATATTTGACAACTTTATAACAAAATCAAATCGGAATGATTATTATTTATTGCAACTTTATAAAAGATGTATTATACTAAGTTCGCAAACTAAAACGTAATTATTCCGTTTTGTATTAAAATGATATTTTTCTTCTATAATTGGGGAAAATATATCCGTAAAAAAAGAAAAGAGGAGAACTTCATGCCTAAAAGATTGACTATACTTTCATTCTTACTTATTTTCACTTTAATTTTTACTGGCTGCTCAAATACAAAAGAAGGTAATGCCAAGAAAGACGGAAAGCTAACTGTTTATACAACTATTTTTCCTCTTGCAGATTTTGCAAAAAAAATTGGTGGTGACTATGTAACTGTTGAAGCAATTTACCCACCTGGTGCAGATTCTCATACATTTGAACCAAGTCAGAAACAAACAGTACAAGTTGCAAAAGCCGATTTATTCGTTTATAACGGCGCTGAATTAGAACCATTTGCTGAAAAAATGGAAAAAACATTACAAAAAGAAAACGTTAAAATTGTAAATGCATCAAAAGGTATTGAACTGCGTACTTCTACTGAAGAAGAGCATCATGATCACGGAGACGGCCATAAAGAGGATGAACATCATCACGATAAAGACCCACACATTTGGTTAGACCCTACTCTAGCAATGAAACAAGCAGAAAAAATTAAAAATGCACTTGTAGCATTACAACCTGACCATAAACAAGAGTTCGAAAAAAACTTTGCAGCACTTCAAACAAAATTTACTGATTTAGATGATCAATTTAAATCAGCAGTTGCGAATGCAAAAACGAAAGATATTTTAGTTTCTCATGCGGCTTATGGATACTGGGAACAACGCTATGGCCTGAAACAAATTGCTATCGCCGGTATTTCAGCTTCTGATGAACCATCTCAAAAACAACTTGCTGACATTACAAAAACAGTAAAAGAACATAATCTAAAATATATTTTATTTGAAACATTTTCTACTCCAAAAGTAGCATCCGTTATTCAAAAAGAAACAGGTACAAAGATTTTACGCTTAAATCACTTAGCTACTATTTCTGAAGACGATGCGAAAAATAATAAAGATTACTTCACTTTAATGGAAGAAAACGTAAACACATTGAAAGAAGCTACTAACTAACCAACTTTTGATAAGAAGCTGAATACGACATTCAGCTTCTTTTTTATGTGTTTCTGCTTGACTTGACCAAAATAACAAGTAAAATTATCCATATTAGCTTTCAAGCTATATCAATTTAGAAGGTGAGTTGGAATTATGACTCTTCACATTTGTGAAGTAACAGAAAAAAATTGGCGTTCGGTAGCTGCTTTAAACGTCGCAAAAGACCAGCAGCAATTTATTGAAAGCAATGCGTTTTCTTTAGCAGAATCATTATATGAGGGAAACGGAACGTCAGTAGGTTTATATGATGGAGAAACACTTGTAGGATATGCAATGTATGGATGGTATTGTGAAAAACGTAAAAGCGTATGGTTAGATCGCTTTATGATTGACCAACAATATCAAGGAAAAGGATACGCAAAACGTTTCCTTCGCTTGCTCATTCAATTCTTACAAAATAAATTTGAATGTAAAACAATTTATTTAAGTTTACATCCAGATAACAAACTTGCAATGGGATTATATGAATCATTTGGATTCCGTTTAAATGGCGATATTGATGATGAAGGCCCTGTTGTAGGTGTTGTAATGGAGTTACTTTTAGATGAACATACAAGCCTGTGAAAACAGGCTTTTTTATTATCCTTCATTTTTTGCAATCTAGCATTTTTCTACAAAGTGCTTAGTTAATCCAAAAATAAGCCTGCAATATGCGCAGACTTATTTCACACACTCCTCAAAATGTGCTTGGAACCATTCTTTATTAATATCTTTTCCGATGAAAACAACTTCACTTACTCGATCTTCGCCCTCTTGCCACTCTCTATCATACGAAGCAGCAAATAACGTATGTACGCCTTGGAAAACGATACGTTTATCCACTCCATCAATCGATAAAATTCCTTTGTAGCGATATAAATATTCTCCTAGTTCTTGAACGACAGCTGACATCCACTCATTTAGTTTTTGTAAATCTAACGGACGCTCTTCGCGTAGTACAAACGATTTTACACCTTCTAAATGATTATGCTCTGTATGAGGATAAATTTGTAACGTATCTTTCGTTTTAAACGTTTGAATTTGTAGTAACGATGGAATATCCACATCACAATTAGTCGACTGAATTAACTTTGCAGTCGGGTTTATTCCTTGAAGTTCATGTAAGAGATTTTCTTTTTCACTCTCTTCAATTAAATCTAACTTATTCACTAATACAACATCAGCAAATGCAATTTGTTCTTTTGCTTCTAGCCCTTTTTCAAAATGTTTATGTATATGATAACTGTCTACTACTGTTACAACACCGTTAATTTGGTATGCAGATTGAATAACAGGATCTAAAAAGAATGTTTGAATAATAGGACCTGGATTTGCAAGACCAGTCGTTTCAATTACTAATCCATCAAAGTCCATTTTCCCTTCTGCTTTTACGTCCAGTAATTGTTTTAACGCAACGAGTAAATCCTCACGTACAGTACAGCACAAACAGCCGTTTGTCATTTCCATAATTTCTTCTTCAACATTCATAATCAACTGATTATCAATACCAATTTGCCCGATTTCATTTACGATCACCGCTAATTTCTGACCGTGATTCTCTGATAAAATACGATTTAATAATGTCGTTTTCCCTGATCCAAGAAAACCAGTTAATATTGTTACTGGAATCATGCCTTACATCTCCTTATAGCTATATGTTTCTACATTATAGCACATAGAAAAAATCGTTTTTATAGCAAAACATATTTATTGTTTGTACGCCCCTCAAACTATATAATAATATGTAGTAAGAAAGCCTTTTCAAAATAATAATCATTCATCAAGGGGGTACTTATAATGGAACGAGTTCAAATGGCCGAAACGCTAGAATTTTCTCGTATTATTCAAGGGTTTTGGCGTTTAGCAGAATGGAATATGACGAAACAAGAGTTACTTTCTTTCATTGAAGATTGTATGGATATGGGAATTACTACTTTTGATCACGCTGATATTTATGGCGGTTATACGTGTGAAGGACTGTTCGGAGAGGCATTACAACTAAAGCCTTCCTTACGCGAAAACATGCAAATCATCACAAAATCTGGAATCGCTCCCCTATCACCGAAATTTCCAGAGCGTTATGTTGCTCACTACAACACTAGTGCAGAACATATTATTCAAAGCGCAGAAGCTTCACTTAAAAATTTACATACAGATTATATTGACGTATTACTTATCCATCGTCCTGATCCTTTCATGGATCCAAATGAGGTGGCAGAAGCGTTCTCTCGCTTAAGACAAGAAGGAAAAGTTCGTCATTTTGGTGTATCTAACTTTTTACCTTCCCAATTCAATATGTTAAGTTCATACTTAGATTTCCCGCTTATTACGAACCAAATTGAAGTATCAGCTCTGCAACTTGAGCATTTTGAAAAAGGAACAATTGATTTATGTCAGGAAAAACGAATCAATCCAATGATTTGGTCACCTCTTGCTGGCGGAGAAATCTTTACTGGTCAATCAGAACGTGCTGTACGTGTACGTGAAACTGTGCAAAAAGTCGCTACTGAGCTAGGTGTTTCTAGTATCGATACGGTTATGTATGCTTGGTTACTTGCACATCCAGCTAAAATGTTGCCAATCATCGGCTCAGGTAAATTAGATCGTGTTAAAACAGCCGCTCTTGCTACAAAAGTTAACTTAGACCGTCAACAATGGTTTACAATTTTCGAAAGCTCTAACGGACATCCTGTACCATAATGCACAAAAAGAAGAGCCGTTTCTCTACAGCTCTTCTTTTTCATATGTATTTCTAGTCATCGCAAATACACACATATCCCTTAATCCATTTCCATCTACTGCAACACTAGCACTTTCTAACGTACCTTCTAATTTAAAGCCCAATTTTTCAGGGATCGCTCTACTCTTCTTATTTAAAGCATCACAACGAATTTCTACGCGGTTTGCTTTCAGTTCAGAAAAAGCATAATCTTTTATTCCCTTTGCAGCCTCGACCATATAACCCTTTCCACTAAACCTCGAATCAATCCAATACCCGATTTCAAATTGTGGTATATCCCAATTAATGCGATGCAATCCGCTAGATGCGATAAACTCGCCTGTTTCTTTCGAAAATACTAGTAACCTTAAATCCTCACGCTGTAAAAATTGAATATGTGACTTTCTAATGCTCACTTCTACTTCTTCCTCTGTTTGCTCTTTTTGTGCAAAAACCATCCATGGTTTTAATTCTTTCATAGAAGCTTGAATGGCATCGTATACAGCTTTACCATCACCCGGTTTCGGCATTCGAATCAATAGCCTTTCAGTATAAAATTCAGAAGGAAAATCGAATAATAACGGATTCACTTTCAACACTCCCTATAATTCTTTTATATATAATAATATCCATCTCAAACTATACAGTAAAGAAATTTCTGAATTTTATACATTTAATTCATTTACATCTACCGCAACACGAACGCCAGATTCAATTGCCCCTTGTATCCATCCGTGATATAACGTTGTATGGTCTCCAGCAAAGAATATTCTTCCCTCTGGTTTGACAATCGCTGGTTGCAACTCTGATTCTTGACCTGCCTGAAATAGAGCAAACCCTCCAAGTGCATATGGATCCAACGTCCAACTTTTTGATATACCAGATAAGAATTCATCATATACTTGACCACCTAATATCGTTGCTAAGTTTTGTAATGTGTAATAAATACGATCTCCCTTTGATAATCCATCCCATAACAACGCATCATATGACCACGTATAGCTTCCTAGCATCATTGCTGGTCCCTTTCCTCCAATTCCATAGCTTGGATAATAGGCGTAACGAATTGGCAAATCCGTTATAATTCTGCCACCTAATTGTCCTTGTTCTTCCCAAAATCGACTTTTAAATTGAATTCCTATTTTTGTCGCAGGCATATAATGCAATTCACGAATTGCTTTCCATTTCTCATGCGATATAGAATCAAATGGATCTACTTCTACAAACCGCATTGTTGAAAATGGAATGGTCACAATAACTAAGTCCCCTGTAATACTACTATATTCAAACGTTTCTTCGTTTCGATAGAAAGCTGTCACACCATTATCATGCTGATGTAGCTTCATTAATTTTTGATTATATATAATATCTTCCTCTAATTGTGGTAAAAAAGATTTTGGCAATCTATCATTCCCGCCTATTATTTCACAAAATCCGCTCTCCTCTTGCATAATGTATAAAAAACGTAATGTCTCAACGAATGACCTTTCTAAAAACCCTTCTAAATCCAACAAAACGCCAATCATCTCAATTGTTACTGGTGAAAAGTAAGTATTATATTGATAAGGGTGATATTTTAAAAATTGTCCTGTAGAGTATCTCCCAAAATCCTTTACTACAACATCCCAATTTTTCTCTGGGTTCTTTTTAATAAAATTTATAATAGGCTGTACCGCTAACAATAATAGCTCCTCAGACGTTTTCCCCACTTCATTCATTTCTACAGGATACTTTAATATACTTGGATCTTTTTCATATTGTTTTAATGTCGTTTTTCGGCCGTTTACGTAAATAATATCAGTCTCATTCCTATTAATAAAAGGGCTTACCTGTAGCCCAAATTTTCTTATATATGCCATCGTTAATGTATGCGAATACGGAATTCTCATTGCCCCTACATCCAAATATAAACCGGTATCTTCCATTCTAACTGTCTCTATGCGGCCACCTACCCGGTTGTTTGCCTCAAAAATCTTCACTTCATGTCCCGCAGCTTTTAATAAAGATGCCGAAACTAATCCAGCCATGCCAGCCCCTACTACAATAATTTGTTTCGGGCTCGTCGTCTCCTTTAATCCTTTATCTATAATTTTTAACGTTTCATCCATCTCCGTGTTATACATTATATCTTTCTGCACAATTCCACCCCTTACTTCATCAAATGGGCATTAGTCGTTTAGTGCATTTTATTCATAAATTTCTATAAACATAACAACAGAGCAAGTTAAATATTCACTAAAAATACATAAGAGATAGCTCTCACATCTCTTTACGCTTCGTATAATATAGCAACAGCAAATAAGGAGTGGTTGAATATGAAACCAACTTACGACTACAATGCTACAAAGAAGTATTTAGAAGAAAAGAAACAACAGCTATGCAACAAACTTAGTAATATGCATCTATCTAAAAAAGAACGTGAACAACTAAAACTTGAGATTGATAACTACGAATATATTCTAAATGTAGTCGAAATGAATCATTATGAACGAGGATTTTCACGTTAAAAGTGGATATGTAATTTATCCACTTTTTATTTTGAGCATTTCATTACGCATTTTTCGTAAGTAAATATATAATAGGATGTACATTAAGATTGAGAGGTATATTCTATGATCAAATTAAGTGTATTAGACCAATCCCCTATTTCAGATGGTAGTACGGCAGCCCAAGCTTTTTCACATACAGTTACGCTTGCGCAAGAAGTTGAAAAACTCGGATATACACGCTTTTGGGTATCAGAACATCACAATTCTGTAAGCCTTGCTGGCTCAAGTCCAGAAATACTTATTTCTCATATTGCAGCGAAAACGGAGCGGATGAGAGTCGGTTCGGGTGGTGTCATGTTGCCACACTATAGTCCGTATAAAGTTGCTGAGAATTTCCGTGTTTTAGAAGCGCTTTATCCAAATCGTATTGACCTTGGTGTCGGCAGAGCACCTGGCGGTATGCCAATTGCAACTCGCGCGCTTCAAGAAGGAAAAATGGTCTCACTTGATCAATATCCAGAGCAAATTGCAGATGTTGCAATGTACTTACATGATCAAGTACCAGAAAACCATCATTATGCAAATTTAAAGGCTACTCCTGTAATTCCCACATCTCCTGACATGTGGTTGCTTGGCTCTAGCGGAGAGAGTGCAAAGATTGCCGCACAACAAGGTGCTTCTTTTGCATTCGCACAGTTCATAAACGGATACGGTGGACCCGAGGTAATGGAGGCCTATCAAAAACAATTCCAACCTTCCTATTTAGGAGATAAACCAAAATCAATCGTCGCTATTTTTGTTATTTGCGGTGAAACAACTGAAGAGGCGGAAAAAATTGCTTCTAGTTTAGATTTATCAATCTTATTACTAGAACAAGGAAAGCGTACAACTGGTACACCTTCTATTGAAACTGCACAAAATTATTCATACAGCGCCTATGATTTATTCCGTATAAAAGAAAATCGTCAACGTATGATCGTCGGTGATCCCTCTTCTGTGAAAGAACAAATCGTAAACTTAAGCAAAGCGTACAATACTGATGAATTTATGATTGTCACAATTACTCATCGATTTGAAGATAAATTAAATTCTTATCGCTTACTAGCGAATGCTTTTCATTTATAAGGATAAAAGGGAGATACATCCATTATGATGCATCTCCCTTTCTTACTACTTATTACTTTTGTCTTCTATATATTTAATAGCTTCTTTTAATAGTTCATCAAAATCCTCAGGATAATCATGTTTTAAATTAGGTACAACTTTAAACTCATGTTCTATATTCTTATCTTTTAATACTTGTACAAATTGCTGCGTACATTCGAAACAATCTTCATCTTGATCCCCGCACACTACATATCCCTTTATATTTTTATCTTGTAGCACTTCCAACAACTCATTCCATTCATCAATCTCTGGAAGCCACGGCGCCATAAAAATAAAACCATCTACATCTATATCTTTATGTAAAATTGTATACAAAGCTACTCTGGCACCAGCAGAAAAACCACCAATTATTACACTTTCTCCCCTATGATTTTCTATAAACTTAACGTAATGCTCTTTTAATTCTTCTTTCCCTCTCTGTATATCATCCCAAACAAACCCATCTGAAAACTGAATTTGCGAAGACTGTGGTAAAGCTAACGTATAATCTTGATCCAAAACAGATTTCCAATATGGTTCTACTATTGCTATATTTTCTTGATCACCATGCATTGCAATAAATAGTTTTTCTTTTTTCTTACTGTCTATATATTTCACATCTGCTCGTTCTGTTTTCTTTGCTAACTCTTCTCTTTCTTTACATAATTGAACCATTTGATGAAACTCTTCAAATTTATGTAGTGGTTTTAAATCGTCGTCCGAAATTAAATACTCATTTCCATACCAAAAACCCTTTTCTATAATAGCTTCCTTCATTACATGCATCGCTTCTTCTTCAAGTCCTGCTGCACTCGCTAATGCATATTTAAAATTATATATTTGAGCCTCATTCCCTACTATACCTTTCGCATGCTCCATTATATAAGTGTATGCTTCCAAACTTCCTTTACTTGCATAGCAATGTAACGTTTCATTTAATAATTGAATGTAAGTCATGCTATTTTTCATACACCCATTCCCCCATATTCTTTTATAATATGTATTTCTCAAACCTTTTTACTATTTTGTAATCACTATATATAACTCACGCTAATGGTACTTAATCATTACTCCTCTTCGTCCAATAAGTTTAGTATAAAGTTGAATAAACTGAAAAATCAATATTTTTATAAACAAAAAAAGACAACAATATATTTATTGTTGTTCTCAATACATCTACCCACTCTTTTGTTTTTTTCTATCTGGTTTACTTGAAACTAAATAATGTTTTTCTGAAATATATAAGTCTCTTTTTAATATACGATCTAAGTAAGGTCCTAGTTTCATTCCGCATATGAGGCGATCTTCACTACCTTCTACAATTGGAAACATTTCTTTTTCTGTTACATACTGATCTACTGCCTTTTGTACGATATCAATTTCTTTCACTAAGTTTAAGTTTTCTTCTGTATGTTCAAATACCTCAAGCGTTTCCTTCGTAATAAGAAAATGGTTTGTTGGAAATGCAGGTAAATACGGCTTTAACAAATCATAATTCACTGTATAATCATCATTTACTAATACTGTATAAACGATATTAGCATTCTTTTCTAAAAACTTGGCCATCGCTTGTTCCAATTCATCTTTCGTAATTTCACGCTCTTCTTTTCCAGTTTTGAAAAAGCGAAACATCGCATCGCCTCCTTTTTACTATATTATAGCATAAAAGAAAACTGAAAAATCACAAAAAAGTCATTGAAAGAATTTTTCAATGACTTTTTTCTTTATATTCTTATATTTATCCCACTTTAATGGGCAGTAAGCCCCCCACTGATTAAAGTTTCACTTTATTTTAAGAACGCACTTAGCATCCATACATGTTGTTCTAATGTTGTATGAATTGCTAACAACATGTCCGCTGATGTTTCATCGCCAGCTTCACCAGCAACTTCCATGCCTTCTTTTAATTCTTGAATCAATGCAGAGTAATCATTCACTAATGTTTGCACCATTTCTTCTGCAGATTCCTTGCTTGTCCCTTCATTCACACTAGATGTTGCCAAATATTCTTTCATTGTCGCTAACGGCTTACCTTCCAATGCTAAAATACGTTCTGCTAATTCATCAATATACGTTCCAGCTTCATTGTAAAACTCTTCAAATTTCTCATGTAATGTAAAGAAGTGTGGTCCTGTCACATACCAATGATAATTATGTAGTTTCACATATAACACATTCCAGTTTGCTACCTGCTTGTTTAATACTTCAACAACATTTGTTTTCGTACTCATACAATCCACTCCTCTTATCATTTCATAATGTTTGTCTTTTAAGAACCTAGTTACATATTACCATACTTTTCCTATCCTTTCGAACGATTGGCTCATATGTAACAAAGTTTTAACACCTTTAATACTTCCCTAATATCTTTTCATTCATGTATGTTTTCTAACAGTTCATACGTCTAATTGTCCAAGCTCATACATATGCATAATAGTAAATCAAGCTCATCGTAGTAGAAAGAGGGATAACATGGACAATCAACAATGGCAAGTAGCAAAGAAAGTGGCTGCTACTTATATTGGAACAGTCGTTGGAGCTGGATTTGCTACTGGACGAGAAATTGTTGAATTTTTTACAGTGAACGGATTTTATGGAACTATTGGTATATGTGTAAGTGGATTTTTTTTTATTTGGCTTGGCACAAAGATGATGTTACTCTCCTCACAAATCGGTGCATTTTCAGCGCAAGAATTTAACAAATACTTATTTGGGGATGTATTTGGAAATGTTGTAAATACACTATTATTACTCGTATTATTTGGTGTAACGAGCGTTATGTTATCAGGCGCTGGAGCGGTATTTGAAGAGCAACTTCGTTTACCAAGACAACTCGGTATTTTCATTACAGTAATCGCCTGTCTCATTATAGGTAGTCGCGGGTTACAAGGGGTTTTTGAAGTTAATACACTTGTCGTACCTATTATGATGATTTTCATTATCGGACTTGCTATTACAACGTTTTTTCACGGTACAACTCCTATTAGCAATACTATTCCTGCAGAAAGCTGGAATATGAAGTGGATAACTAGTCCTATTACATATGTCGCCTTAAATCTTTCTCTCGCCCAAAGCGTCCTCGTCCCGTTAGCCAGTGAAGTAAAAGATCGAAAGGCCATTTTATGGGGCGGTATTTTAGGTGGGGCAGGACTTTCTTTAATATTATTATGTAGCCATTTAGCTATCTTATCAGTCGACCAATTTTATCAATATAACATTCCAATGGCTGAAGTCATAAGAAAATTCAATGCCACTTTTCACTTTTTCTTTGTTCTTATCATTTTCGGTGAAGTATTCACAACTTTAGTTGGCAATATGTTCGGAATGACAAAACAAATGCAATCCATCACTGGCTGGAAAAATAACAATATTATTTTCTTCATTTTACTAATAAGTTATTGCTTTAGTTACGTTGGTTACAGTGAATTACTCCACATTCTATATCCTATAATCGGGTGGGTCAGCATCATTTTACTTCCAATTATTGCTTTTAAACAACTTCAAAAAACATAAAAGAAGCATCCATGTTATTGGATGCTTCTTTTATATGTTCATTCACAATCATCACATACTTCCCAGTACGGCCCCATTTCGAGTGCTAAATACGGCTTTAATTGCAACCGAATCATCCGACTAGGCATACGTTCTAAAACGAATTGAATCCCTTCTTCTTCTTCGTCTAATTCAACTTTTGAAATCGCAATTCTTTGCATCGTCGAAATAGGCATTCCATCTTTATATAAAGTGATTTTCACCTCATCATATTCATTAAAATACAATTCAACACTCATTTGATTTTTCAACATTTCATTAACAATTTCATATTTATCATTTCGTTCCTGGATTATATATTTCCAGCCGCCTCTACCTTCTTCTTTCGGAGCTGCTTGAAACAATGTCATCAAATCCTCGTATAGCATAAGATAACCCCTCTCTTACTAAAAAACAATGAGTATTTTATATACCCTTTATCTCTATCACTATCCATATGTATTGTACCATATATCGCCGTTTTTACCGTATTCATTTGCTTCATAACTGCATATAAAACACCTGATTCTCTGTATTACTTTGTGGATTGTATCTTAATTCATTTCTTAATACCCTTCTAAAGCTTTCAAATCATATCAAACTTAAGGAAATGCTTTCTTTGTCCATCCTCCACTTATTATTTCCTTGCAACAACAAAAAAGAAGAGTGACTTATAACACTCTCCTTAAAAGAATTTCCCCGTAGCTGCTAATGCTAATACTAGTATTAAAATTGTAAATAATAAGGATACAATGAAACTAAAAATAGGTAATGCTTTCTTTTCATTCTTCTTAAAGAGTAACTTTAAACTAAGAAAGATGTTTACTGGTACAAATATAAAATAAAAGTATTTAACAATTTGCACCGAACTATTTGAAAGTGTTTTTAAAATAAACACTTCAATGAGAAAAACCATGAAAAACGAAATACTTAACCAAAATGAGACATAACTAAGCCAAGAATGTCTTTTGGTACCCCAGTACACTCCCATATTTATCTCCTTTATTTGTATTCTATATGATTCTTATTATACACAAAGTTAACAAATACCTCTATTTTTCGACAAATATTATATAAAATATACCTTTAAATATTATAAAAATACTCTCCATCCCCATTTACTTTTATATAATAAAAACAGGCAACTCCCAAATAGCATATTACTATTTGGGAGTTGCCTGTCCTCTGCTAAACTTTAAATCTTTCAATTAACCCTTGTAACTCTTCAGCCATTTGAGATAATGTACCCGCCGCAGAACTAATTTCCTCAATGGACGCTAATTGTTCTTCTGCTGATGCTGCAACGTTTTGAGTACTCGTCGCATTATTCTGCGCTGTCATTGCAATTTGTCCTACCGAAATAGACACTTCATTTGCACCTTTTGACATCCCGTTAGCCGTTTCAACCATCGTTTTAATTTGATCGGCAATTTCATTTGTAGATTGTAAAATCTCAGTAAAGTTTTGCTTCGTTTCATTTGCAATAACAAGTCCAGATTGAACTTCTTCATTTACATGACCCATAGACTTTACTGTCTTACTCATGTCATCTTGTATTTCACATATTAATTTACTTATTTCACTAGAAGATACGCTAGACTTCTCCGCCAATTTACGTACTTCATCTGCAACAATTGCAAATCCTCTTCCGTGCTCTCCCGCTCTTGCAGCTTCAATTGCTGCATTCAAAGCTAGAAGATTTGTTTGATCTGCAATATTTTGAATTACTTCTAATATGTCACCAATTTGCTTTGATTTATTATTTAGTAACTGAATAACCTCATCTGATTGTGAAACAGATTCTGCAATTGACTGCATTTGATTTACTGTTTTTCCGACTAGTTTCCCACCATTTTCTGCTTTTTCACGAGTATGAGCCGAAGCCGTACTAATTGATGATGAACTATTTGCTACATGCTGAATGCCTTCTGTTACATCAAATAGTAACATTGCCCCATTTTCTACACTTGTCGTTTGCGTTGTTGCCCCGCTTGATATTTCGTCCATTGCCATCGTAATTTGCTCAGTCGCTTCACTCGCCTGTCTTACACTTGCTGTTAGCTCTTCTGATGCTGCTGCAACATGTCCAGCCGAAGTATTAATTCTTCCGATTAATGTTCGCAATGCATCTGTCATCTCATTAAATCCTTTTGCAAGTTGACCGATTTCATCATTAGAATGAATATCAATTGTTTGCGTTAAATCTCCCTCACTTATTTCTTTAGAAGTGACAACTAATCTTTTTAAGGGCTTTGTTATAGAAAGTGTCACAAAATAAATAAGTGCCCCACCTATAACTAATGAAATGAACATAACAATTAACATATTATAAAATACAGGCTGCGCAGCTTCAATTACTTCATTTGAGTACATAGTCCCGCCAATCTTCCAACCTGTTTTTACATTTGTAGCAAATACCATTTGTTTTTCACTACCGTCATACGTATAAGAAAAAGCCCCATGATTATCTTCATAAATTTTCTTTGCCCAAGAATCGGCTGCTTTTTCTCCTGATTTTTCTTGAGGGTGTGCAATTATTTTTTGTTTCCCATCTAAGATGAAAGCATATCCCTTTTTACCAATATTAATTAACTTCGTTGTTTTTAATAAATTATCTAAACTTAAATCTACCGCTACAACACCGTTTTTATCTTCTGCTTGTTTTGCAATCGTTACGACAATATGTCCATTTCCTTTTGCCTTATACGGCTCAGTAATTACAATACCACCTTGTTTTGCTACTGCATCTTTATACCAAGAACGTTCTGTTGGATCGTAGTCTGCTGCCATTTGTATATTTGGTTCTTGTACAAATTTTTTATCGTTTCCAGCAACATATACTTGTTCAACATCTTTATTCAAATTGATATATTGTGATAATATTTTTCTTAATTCCTCTTGATTATCCCCTTGATACATATTCCCTTGAATCACCCGTGCAAAATTATTTACATCATTAAATTTCGCCTCAATCATTTGATTGATTAAATTATCTAATATTTTTATATTGTCGTGAGCACTGCTCGTAATTTGTGATTCAAAATTCTTTTTAGCTGTTTGATAAGACATGCCTCCTATAATAGAGACAGCCGCAATTAAAATAACAAAAAATGAAATTAATAGTTTTTTTGCTACTTTCATATCACGAAACCAATTTAATAGTCTACCCATTACAAACCTCCTGCTTTTCAATTTTAAAAGTTAAATCTAACGAATTATAAATATTTCCCATTCCCTAATTATTATTTTCATAACCTATTATGATGAATACTTTGTAAAGTTTAAACAATTAATTTCCCTTTGTCCATATATATGAATAATATTATTATAAAATTTACAAATGCAAAAAGCCAAAGGGAACCACCCTTTGACTTTTCACATTTTTTTATGCTGTTTAGAAATCTTTTTCCACTTATCACGCTCTGCCCTTGCAAGAATAGCATCTTGTTTTCTAATGAAATACGCTAGTTCTCTTTGTAATTTTTTATAGCTTTGCAAACGATTTATCGTCATAATCCCGTTATCAATTGCACTATGCACTGCGCACCCTGGCTCATTTTCATGCTTACAGTCCCTAAAACGGCACGTTTTTGCTAGTTCTTCAATATCAGAAAATGTTGTTTGAATTGCATCGCTTCCTTCCCAAAGCTGTAGCTCCCTCATACCAGGAGTATCAATAACTAAACTACCACTCGGTAATCGGAACAATTCACGATGAGTTGTCGTATGCCTCCCTTTACTATCTTCCTCACGAATATCACCCGTTTTTGCTACTTCAATTCCTATAAGTGCATTTAACAAAGTGGATTTTCCAACCCCAGATGATCCGACTAGAGCAATTGTTTTTCCTGAAGAAACAAATTGCTGCAACGATTCAATACCAGTATGTTCTAAACTATCAACAACGAAGATCGGAACACCAATTGCCACAGCTTCTGTTTCAACGATTTTCTGTTCCACGTCCTCACATAAGCTACTCTTTGTTAAAACAATAACAGGCATTGCACCACTTTCATACGCTAATAGTAAATAGCGCTCTATTCTTCTTACGTTAAAATCATGGTTAAGTGCATTCACTAAAAATAGATAATCTACATTTGCTGCTATTACCTGCTCTTCCGTTCGAGTACCGGCCTCTTGTCTAGAAAAAGAGCTTCTTCTCGGAAAAATACGATGAATAATTGCTTTCTTTTCATTCTCTATTTTCTTTATATATACCCAATCACCAACCGCTGGATAATCACCCTTCGTTACTGCTTCATGCCGAAACTTACCAGACAGCTCTGCCATATATTCACCATCATTACAAATAATTCGATATATATGCTTATGCTCGAGTAAAATACGCCCTACTTCAAAGTTCTCTACAGCTTGTTCCTCAAAAAAAGAATCCCAGCCGAACGATTCTAAAATATTTTGGTTCAAATTGATATCCTCCCTAGTGTAAGCTAAGCGGAAGGATCGCGCGCTAACTTATACAGTCTCGCCCTTTCCATCCACCTTTGTATTTGGTTTATTATTCATATAAGTTATGTTCGCCATAATACATCACCCCGTTCTCATTTTAATTACTCTCATTATATGGAATATCCATACAAAAAGCTACCTTATTTAACTTAATTTTCGAATAATTTATTTTTTATCATTCTAATTTGCCCACGGTGACTCATCTCATCTTCTAGCACGTGAAACCACAAATAGTACTGGTTATGCGCTACACCGTTAAGCCACTTTCTTTCTGACATGAGCCATTCATCACCTTGTTCACCCAAATACTTCAGTGATTCTTCTCGAACACTTTGTAGAAGTTGGACATAATATTTTATTTCATGACCACGAATCGTTTTCCCCGATTCTCCTAAATAGAGTGCGTCTTTCCATATTTCTAATTCTTCCTTTGTAAAGTCACGCTCTTGAAATGAAATAAGCTGATGTGCTTTTTCAATAGCTGCTATATGCTTTAGTAACGCTCCAATGGAATTCCCTCCACTCGGTATCATTAAATCTAATTGCTCAACCGATAGATTTTTTATTTCCAGGAATGTTACAACCCTTGTATGCTCCAGCATGCTGACTAATTCCCCTATATTTTTTGTATAACCATCCACACTTCTTATTCGGTAATCTATATTCATATCACGCACCCCTTTTTACATTCATATTAAGGAATAACTGCTTCATATAATAGACTCATATATATCAGATTTTTCCGATACAATTAAATTGAATATAGAAAAAAACCAAACAAACTTTCTCAATATGCTTCTATGAAATATTAAAAGGAATCAATATAAAATAATCGAATCTTATTCACTAAAAGGAGTGGATTCGATGGAAATGTATCAATGGCTAACTGCTGTTCTCGTTGGTGGCATTACCGGTTTCGTTTCCCATCTAATCAATAACCAAGGTAAGTTATTGCTTCCACGCCGTTTGAAAACTTTTTTTCACTTTGGGTTTTTGACTGATATTTTCACTGGTAGTCTAGCTGCACTTCTTGGACTCGTTTTATTCGATGTCACCTTAATAAAAGAAATTATTAAAGTATCCATTGTGACTGCTATTTCCGGTCAGACTTTCTTACTACACCAAGCGCTCGGTGGTGAGCAGGCTAAAAATAAACAAATTGGGAAAGCTGATGAGAAGATTCAAGAAATTGACAAATTATTACGACGTTAGTCTGTACTTTCTTTAAAAATTATTGCTATAATAAACAATAAATATTTTCTATTGCGTCGTTTGTCAGAAGAAAGGGTGTTTCGTATGACAAAAAAGAAAATAGAAGATTTCTTAACAAACACTGAAAAAGAGGAACTGCTAGAAAACTATAAATGTTTACGAGAAGCCCGCACAAAAAGCGAAGCTAACTATTTTGGTGAAGCAGTAAACCATCTATTAAATAAAGCAAAACAACGAATTATTAAAGATGCAGGCATACATGATGAAAATGCAGCAACTGTTCAATCAAAAAGAAAAGCACTGTTTTAGTTCATTAGCTAAAACAGTGCTTTTATTATGTTATTTTTCACATTACTTTCACATCTATTTCACAATTATAAGTAGTCCTATATGTTATACTCAGTATATCCTTTTCCAAGGAACTATATGCCGATATATTAATCCCTATCTCTATAGGGATTTTTATTTTTGGGCTCTTTTTTTATTTGTAAAGACTTTATGACGCAATTCCTGTTTCACTATTTTCAGTAAGCTTTTCACTTTTTCTAAACAGAAATAAAGCTATAATATATAATAACGCAGTAAAACTACCTACAAATATAAAATTGTGAGATGCTGCAAATAACATTCCTGCCATTGCCGCTCCAATCATTTGACCAATATACATAGAAGCATTCGCTAGAGCGGCTCCTGTTCCTCTTGCTATACTAGACATGTTTTGTAAATGCCTCATCATTAATACAAACAAAATTCCTGTCATAAAAAATAAAACAAAAAATAATAACTCCACAAATATAATGTTATTTACATGAGGAAGTAATACATATAGCACTGCTGTAAATATAATTCCACCATAGAAAGAAAGGTTATAACCAATTTTATTTACGATTCTAGGACCAAAAATATTACCAGTTAAATTTCCTAATCCTAATACGAGCATAGCTGTTCCTATTTCATGAATTCGCAAGCCAAATTGAATAGACAGCCACACACCGAAAAATGAAAATGCAGCAAAATTACCAGTTTGAAAAACAAAATATGCAAAATAAGAAAGTGAAATTTTTGAATCTGTAAGTAATTGTTTATAGCGCTCTAAGATGTTTGTTTTACTTTCACCTATATGAACCGGTTGTATTTCTGGTAATGCTACATAAATAAGAATGACAAGTAATCCTGATAATATACCGATGACGAAGAATGGTGTTGTATAGTGTATCATTGCCAAATACGATCCAACTGGCAACCCTAAAATTTGAGAGATTGATAACCCTGCTGTTGCAATTCCAAACGCCTTTACAATTTGTTCCTTCTCTATAAGAAGCGGAATAGATGCCCACACTTGTGGAGATACAAAAGCTGCACTCACACCTGCTAAAAATCTAAATGTTAACATCCATAGAAAACTCGGTGCCATCCCACATAAAAACGTACTTAACGCAAAAAAACTCATTCCTATTACCATCACTTTTTTTCTATTTAATCCATCTGATATAGGACCAGCGATAAGTGCAAATACAGCGTATCCTAAAGCATATGAACTTACCATCCACCCTGACAACTCAGTTGAAATATGATACACCTGTTGTAAAGTTGGTAAAAGTGGTGAAATTAAGAAAGTATCTGTACCGATCATAAACATGATTGTAAAGAATACAGCTAGTACTCTTTTCATTTAAATCTTCTCCTTTTATATAAAGTGAAACTTTAATCAGCCCTCACCAATCGGGCTTTTATGGGCAGTTGATCCCCCCACCTACCTTCTTTACTTTCGCTGAATTTTGAGATGGGGGTCTTACTGCCCATTAAAGCGGGATAAAAAGAGGAAACTATCCCCCTTTCAATTAATCTTCTAAAATAGATTCAATCTCTTTCATGACTTTTTCATTCAATGAAACTTCCACCGCTCTTACACTTTCTCTTATTTGCTCCGCTCGTTTCCCACCAGGAATAACAGTATCAATTCCTTTTTGGTTTAATAACCACGCTAAAGCTAAATGCGATAATTCGAGATCCTTTTCTTTAGCTAAGTCTTTTAATTTTTCAACTTTCTTAAAGTTACTCTTATATGTATTCTCTTCAAATAGATTTACACTTTGACGCCAATCTCCTTTATTCAATTTGAAATCTTCTGTATATTTACCACCTAGTATCCCAAAAGCAAGAGGCCCGTAAGGAATAAATGAAATACCTGATTCTATACAATATGGCAAAAGTTCTTCCCTAGCAGTACGATCTAACATATTATACGGTGATTGTACAACATCTATGTGTCCGTGCTGATTCGCTTCTTTTAATTGCTCTACGTTTACGTTAGATATTCCAATTGAACGAATTTTCCCTTCTTCTTTTAGGCGAGTAAGTTCTCCAATTGAATCTATGTAACTTGTTTCTGGGTTTGTAAAATGTAAATAATATAAATCAATATAATCAGTTTGTAATCTTCTTAAGCTATTGTCTACAGCATTTCTTAAATAGCTCGGTTCATTATTCATATAAACCTCTCCATTTAATAACGGTTGTATTCCACCTTTGGTAGCAAGTACAACTTCATGGCGTTTTCCTTTCAATACTTCTCCCACCAATTCCTCTGATCTACCGAAACCGTATGAATCTGCCGAATCAAAAAATGTAATCCCTTGCCCGATAGCTTCTTCTATTAATCGTTTTCCTTCTTCCTCATTCACATCAGCATATAAATTATGTCCCCCTACAGCGTTTGTTCCTAACCCCAATTTTGAAATATGTAGTCCTGCCTTTTGCAATTTTGTATACTTCATTTTTTCTCCCCCTATATTTCTATTGTTCGAATATATTCGAACAATAGAAATATACCACTTTATATGTTATAGTGCAAATATATTAACTTATACAAGCAGGTGAAAAAATGCGTACTCTCTATCATCCAAATCGAGAAGAAATTCAATTCTCTTCTGTTCTATATGCACTTAGCGATCAAATTCGTTTACAAATTGTAACTATGCTACTAGAAAAAAACGAACAATCTTGTGGCGCGTTAAACATTCCAATCGCGAAATCAACTTTATCACACCATTTCAAAGTTTTACGTGAATCCGGTGTTATGTATACACGCCTTGAAGGAACTCAACGTTTCATTTCAATTCGTGAAGATGACTTAAATGCTAGATTCCCCGGTTTATTAGATGTCGTATTACATGCGACAGAGCCATACTAAAAAACATCTCATAAAAATATGAGATGTTTTTTAGTAATTGTTATTCTTTCAATAAATCTAATAAACCATTCCCTTCAGATGTACGTTCATATCCTAAAGGTACAGTTCTTTTAATAAGTTGTGCATATATTTCTGGTTCTGATAACTTTCTACCATATTCCCTTTCACACTGCTTTATGAGCAATGCCAGTGCTCCAGCGACATGCGGTGTCGCCATAGAAGTACCACTTAATACCGCATATTTCCCTTCAGGATACGTAGATAATATTTCATCGCCTGGCGCCACTAAATCAATTTCTTGATTTGAATTACTAAAACATGCGATTTTCCGATCTAAATTGACAGCGCCGACTTCAATTACTTCTGAGTATGCACCTGGGAAATCTAGTTCCTCCGTGTTATCATTACAATCTCCATTATTCCCAGCAGCACATACGACGAGAACATCTTGCTTTACCGCATTTTGAATTGCTTCATGTAATTCCGGAACGTCTTGCGGGCCACCAAGTGACATGGAAATGACTCTAACTCTTTCTTTATTAGGCCCTCTCCAATTTACAGCATAATGAATCGCCTCAATAATTTGCTCATAACTTCCAGAACCATCCCCTGCTAAAACCTTTAACACTAGCATTTTAGCAAGTGGTGCCACTCCTAAAACACCGATTCCATTTTCAGTCGCTGCAATTGTCCCCGCTACATGAGTACCGTGTCCGTTATTATCAAGATAAATATTTGGATCTCCTTCGTAATCTTTCGTGAAATTTCTTCCGCCGATAATACGATCCTTTAAATCTATATGATTCGTATCACACCCTGTATCTAATACGGCAACGACAATATCTTTTCCTTTCGCACTCTTCTCCCATACTTGCGGAGCATGAATGAGTTGTACACCTGGCGGAATTTCATTTACTTGTTCAACCACCTTATCTACTGTAAAAGGAATCAATTGTATACCTTTTTGTTTATTCGCTGTACTACTATTCATCGTAATCCCTCCTGAAAATATATTATTTTCATTTCAGACCACTTTTGAAAACACTTACATGTAACATTCGTTTTATGTGTTTCGTTTTCCTTCCTTAAAAATGTTTCTCAATAAGGCTTACGAATTTTATACTACTCTTTTATCCCGCTTTAATGGGCAGCCCGATTGGTAAGGGCTGATTAAAGTTTCACTTTATTTATCTCGTAATTTTTAGAAACGAAAAATTACGAGATAAATAAAAGGACCAATTGAATGGTCCTTTTATAGTTTTTAAAGAATGATATGGAATTTTAAAAATAATTTGAATTAAGACTAAACCTCACTCTTGTTTAAAAACTTTTCTATTTCTTTTATTAAATATTTCGCTCCATCTATACTAACAGTAATGTTTCCATTTGCTAATGATATGTTTTGATTTGAAACATCACCTGTTATTTGACAAGCATTGTAAGGTTGATATTTTTGTAAAATGACTTTGTCTTCTTCTACGAAAATTTCAAGCGGTGATTTAATTTGTATTCCCAATACATCACGTAATTCTTTAGGAATTACAATTCGTCCTAATTCGTCTACTTTTCGAATAACTCCTGTTGCTTTCATATTACTTCCTCCCTTACTTTTTATTAATTTTTTCACCTCGCTTTTTCCATTTTATCATTTTTTGGTAATACCTGCCTCTTTTTAGAAAATTTTGTACTCAAGTTAAAAAAACACATTTAACGAATACGTAATCTCTCTTTCAATTGTTTTAAATAACGAGATCGAATCAGTAAAAAATATACAACTTGAATTCCTATGAAAATACTTAATACAATCGCATTTTCTTTAAATAGTGAGTACTCAAACATCTGTCCGAGTGCAGTTAACGCTACTGCCCCATGTAATGTTGCAACACCTATTGGAACGAAGAATAAAAGTCCCAATCGAATTGTAACTACTTTCGATAATTCTCCACTTGTTAAGCCTACTTTTCGAATCATTTCAAACAAACGAGTATCATCCTCCAAGTCAGAAAACAAACGGAAATAAAGGAAGCTTCCTGCACATACGAAAAATACAATACCAATAAAGAAACCTACAAATAGAATTGGTCCTGCAATTTGTAAACTTTGGTTTTGTTCGTACTCTTCTGCACTAAACGTTGTATGTTCTTCATAAGGCTTCATCTGATGCGTTAGTTCTTTACCAACCTCAACTTCATCTTTCGTTCCTTCTGTTTTGTACACATAATCTTTTTCCTCTTTAAATCCATCTTGTAATGCATCATATTGATTTTTAGAGATTACATAAACGTTACCTCTTAATATTTTACTTAATGAAGAAGTATTAACTTTTTTCACATATAAAGGTTCACTCAAATGTGGTAAAGTAATTTCTTTTCTTTCCTTCATCGGTGGTCCTGGTATATCGACTGACAAAAATAAAACTTCTTTTGGGGATACCGCATGAAAGGGTTCTCCTGTTAACTTCGCATATTCCTTATAGTCTGATTCCTTTATAAAGGTGGCGCTTTTTAACGACTGCTCTTCCGTTTTCTTCGTTGAAATATTAGTTTTTGAAGCTGCTATACTATGTTTCTTTAATCCTTCGTCAATCATTTTCAAATGCTGTGATTCATTACTATTTCCTTGCTTAGAATGATAGTGAAACGCAATTGGTCTCTCCATAATCGCCTTTGTCATTGATGTAAAGCCAACTAATGTACCTATTGCTGAAAATGCTACAGTTGAAATTATGGTTACAATAAAGAACATTCTTGCGTTATCTCTCATACGGTAAGCTAAATCTGACAACGTAATAATATTTGTCTGTGTCCAATAGAAACGTTTACTTTTTTTACATAGTCTAATAATAAAGACACTCAACTGCTTATACAGCAAATACGTACCAATAATGACTACCGTTGTAACAGGAATCATCATGATAAATACCATTGCACCGTGTGACATAAGCGCTCCTGCATATCCCGCACTAAGCAATATGACTGCTAATATAGAAGAAAAAATGGATGCTCTCGGTTCCGGCTTCGCTTCTGCTGATCCTCTAAACAATTTCATAATTTTATTCTTCCGGATCATTCCTGCACTAAACAATGAAATAATCATAAATAATACGAAAAACATAATACTCGTTACAACAATGGCTTTCATTGGAATGTAATAAGGTAAGGAAATATCTAACTTTAATATCATGGGAGCTACAAACATTAATACTCCAGAAAATAACATTCCTGCTAGAATTCCAAAAATAATTGCCCCTATCCCAATCATAATATTTTCAAAAAAGATCAGACGCTTTAATTGATATTTCGTCATACCTAACATCATTAAAATTCCTAATTCACGCTTTCTCGTTTTTAAAAACATTCCCATCGAATATAAAATAAAGAAAAATGTAAATAAGTAAATAATGGACTGCGCAAACGACATACTTACGAACACGTATTGTCCCAATTCTCCAGCACTTAACGCCGGATGAAACGCAAAAAATGAATAAACAAAAAAAGCCATAATAGCAAATGCACTACTTAAAAAATATGCTGAGTATGTTCGTCTATTTCGCGTTACATTTCGGTATGCGAGTTCTCTAATGTTCATATTCCTTCTCCGCCCTTCTACTAGCTATGTTCTTATATTAGTAAAATGCGGAAATAGCTTCCATCGATTCAAATGACAAAAACCTTACATTATTGAAAGGTTTCAAAAAAATTGCTTAAACGATGCAGTTTCATTATAATGACTACATTCATATTCATACACACATCCTATTGTATATTCGTTAATTTTGCGAAATAATAAAGGATAGAAGTATGTACCAATATACATATAAACTTATTTACCGCTTTAATATGAATAGGAGGAAAACATAATGACATTGCAAGAACAGATTATGAAAGCATTACACGTTCAACCTGTAATTGATCCGAAAGCAGAAATCCGTAAACGTGTTGATTTCTTAAAAGATTATGTAAAAAAAACAGGTGCGAAAGGATTTGTACTTGGAATTAGTGGCGGACAAGACTCTACATTAGCGGGACGTTTAGCCCAGCTTGCAGTTGAAGAAATTCGTAATGAAGGTGGTAACGCAACGTTTATCGCCGTGCGCCTTCCCTATAAAGTGCAAAAAGACGAAGATGATGCGCAATTAGCATTACAATTTATTCAAGCTGATCAATCTGTTGCATTTGATATCGCTTCAACAGTTGATGCTTTCTCAAATCAATACGAAAACTTATTAGGTGAATCATTAACAGATTTCAATAAAGGTAACGTGAAAGCACGTATCCGCATGGTTACACAATATGCAATCGGTGGACAAAACAGCCTTCTTGTTATCGGAACAGATCACGCTGCAGAAGCTGTAACGGGATTCTTTACAAAATTCGGAGATGGTGGTGCAGATTTATTACCATTAACAGGATTAACGAAGCGCCAAGGACGTGCTTTACTACAAGAATTAGGTGCAGACGAGCGACTTTATTTAAAAATGCCAACAGCTGATTTATTGGATGAAAAACCTGGTCAAGCTGATGAAACAGAGTTAGGTATTACATACGATCAACTTGATGACTATTTAGAAGGTAAAGCAGTTCCAACTGACGTTGCAGAAAAAATTGAAAAACGTTACACAGTGAGCGAACATAAGAGACAAGTTCCAGCATCTATGTTTGATGATTGGTGGAAGTAAGTAAAACATAAAAAAGAAGCTAATCTCATTTAGCTTCTTTTTTATATGTTAACGATATACCCCTACTCTTTTCTCCAATACATCCTGCAAGCAATCTTCATGTTGTTTACAAAATAAAGGCGGCATTTTATCTAACGGGAAAAACTGCAAATCCAATGTTTCATCACCGTCTGTTCTTTTCTCTCCTCCAACAATTGAGCATGAAAAGACTATCACAATTGACTGTGCCTTGTCTCCATTTGGATATGATTGAAAATATTTTGTATACACTCCAATAAGCTCATTTATTTCTACATCATACCCGGTTTCTTCTTTTATTTCTCGAATTGCAGTTTCTGTAGCCGATTCTCCAATTTCCATTGCCCCGCCAGGAAAGCCCCAGGCATTAAAGTCTCCTCTTTTTTGCAGTAATACTTCTCCTTCTTTATTAAATACACAACCACCGGCAAAGTTTAAGAAAACATAATCATGTCCTACTTTTTCACGTAATTCTTTTATATAATTGGCCATTCTCTTTCCCCTTTTCATACTTCTTTTATCACTATTTCTTATCTTTTTCAAGCAATTCAATAATTCGATCTAGCTTCTGGTTCATATTAATCGCGTGGTGTTTCTTTGCAGCACTGCTTTGTAATACTCTTCTAATAAACAAAGTAAATGATATGAAAAACAAAACGATAAGTCCGATTACTAAACAAGTATATATCAATGTAAATATATTACTTTCGAAGAAGTTCATTCAGCATTCACATCCTCTCCTCGTTATTTTATCACATAATTCCCAATATTTTAAAGTGATAAACAAATGTAAAAAGAGCACCTTTTTACAGATGCTCTTTTTCATTACTTAATACGTAAATGTAATTGTCGCTAATGAATAATCTGCCATCGCACTATAAGGTGCTACTTGATAAGATACACGCTTTGCACCTTTTGGCCAATTTATTTCATTTAACACTTTCTTTATATCTTGCATTGTTCCATCCATAGACTGCTTATATCGTACTTCTACCTTTTCTGGCTTAGAAGCAAATTGTTGCTGTAATTTCTTCTTAAACTCACTATAATTCTCTGCTCCGTATTGTGTAGACATATATTTTAAATTTGTTTCTTTTAACATTTGTTCATAAGCCGCAGTCTTTGAACTACCCGCTTTTATTTTGTTTGTTAATTCATTAAAATAACTTGTAGATGCTGCAGGATATTTACTACGATCCCAGTCGTGATCTTTACTTAATTGCTCATCAGACATATTAAAATATGAATATGTTACGCGCCCAGCTTTATCCGGTACCGGATCATCGAATGTAGTATCAAGGTGGTACCATTTGTTTTCAATGTTCACTAAATTCCATGCGTGAGCTTGTCCATTTCCTGTACCTGTTACAATATGGTTTTGGATACCCGCTTCTTTTAGTAATTCATATGTTAATAACGTATATCCTTGGCAAACGGCAGAACGATTCGCTAACGCTTCATATGCTGTATATGCTCCATAAGACGTATCATACGATACATGTTTTACAACGTAATCATGAATAGCTTTTACTTTCTCATGCTCATCCATTCCTGGTTTTACAATCGAGCCTATAATCGCTTTCGCCTGGGATTTTACATATTGTGTTTGCTCTTTTGATTCACGGTACTTAACTTGCAGTGTAAACGTATAGTTTCCTGGTAACCCTTTAATAGAATATTTAGTAGACGCTACATTATATTTTACATACTCATCTGCATCTACAACTTTATTAAACTCGCCGTACAATTGGTCCATCACATTTCTAGCATTTCTATCTTTCGTTTTATATGTGATTGTAATATTTTCTTCTCGATTATCAACCTGTTTTTTTAATTCTTTTCTAAAATCATTTAACAACTTTGCATCTGATTGTGATGTCGCTACAGTTGAATTCGTAGCTGCATAAGATACAGATGAAGCCTGTAAGCCTCCCATTACTATCGTTGAACAAAGTGCAGCAGCTGTCACATACTTACTTGTCTTTCCCATCATGTCACTCCTTACATTCTATAACTATACGAAAAAGTATCGTATAGTTTCAGAGTATACAATACTTTTTCGTATAGGTCATATGAGATTATGCATATTTAACATTGTAAAAAGGCTGTTCTTTTTATAAGAACAACCTTCTTCCTTAGCAGGTTTGTAATACACAACATGCATTTTCAAAACGTCGATTTTTCAAGTCTTCATTTCCAATGCAGAAATAAAGCATCCCTAAATCTCCCCACATCATATTACAATTTTTAGTATCTGAGTCAATTTGGAATAAAAGCGTCATTTGCTGCGGGTCTATTTCCATATACTGTCCAGTTTCGTACAATACCTCATCTTGTACAGAAAATGGCTCACCAAATATTTGATGGTTATCGTAGTTATCTGGGATTAGCTCTTCAAGTAATTGTAAGAAACGATCTGAATCCTTCTCATCTTCAATGAAAAGCTCTGGCAATTTATATGTCAGTTCAAAAGTAGTTGCACACTGGTTATAATCCGTTTGCAATTCATCCGCTCTCCGTAATTGCTCAACAGGAACATCATAATAAAGTACACGTCCCGCTTCGGTTGGATTCACATCTTCTTCAAAGTAATTTTCAACGCTAAAGAAATATAACATCCCTGTCTTAGGAAGATTATGATCTATACCAACATTTTGTAAATCCTTTAAATTAAATTGTGCAATAAACTGTAACGGATTTCCTTTATGCGTTGGATATTCAAATGTAAATGGCAAGTCAGGAACCCCTCCCATTTTCGAACTACCTATCGCTACTGTTTCCTCCTGCTTTGGCACAACTTTTATACAAGGAAATACAGTATTCATAAGTTCCTCTTTTAAATGCGTCAGCCCATATTTATCAATTAATACTTCAATTTGTTTATTCATACATTCTCCTTATATTTACATACTTATTTGTATCATCGCACAAAAATTATACTCCATTCTTTATAAAAACAACAAGCCTCCGAAAAAACGGGCTCTTCCTTCATACGCGAACAAGTTTAAAAAAGCATAGTATACATTGTTCCTACAAACACGATAGTTCATTATTTCTTCCAGTACATTTTCCCCTCGTTCATTTTTATTTTTAATATAAGGAGGAATTCCACATGGGTTACGGATATAGTTGCGGCGGCTACGGTTACGGCGGTTACGGCGGTAGTTGTGGTGGATGTGGTTATGGAGGTTTCGCTTTATTAATCGTTTTATTCATCCTTCTAATCATCATCGGAGCTAGCTGTTGGGGCGGCTTTGTAGGCTGCTAGTAAATTTAAAAACTATTGTAAAAAAGCACGTACAATACGTGCTTTTTTGCCATTTTCAAATTTTTCATGTGAAAGGAAGTATGCTTTATGAAGATTGATGGTGTTTTTGAAGGAGGCGGTGTACGCGGAATTGCGCATGTAGGGGCAATTTGCGCGTTAGCTGAAAAAGGCTATGAATGGGAACGTGTAGCTGGAACATCAGCTGGTTCGATTATCGCTGCGCTCCTAGCAGCAGGATACTCTTGCTCAGAGCTAAAAACGATTATAACAAATATTGATTATAATAAATTTACGAAGAAAACCTTTATTGACAGAATCCCATTTATCGGAAAAGGATTAAGCGCATGGACTACTCTTGGTATTTACTCTAATATTTTTATAGAAGAATGGATTGAAGAATTACTTCGAAAAAAAGGAGTTCATTTATTTACAGATTTACCTGATTTAAATAAGCTTAAAATTATCGCTTCTGATATAAGTAATGGTAAAATGGTTATCTTTCCCGATGATTTACCAAACTACGGATTTTTAAATTATCGCTTCTCTATTGCTAAAGCTGTACGAATGAGTAGTACAATCCCCTTCTTTTTTGAACCGGTGAAATGGAGAACCCCAAAATGGAAGCAGCCTTGTTATATGGTTGATGGAGGAATTTTAAGCAATTATCCAATTTGGATTTTCGACTCCCCTACCTCTCCCCGCTGGCCGACTTTTGGGTTTCATTTCGTAAAAGATGAGATTCAAGCTGACCCAGCCCACTACAACGAGCCGATCTCCATGTTCAAAGGACTTTTTAAAACAATGATGCAAGCCCATGATTTACGTCATTTAGACAAGGAATCAAAAGCAAGAACAATTACAATCCCAACAGGGTCCATTACTAGTACAAACTTTGAGTTAACAATGGAAGAAAAAGAGTGGCTATACAATTCTGGTTATAACGCCGCAAATAAGTTTTTACAATCGTGGAACTTCAGACAATATATTGATAACTATAGAAACGGAAAACAGGATCGAAAATCAAATCGTTATTTCCGTCAACTTGACTCATAATATTATTATCTTTTATACGAGAACACGTAACGCTTTCAAAAAAATAAGCCTAGTAATAATATATTACTAAGCTTATTTACTTTCTGCATCATTATTATACGTTGTTTAAGGATAAGTTAACTCTTCTGCTTCCTCTGCAGTAATAACGGTGTATCGATTTCCCGTTCGTAATCCTAACAATTCTGCTTTTTCAATTGCTTCCTGCTTCGTCTCCGCATAAGCAGCTAAATATTTTTCTCCATTGATAATTTGGCAAATTACATATTGTTTCATTACTTTCTCCTCTTACTTTTTCATTAGTTGTGCAAGTTTTTTTATACCTATTTCAATTTCTTCTAACGTTGCGTATGAATATGATAAACGCAAAAATTGATTTGCACTTCTATCATACAAAGTACCTGGATTTAATAAAACCTTTTCTTTCAAGGCTTTGTCAAATAAGCTACGATTTGAAACGGGGATATTCATATGTAACCAAATATAAAAACCACCTGCTGGTTCATACCAAGTTGCTATATCATGGCAATATTTCTCTAACATTTGTAACATAAAATCTCTGCGTTTTTTCAACTTAGTTCTTACAAACTTTAAATGTTCATCATACAATCCATTTGTAAACCATTCCGCTGCAATTTGCTGGGATATAGAACTCGATCCATAATCTGTTTGCATTTTTATGTCTGCCAATCTTTGAATAACAGGCTCAGACCCAACAATCCATCCAATTCTTAATCCCGGACTAATAACTTTAGACATACTTCCAATATGTAGTACGATTCCATTTTTATCATGTGCTTTTAAAGGTTTCGAAATAGGAGCATCAAACCATAAGTCTTGATACACTGCGTCCTCTATAATAGGCAATCCAATCTCATTGCATATCTCCATCACTTCTGTCCGCTTCTTCGTATCCATGCTAAAATTAGTTGGATTATGAAAAGAAGGGATTGTATATAAAATAGAAGCATTAAATTGCTTCTTATATTTCGCAATATATGACACATCTAGCCCACTCTCATCCAATGGCATTCCAATTAAACGTATTCCTGCTGATTGAAAAACATTGAGAGAGTATAAATATGATGGTTTTTCTAATAAAATTGACGCTCCTTTCGGAAGAAGCCCAATAGAAATAAGTTGAAGCGCTTGAATTGCTCCTGAAACAATTAATATAGAGTCAGGAGATACATATATACCCTGTCCTTTTAAATAATCTGCAATCTTCTTCCTTAAAGAAAGATTTCCTTTCGGCTCTTCATAGCCAAGTATCATCTTGGCTCCTAAAAGCTTATTCATAATATCTTTCATCTTTTTTTCAGGTAAAAGACTTGGCGCGAGCTCACCTGTTCCTAAACGAATTACATGCGGATCAAATTCAGCTTGATTTATTTCTTGAATAGCAGGCAGATTCGGATAATGAAGTCCTGTTTCTACATAAGACTGCCAATTAGGCGGGGGTGCGTATGTGGAAGCATTCACATTATTATTTACAACAATTGTTCCTTTCCTGCCATTCCCTTCAATGTACCCCTTTGCAACTAGTTCATCGAAAGCCATTACAATTGTGCTTCGATTCACACCAAATGTATATGCCAATTCTCTTTGTGAAGGTAATTTCGTTCCAACAGTCCATTCTCCATTAACGATTCTTTCTTTTATATACATTTCTATTTGTTTATATAGAGGCGTCGCTAGAGACATATTCGGTTTCCAAACGATTCTTCCCATCATATCACCTTACATTCTTTTTGGTTGGTAACCTCCCCAACCATATGGATGGATACAAATTTTCATTTCTTCTATACAATATACACTATCATAACGAATTAAAATAGGAGGTAATATGATGAGTGAAGCAATTATTCATGGTATCATTCTTGCATTTGGCCTTATCATTCCATTAGGTGTTCAAAATGTTTTCGTCTTTAACCAAGGTGCGAGCCAACCGAATATTTGGAGAGCAGCCCCTGTCGTATTAACTGCCTCTATATGTGATACGTTACTCATATTGATAGCGGTACAAGGTGTTTCCCTTGTACTCCTTACTTTTTCTTGGCTAACTAACTCGTTATATATAATTGGATTTTTCTTTCTCCTATACATGGGCTTTGTTATTTGGAGAAGTAACCCTTCCAACGATGTAAAACAAGAAAAAAGCATGCCCTTAAAAAAGCAAATCCTTTTCGCCGCATCGGTTTCGTTATTAAATCCACATGCAATTTTAGATACAATCGGTGTAATTGGAACCAATTCTATTCAATACATAGGAAATGAAAAATGGGCTTTCACACTTGCAACTATTATCGTTTCTTGGATTTGGTTTATAAGTTTAGCTTTAGCGGGGAAATTTCTAAAAAGGCTAGACTCGACCGGAAAGACAATCGTATTATTAAATAAATTTTCTGGTCTCATCATATGGAGTGTCGCACTTTATATGTTAAAACAAGTTATTTATTCCTAATGAACGAAAGAGAATTGCATGTTACTGAAAACATCATGCAATTCTCTTACAAATTATGAAGTAGGTTCTGGTTTCTTTTTTACGTTCTTTGTATCTTTTGCTGGTTTAATCCAAATGATTGCTATAGCAGCACCGATCCCAGCGAAAATACTTGTTAAATAAAACACTTCATGGTCAGCACCTTTCATGAAAAAAGAGTATAGAGGTGGTCCAGCTGCTACACCGATAAATCGCATAGAACTATAAAATGACGTAACCGTCCCCCTTTGCTCCTTTTCAATTCCTTGTGTAATGAGAGCATCTAAACATGGGAGTGCCATACCAATTCCTACCCCCATAATAACGAGACAAAGAAGTAGTAAATAAATTCCTTTTATAAATAAAGGAATGATGACTGATGCAGCAGCCATTAAAAAACCAATGTAAATACACTTCTTCATCACATTTTGGTTGTCTCCAATTTTTTTGCCAGCCATATATGAACTAAGTGACAGTACAAGTAACGGGATTGCAAGTACACACCCTTTCCAAATACCATGAATGTCATACTTTGATTCCAGTATAGTTGACAAATAAAAGAGAATTCCGAATAAAATAAGCATAATAATTGCACCTAATACAAAAATGGCAATTAACCATCTTCCTTTTTCTCGAAACGTAGCAAGAATTGATTTTATAAACTCTTTAAGCGGTGGTACTTCTCCTTCTTGTTTCTTTGCCTTTACTAGAACAAGTAATAAAACAATTGATACTACGCATAAAACTGGAATCGCCCAAAACGGTAGGAACCATACAATGGCAGCAAGAGCAGACCCTAAAATAGGGCTCAACACTTTCCCAAATGTATTGGATGTTTCGATGATTCCTAAACCTGTACTAACTTGTTTTTCATCTTTGTATAAATCACCAACACACGGTATAACAACTGGCATTGCACCAGCAGCACCAATGCCTTGAATCGCTCTACCAATCAATATCCAAGTGTAGGGATTATCAACTTTCCAAGATACCCAACCAGTTATCGCTCCTCCTATAGCCGCAATCAGCAAACTCGGAACCATTACCATCTTTCGTCCCCATCTATCTGATAAATAACCAGCAATCGGTATAAGTAGAATGGCTACGATAGAGTAAATTGTAATAATCATGGATACTTGAAATGATGAAATATGTAATTTCTTTTCAATAGTCGGCAGAATTGGGATGAGCATTGAATTCCCTAATGTCATAACAAGTGGAACTGATGCAAGCGCAATTAAACAACAGTTTTCTTTTTTTAACATGTTGGCTTCGAAACCTTTCATCATATATTTCTTACCATATAATAGCCCTGCTGGAACGTAACTTTTCATTCCACCAGGGCTATTACATTTTTACTACTTCCCATTCACAACAAAAGAAATTGGGGAAAATATAGTATTATTCCTATTCTTTGAATCCAGTTCACAATATATCCATACCAATTAATTGAAAAAAAAAGAAAGGAAGAATCCTTCCTTTCTCCTATAACCTTCTACAATTAGCGAGTATATCCGCCACCAAGTTGTTGTTCTGCCATCGCTACAAGGCGTTTTGTAATTTCACCGCCTACAGAACCGTTTGCACGTGAAGAAGTATCAGCGCCAAGTTGTACACCAAACTCTTGTGCAATTTCATATTTCATTTGATCTAAAGCCGCTTGTGCTCCATGTGATGCTAATTGATTAGAATTCCGATTTCTAGCCATTACCAATCACCTCCTTATTTATATATAAATTGTGTTAAATTTTAATTTAAATACATGGTAATTTTTGGTTATTTGTATTTTAAAAAAAGAGTCTCTACAATGAGAGACTCTTACATCATTTTATACTAAGAAGTTACTACTTCTAAATTTCTATTTGTTAGTACTTTCATTTCTTCTTTTCATATATCTTTCACATTATGTCCAAACCATTCGAGTGAAACAAAAGAGGTAAACTTTAATTGGTATACCTCTCTCAAACATACACTTTACATAATAATATTATTAATATCTTTCCAACAATACGCTGTTTCTTCCACCTGTAATCTCTCTAAAAATTTTGTATCAATTTTTTCTGGATTAAATTTTTCATAAAACGTTTTAGAAGGGTTATTCGTAACAACCCATACTAAAAGTGATTGCATATCATTTTTTATACATTCAGATAGTAAAGCTTGAAATAACTTTTGTCCTATTTTCATTCCTTGATACTCTTGTAAAAGGTAGATCGCATATAATTCTCCATCACAATTATATGCACCACTTCTTTCAACTCCCCCATCGATGAATCCAACTATTTCTCCATTTAACGTCTCTGCTACAAATCTAAATTGATGATTACATTCTTTTTGAAAAATATTTTCCCATTGTTTTTCCCGTTGCTCATATGTTATATTTTCTAAAATCTCGTTAGGGAATATGCCTTTATATGTCGTTTTCCAACTATCAGCGTGGACCTTTGCTATACCTGGTATATCATCTTTTATCGCTCTTCTAATATGTATTTCCATCATTTCTCCCCCCTTGTTATTCACCATTATATCAATTTATTTCCTAAAAAATCCAAATTAAAAAAGAGTAAATTCACTTCACTCTTTTTTAGCACCATTATCTACTTTCCACTTCAACTGAAACTACTCGATCAATCTCTTTTAGGGAACTATATAACTCCGTCGTATACAAGTCTTCTGGAGCTAAAATAACCATCTCTAATTGCTGAAATGCCCCACTATCTATATCTTTAATCTTCACGCGTTTTACATGCATTCCTAAATTTTTAATCTGCTTAAATATACCATCTAACTCATGATGCTCTTTTACAGTAATTTTAATAGACAAGTCCTTTTGTCTTAATGAATACGGTCCTGCAATTTTCACAAGTTGCGGAAGTACATTAATTGCTAAAATGATTAAAATCATAGCAACCGTCGCTTGCAAATAAAATCCTGCTCCAATCGCAATACCTAAAGCTGAAGCAGCCCACACCATAGAAGCTGTCGTTAATCCCGAAATAACATCATTACTTCTTCGTAAAATAACACCTGCTCCAAGAAAACCAATCCCGCTCACAATTTGAGCAGCTAAACGCATTGGATCCATATTGGTATGCCCTGGAACAGAATATACATGTACAGATTCAATTGAAACCATCGTAATTAAACAACTTGCTACAGAAATAACCATACTTGTTTTCACGCCAAGCGGTTTATTCTTTAGCTGCCTATCTATCCCGATGAATAATCCTAAAAAGAGTGCTAAACCTAATTTGAGTAAAAATTCATATGACATATTTCTAGTCTCCTTACTTAACAATGTTTCCCTTAGAATAATTCACTATAACTCTTTTATGATATCAATTCCAGTCTTTTCTATTCATTTAACGTAAAAAACCGAAAAAACATTTGTGACGATGTTTCCCCGGCTTTTTATTACGTTTAAGATTCTTCTTTATTTCTGATCTTTAATCTTAATCTCTGCATCTTTGTAGAATGCTAATTTACTGTCATTATACTCTTTTGTAAAATTGTTAAATTGCTCTTTTGATTTTTGTGCTTCCACAGTTAATTCATTAACAGCTTTAACTTTTTCACCAATCTCTTTTAATTTCGTTTCTTTTACTTTTAATTTTTCATACAGTTCTTTTTCAGTCGCCAACGCCTTCGTATAATTTTCATTCATCTTTTGGAATGCATCATAACGGTTTTTATACGACTCTTCTACTGCTTTCGCTTGTTTTTGTAACTTTTTATCTTCAAGCTTCTCTATATTTCCTTGAACAGATTTTGTTTCTTTCTGAGCTTTTTCTAGCATTTCTTTCTCATTTTTCAATGCTTTTTCACGATCATCTACATTTGCAGTAGCTTGCTCTATTTTCTTCATAACAGCGTCATTATGATCTTTACCTTCTTGTAAAATTTGAGAATATAGTTCTTGGCCTTCCTTCTCTAACTTCTCTAATTTTTTCGCTTCATCAACTAATGATTTTTCTTGCTTCGCCGCTGTTTCAAAAGCTGTATATAAGTTTTCTTCTGGTTTTTCACCGAAACAACCTGTTAATAGTCCTACTGATAGTGCTCCAACTACTGCTACTTTTCCATACTTCAACGTTCATTCCTCCATTACATACGGTTATCATGCCAGAAATTCACTGGGAAGTGACTCTCTTCATGATAAGCTTCAAACTCATAACCCTTTTCTTTTAACCCTTTTAAAATTGCTGGCACAGCAGCAACTGATTGTGGATGAATGTCATGCATTAAAATGACTTCTTGTGGTTTTGTTGCATTTGTTAATACATTTTGAGCAATTTGTGCTGCAGCTGCATCAACTTGCATTTTGTTATATTTCCAGTCTAATGAATCAATTGTCCAATCCCACACTTTAAAGCCGCCTTCTACCACTTTATTTCGAAGACTTTCATTTAATCCAGGCATTGAACCGTATGGTGGACGTGTTAATTTAGGTGATTTCCCAATAATATTAGCGATTAAACTTTGATCTTCTTTCATCTCATTTACATACTCGCCATTTTTATATAACTTTGCAAAATTATGCGTCATACTATGCATTCCTACATAATGACCCTCTGCATTTTCACGTTTCACTAAATCTGGAAACTCTTTTACATTCGCTCCAATTAAAAAGAATGTCGCCTTCGCATCATGTTGTTTTAACGTATTTAATAATTCAGCCGTATATTTCCCTGGGCCATCATCAAATGTAAGATAAGCAACTTTTCTTTCCTTGCCATTAAAACGACTTGGTGCCGTTTTATTCATTTCTACTTTTGGTTGTTCACTTGCGAGTTGTACTACATTTTCTTGTTTTGCAACAGCCTTTGCTGGTGAAGTAATGGATTGAAACATGAAATACCCAATAGCTACTGCTGCAATCGCTATTAAAACGAATACTACTCGTTTAATTTTAAAAGCTTTTTCCATTCTATCGAATTCCTCTCCCTATTAATCTTATATATAAATCACCCAATATAATTATACATCTATTTATTTTATTACACTATATAAAACAAACTGTATATGTATTATAATGGGAGTTTTATCAAAATGGTCGTTCCTATTCCTTCTTTACTTATAATATTTATTGTACCTCCATGAAGCTCCACCATCTTTTTAACGATAGCTAAACCAAGACCCGCACCTGTAGCATGATTATTAATCTGGTAAAATGACTATTCTATATATGGTAAATGCTCTTTAGCAATTCCAATCCCTTCGTCCTTCACCTTTATCACTGCTTGTCCTTCATTTTTAGTCGCTTCAATATATACTTTACCATTTTTATGTGAATATTTAATGGCATTTTGAACAATATTCAAGAAAATTTGCTTTAACCTATTTCGATCTCCTATCAATTCAATTCGTTCTATAGTTTTGATGAATTGCATTTGCTTCTCTTCAGCATTAGGAGTTAATTGCCAAATCGTCTCCTCTAGTATATCGTATAATTGCACCTTTTGTTTATATAAATTGAAATGATTTAAGTATAAAAAATCATTACAGAAAAATTGCTAATCCATCTCGATAAAAAAAGATTGGCAAAGGCCAATCTTTTTTTATTATTCATTTCGAACTGGCTTTGGTGCTACACCTAAATGTTCATTTAATTTTTTCGAAATATCTTTTACATTTTTTTCATTTGGAATGTAATAATAAATACCTCCGATACGTTTATCCGTACCTTCCACTTGCATTTTTTCCATTTCCAAATTAGATCCTGCCATATTTTTCGTAATAGCAAGCATATCATCAAAAGTTAAGTTCGTTTTCATATTTTTATCAACCGCATCAAGTAAAGAGCCCATTTTGCTGATAGATTGAACAGACATCGCTTTTTTAGCAATTGCTTCAATTACAAGTTGTTGTCTTTGACCACGCATTGCATCACTGTCAATTTTACGCGTTCTTGCAAGCGCAAGTGCTTGTTCTCCATTTAAATGTTGATACCCTTTTTCTAAATGGATCATACCAGCTTGGTCTTTACTATCTTGTTCTGTGAAAGTAACTGGTACATCAATATCAATACCACCAAGTGAATCGACAATTTGTACAAATGATTCAAAATTAAACTTCACATAATAATCAACAGGAACATTTAAAAATCTTTCCACTGTATCGCGTGTACTTTCAACACCACCAAATACGTGTGCATGTGTAATTTTATCTAATTTCTTTCTAGATGGAATATATACACGTGAATCACGCGGAATACTTACTAATTTAACTGATTTATCATCTTTATTAATTGTTGCTAATAAGAGTGCATCTGTACGAACAGCTTCTCCGTATTGACTTTTTCTCATTTCACTACCATCAACACCCATGATTAGAATTGAAATGTTATCCTTTAAAGGTTCAACTTCTTTATCACGCTTCGATGATTTATCAATTTGTGCATATGCATCACTTACTACTGCTTTTGCTTTATTATATATTAACGATCCATATCCTACTCCACCAAAAATAAGTAGGAAAAACGGAATTAAAATGAACCATTTTATTGACTTTCTTTTAGAACGTTTTTTACTGCTTCTCGTATTTTGTTCTAATTCAGAGCTCATATCCATTCGCCTCTCTTTCTCTTTCCCAATTATAATGCAAGTCTATTAACCTTCATATTGAATTTCCTTTCAATTACCTTACAATTTTGTAATGTTACTGCGCAAATTCAATATGTACTCCATTTCACATTATACTCTCGTGCTTATTTTTGGCAAGTCACTATTTTTCAACTTCAAATATTTAACATTTCGCATTTCGCATTTTCCAAAATTACCGATTTATAAATTCATTCATTTCGAATCGTTCAATTCCCCCATAAAGTGAAACTTTAATCAGTGGGGGTTTTCTTCATCCCCCACTGATTATTAGCCCTCACCAATCGGACTTTAATGGGCAGCAAGAATAAAGAACAAAATTAGTAATACAATCCGTATGAATATAGTAATGTACATTTCATATTATTTTTTCTCCAACGGTGTATACATTGTTTTCTTCCCATGATTATTAATGAAAGCTGATTTTGCTTTTATTTTCGTCCTTTGTATTTCTATCTCTTCATTTGAGAAATTCACAATAATTTCAATATTTTTTCCATACGAAGCTGATTGTACTAACTTATCTTCTGACAAATATGCAAAGTCCGTCATTTCTTCTTTTACTGCCTTTTCATGAACTTCATTCCAAACTTTCAGGTGCTGCGTAATTTCTTGTTTATGCTTATTCCACTCTACTTCATCTAAATGGTACAACGGAGGAACGTTATACAATAATTCGTATAGCATACGGTTTCCGACCTCATCTTTTACTTTCAAGCTTCCCCATTCCCAGTGATGCGTTGTTATTATAGAATCATTGTATACTAATTTATATAACGGTACTGAATATACAGGATTTAAATACACTTGTTTATACTCTTCTTTTAACGGTACTTGTTTTGCATATTTTTCTGGAACATTTTGATTCGGTGACCAATATCCGCCTACATAATACGGACTTGTTTTGTTTTTCCTCATATCTTCATCGTCCCATTTAATTACAGGCGTTTCAATACCATGAGCAAATGCTATCGTACTACTAGCAAAATCATTTCCGCCTTCAGAACCAACGACCATACCCTTTTCTTGCGCAATGTAGTCCATTCGTTTTAAACGTGCTTTTAAATCTTGCTCTTGTGTCGTTATATGTTTCGCTGAATAGTCATCGTAAATTTCACCTGTCGCATCACAATCAATAAACCATGAATTATATTTAGGACCATTTTGTAATATATCATTCATGCGTTCTTTTACACTAGGCAGAGATAAAGTTGGATTTAATTTTCGCCCTCTCCCTAAAAACCCCTGCACCTTTTCTCCATTTTTCTTCGTTACAGTAGCCTCTTCGTATAATGATGGGTCATTAAAGGATGCTGTGTTCCAATTTTTATCACTTTTTTCGTGAATGGAATGATATGAGTCATACGGACCAACTAAATACCCCATTTCCTTAGCTTTTGTCACGAAATTAGGTTGCATAAATCCTTGTTCCCAGTTCGGCAGACCAATCCACGCTTTTTCTATTCCTGCCTCTTTCATTTCCTTTAGTATGTCCGTTCCATCTGCATTACCCCATTTACTTACCTCTTCAACCGCATCACCAAGTAGCGACTTTAATAAATGCTTATTTAAACTATACAATTCTGTATTCGTTAAGTGACCTACACCTTTCTTTAATAGCACACTAGCTTCCTGATTAACGTTTTGAAAAATATCATCTTTATAAAATTCTTTCATAGATAACACTTCGTTTATATAACGTAAAATAACATTTTTTTGATACTTATCAATGAAATCTTGTTTACTTACTTGATCTAATACTTTCAATTCCCCAGACTCCGAACTATTCTTTTGGATAAGTTCTTTTATATGGCTAAATACAGGACTATTTATTTGCTCTCTTATCTTCGGCCAATTTACATTACTGTCAGACAAACCATTTTGATTCCAAAAATAAAAATGAGCCGCACCGTAAAGCTTTTCTATCTCTTTATTTTTTCTAGCCTTTTCTTTTAATGTTTTAAATTCACCTTTTCCAGCAATATTATCCTTATACAGTTTAGCAATACTGACTGCATCATTATTTGTCACATATAATTGAAATCCATATGTTTTACTTTTATTTATACGCGGGAATTCATGTGTAAAATCAAATCCTATTTTCGGATCCGAATGAAATTTTAATTCATTATTAAACATATTGTTCGCAATATATACAATCGAATATTTAGAACCATTTAACGCGAAAAACTTCATAGAAAATGATTCAGCAAATGAATATGCATCATCCTTTAAAAACTTCTTCCAATTTTCATCATTACTCGGAATTTGCTTCCCTTCCCATAACGGAAGTGTATAATTTTCAGCTTGTACTTTCGGCCAAGTAAAGCTTTCTGCACCAGTCGATTCTACTTCAATATTTAAGTGATCTTTTTTCTTCTCTAGACTCACTTTTACTTTTTGATCTGGATATTCCCAAGATGTACGTTCCTTATCTTTTTTTACATTCGACACCTTCATTTTCGGCAAGGGCTGTGACGCCTGTTCCTTTACACCATCATGTTCTACAGTTAACGTGAAAGTCTCTGGATTGACATCATAAGTAAATTCTTTATACGTTGCTTTCTTTATTTTAGACTCTTGAACAGTATTGCTACCTTTTACATCACACCCGACTAAAGTCGAAAATGACATCGTTGTAAGAAGACATATCGCTATCATTTTTTTCATCTTCTGCACCTCCACCACCGAATATACAGGGGCTTTGTTACAGGAATGTGGCAAAAAAATAGAACTAGCATAAACTAGCTCTATTTGCGTATTAAAAATAAAGTGAAACTTTAATCAGTGGGGGTTTTGTTCATCCCCCACTGATGATTAGCCCTCACCAATCGGACGTTTACGGACAGTTAATCTCCCACCTAACTTCTTTGCTCCAACTGAATTTTGAGATGGGAGTTTTACTGTCCATTAACGCGGAATAAAGGCAAATCATTCTAAGTTGTAACACTTATTTCTTAACTAAAGAAATAAGTGTATATAATATAGCCTAAAGCTAGCACTAAAATTACTAGCGCTGTACCTTTCCAATTCATACCACCTGCCATATCAACTGGACTACCTGTTTCAGCTCTGTTTAATCCATCCTTTAAAGAACCTGTAGGATTATTTTTCAATTCACTTTGCCTTATACGTTCTCTTTTTTCTTCTGGTGACTCTTGCTTCATAGGATCACCTCCAAATGAATACACACTTTACTAAATTATACATGATTACTTTTCTTTTATATGCCAACTGAAAAGCTATTTACAACAAAAAAAGCTAGCAATGCTAGCTTTTTTATAGTTCTATACGTTCTTCTTTATTTACAGTAATTCCTGTATGATCGATTTCTAGCTCACACACTTTCATAGACGTAAATACTCTCGCTAATTGCTCAGCAATTTCTTGACGTTTCTCATAAGGCGTTAATATAAAAATAGATGGTCCTGCACCGCTAAGCGCTGTACCGTATGCACCGAATTCTTTTGCACATTTACGAATAGATGGTAATAACGGTACAAGCTCTAAACGATACGGCTCGTGAAAATGATCCCTTTCCATCATTTCGCCTACAACTCCCCATTTCTTTTGACATAAAGCAGCTACTAATACATTACTTATTGCACTAGCCTTAACAGCTTCATGAAAAGGGAATACATCTGGTAATACAGATCGACTTTCATCTGTATTTAGCTCTTCATTTGGAATAAGAGAAATGACGCCCAATTCCTTACTTTCAATTCTTACAACCGAAACATTCTTTCCATCAAGTGCTCCGATTACAGTTCCTCCTAATATAGAAGCAGCAACATTATCAGGATGACCTTCAAAATTTGTAGCAATTTGAACTTTTTGATCAGTCGTTAAGTTCAAATTACCTAGTTGATTCGCAAGCTCTATCCCAGCTACAATTGCTGATGCACTACTTCCTAGTCCTCTTGTTAATGGGATATTACTAGTAACTTCTATTATATAAGGTGATAAAGAAGGACTCACTTTACATGCCGTACTAACGATTAAATTTTTATCGTCTGTCGGAATCGACTCATCAAAAGAATGGATCACTTGCCATTTATTAGATTTCTCTTTTACTACTACATGCAAATACAATGACAAAGCTATTCCTACTGAATCGAATCCAGGTCCAACATTCGCTGTACTAGCAGGAACACGAATACTTAATGGTATCACGACATAATCACCCCTTTAATATGCTCTTTAATTTGTTCTATATTATTTGAAACACTTGCAATATCTAATGTATTAGAAGAAATTGCGATATCAGGATCTTTCAAGCCGTTTCCAGTTAAAACTGCAACAACTGTTTCTCCTTTTTTGATTTTTCCAGATTGAACATGTTTCATTACGCCAGCTAATGAAGCATTCGATCCTGGCTCAGCGAAAACCCCTTCCGATTTTGCTAATAATCTATACGCATGTAAAATTTCTTCATCTGATACCATATCTATTTCACCGTGAGACTGCTCAGCAGCCTCTACTGCATATGACCAACTTGCTGGGTTACCGATGCGTATCGCTGTTGCAATTGTTTCTGGCTCGTCAATTACATGCCCTTTTACAATAGCAGCTGCTCCTTCCGCTTCAAATCCATGAATTCTTGGCTTCTTATATCCTTTTTCTTTCTCATATTCACAGAAACCCTTCCAGTACGCTGTAATATTTCCGGCATTCCCAACAGGAATCGCTAAAACATCTGGTGCACTTTGCAATTGGTCACAAATTTCAAATGCTGCTGTTTTTTGCCCTTCAATTCGATAAGGATTTACCGAGTTAACTAATGTGATTGGCTCTTCTGCAGCAATATTTCTTACAGCCTTTAGTGCATCATCAAAATTTCCTTCTATTGAAATAATTTCAGCACCATAGGCAACTGCTTGCGCTAATTTCCCATGTGCAATTTTCCCTTCTGGGATTACGATAATACATTTCATTCCAAGACGTGCCGCGTATGCTGCGGCCGATGCTGATGTATTACCTGTTGACGCACAAATAATGGCCTCTGAACCTTCTTCTTTCGCCTTCGCAACTGCCATTACCATACCACGATCTTTAAAAGAACCTGTCGGATTCGCTCCTTCATACTTACCGTATAACTGAATTCCTAATTGTTTTGATATATTTAATAACGAGATAAGCGGTGTATTCCCTTCCATTAAGCTCACATCAGGTGTATTTTCATTTACTGGTAAATAAGAAGCATACTGTTTTAATAATCCTTTATACATATTGTTTTTCCTCCTCAATAATGTAGTAACTGTTTATTTCACTTGCGACATCTTCTATCGCTCCTAAAACTCGTTCGAATTGATATTTTGAAGTTTGATGTGTTACAACAACGACTTCTGCAAGTTCACGATTTAAAGGTAATTGAATCACTTCTTTTAAACTTACGGAATAATTAACGAAACATTCTGTTATTTTTTGCAACATCCCTGGTTCGTCTCGTAATGAAATACGCAAGAAATATTTCGAAACGACTTCTTCATCTCCCTGTAATTCGTACGGCTCTGGTTCTTTTAACGCACTTTTATTTTTCTGAACTTGATTCATATTTTTAACGATTGAAATAATATCACTTACTACAGCAGAACCAGTCGGTAACTTCCCAGCTCCAGGTCCGTAAAACATTACTTCCCCTACTGCTTGACCGTGAACATATACTGCATTAAATTCATTATTTACATTCGATAATGGATGATGACTAGGTAAAAGAGTCGGTTCTACACTTAAATGAATGGCTGATCCTTGTTTCTCTGCTTTACCAATTAATTTCATTGTAAACCCTAACTTTTCAGCCATTTGTAAATCTTCTTTTTCGACCTTTCGAATCCCTCTTACTTGTACATCATCTAAAGAAACATTCATCGAAAAACCTAAGTTTGCAAGAATCGCTACCTTTCTCGCCGCATCTAGCCCATCTACATCCGCTGTCGGATCTGATTCTGCAAAACCTAATTTTTGTGCTTCCTGTAAAGCTTCTTCATACGACCATCCATTTTGACTCATCTTTGTTAACATGTAATTTGTTGTACCATTTACAATTCCCATTATTTTTTCAATTTGATCTGATGCTAATCCGTCTGTTAACCCTCTTAACACCGGAATACCGCCCGCTACACTTGCCTCATAACATAAATCACAATCATTATCGTTCGCCAGCTGGAGAAGCTCTGCACCGTATACAGCCATTAAATCTTTATTTGCTGTCACGACATGTTTCTTATTTCGTAAAGCTTTAACAATATGCTGCTTCGCTTCTTCAATTCCGCCCATTACCTCTACTACAATATCAATATTTGAATCATTTAGAACTTCATCGACATGACTTGTTACTACGATTCCATCAATACAAACATCACGTTCTTTTTCTAAATCACGTACAGCAACTGTCTTCACTTTCACTTCATACCCTGTATCAAGCGCAATTTTTTTACAATGTTCTTTCAAAATATGGACAACACCACTTCCGACCGTACCTAATCCTAACACCCCTACATTAACAACATTATTCATCTTCTAATCTCCTCCTACAATTTTATTTTTTATCTTTATCAATCACCTTACTCTGCTTTTCAATCATGCAGGTGGTGGTTATTTCCGTACGTACAAATCGTTTCATGTTACAGCACCTCCTTTCAAAGTAATAAAAAAACACACTCATCCCTAGGAAAGGGACGAATGTGTTTTCGTGGTTCCACCCTTGTTCCAATCTAGAAATATTTCTCTCTAGATTGCTCAAGTTCAGATAACGGCTGATTCCGTCAATAATTACTAGATTACTCGTTCACTATTGAAGTTCAAAGGTGGTAAAATCATTTCTCGTGTTAGGAAGCTCACACCCTTGACTTCCCTCTCTGTAAACCGTAAAAATGATTTCATGTCCTTATCGTTACTTTTCGTTCATGTTTATTTGTTAACTCATTATACTCGCATAAAAAACAAAATCAATACTATTTTTTAATTATTTTTAATTTTCAATCTCTAAAACTATAAAAAAACACACTCATCCCTAGGAAAGGGACGAATGTGTTTTCGTGGTTCCACCCTTGTTCCAATCTAGACGTATTTCTCTCTAGATTGCTCAAGTTCAGATAACGGCTGATTCCGTCAATAATTACTAGATTACTCGTTCACTATTGAAGTTCAAAGGTGGTAAAATCATTTCTCGTGTTAGGAAGCTCACACCCTTGACTTCCCTCTCTGCAAACCGTAAAAATGATTCCGTGTCCTTATCGTTACTTTTTCGTTCATGTCTATTTGTTAACTTATTATAGTTATCAACTTTTTAAAAAGCAAGCCTATTTTTACTAACAATTTTCAAAATCATTTTTTATTATATTTCACAATAACATTTTACAATTACCACTCGATTTACCTATTTTGTAGTTTCTCCTTCTTATAAATCGACGGTTTATATATAAATATCCCATTCTAAATTATGTACATATTCACCTTACAAAACTATATAAATAAAATTTTTCAATACAATCTTTTCGTATAACTTTCTTCTAAAGAACGTGCAACATCCTCTTCAGAAGTATTTACTTTCGCGTGCTCCAGCAACATTTTCGCTGCTGATGGTAACTCTTCTTTATGTAACCAAGATTCTGGATCCCACATTTTCGAACGAATAAAAGCTTTTGCACAATGAATGTAGCATTCCTCTATTTCAACAACAATCCCAAGTAGCGGAATGCATCCATTTGCCTGCATTTCTTGCAAAATTTCTTCGTCGTTTGTTATATACGCTCGGCCATTTATTCTGAGTGTCTCCCCAAGGCCTGGAATAAAAAAGAGTAATCCTACACGTGGATTTGAAATAATATTCAAAATGGAGTCTATACGGCGGTTGCCTGGTCTTTCTGGGATGATGATTTTATTATGGTTTAATACGTAAACAAATCCAGGTGCATCTCCTCTCGGTGAAGCATCACACTCTCCTAATTTATTTGCTGTAGATAATACTAGAAAAGGAGATTTGGATAGAAAATCTATACAATGGTGGTCTAGTGATGAAATAACTTTCTTTAACGCTCTCTCACTTGGTTGTCCCAATATTTTCCGTAATTCTTCCTCTGTTGAAATAATCGATTTTATTTCCGTCCTCTCTATACCCACTTATACCCTCTCCTTTTTTCTTTATTTCCCCAAAATTCATTACAAATATTGTATAATAAAATTTGCAGAAAGGGGAATTTAAATGACAGAGTGGTTAACAATATTTGATACTGAAAAAAATATACTTGGGAAGAAATTACGTGATGAAGTGCATCGTGACGGTGATTGGCACGAAACATTTCATTGTTGGTTTGTAGAGAAAGATGAGGAAGATATGTTTTTATATTTCCAATTACGCTCTAAAAATAAAAAAGAAGCTCCGAACATTTGGGATATTACTTCCGCTGGACATATTATGCATGATGAAGATGTACAAAGTGGTGGTCTTCGTGAAATTGAAGAAGAATTAGGGCTTTCTTTTCAAACGACTGATTTAGCATATAAGGGCATCTTTACAATAGATTATGAAATTTCAAATCTTACAGATCGCGAGTTTTGTCATATTTATTTCCACAATGTCATTAACCCACTTCCATTCGCACCGGGTCAAGAAGTAGACGATGTGATGAAAATACATGCAACCTCTTTTCTACAGCTATTAAAAAGAGAGATTTCATCTTTTACCGCTACTTCTGTTTTGAGCAATAAACCGCTAACGATAACTTTTGATGATATTTATCCATATGATTTTGCATACTATGAATTTGTTATTGAACAAGGAAAAGACTTACTAGAAAATAATAGTCTATAAATAAACTAGGACTCCTAGCATCATACTGCAAGGAGTCCTAGTTTTTCATTATTGTTCAAGTATTTTCAATCTACTCTCTACTTGTATAAATAAACGAATGATTAATAACAGCATAATCACCATAATCGCTATCATTGTATGTGGATATCTAAACAGTATACTAATCACACTTCCAATGAACATCATAATGAATCCGTTTTGCTTCATCACTTCCGCACTATACCTATTACCTGCATCCCATAATTCTTTATTTTTCATAGATTGTTTCGTACGATAACCATATGCCGCATTAATATCGGTCGGTGGATTTTTTTGAAGGACAATTGCCGCAAGTATAAATATAATACCTATTAAAATACTCATTCCTATGTTTATTAGTGCATACATCAATTATATCCCCTCCTAACCTACAGCTTTATTATACGACACAATCCTGTTTTTTCCAATTACGCAACACATTCACTTTCGCTCTTTCGATGTTTGGAACATGCTTGGCAGCGTTACAAAACGTGCCCCTTTCGTTTTTAACTGTGGAATCATTTTGTCCAGCGCCTCTACTGATCCTTGCAGGCGTCCACCTGGAGTTGAATGTTGAAGTATGATACTACCAGGAAATGAGTTCCCTAACACATTATTTGTAATCGTATCAGCACTTACACCTTTCCAATCAACTGTATCCACACTCCACTGTACAATCATAAAGTTTTGCTCAGTTGCCCACTTCAATTGATCTTCAAGTATTTCACCATACGGTGGACGTACAAATTTAGGAGCATAGCCGACTAAACGTTTTAATATTTCTTCCGTTTTTATAATTTGATTACGGTACTCGACCTCATTTACTTTCGCTAAATTTGGATGACTATACGTATGATTGCCAATTACATGCCCTTCATTCGCAATACGCTTTACGACATTCGGAAACTTTTCTGCATTTTCACCAAGTAAGAAAAAAGTAGCTTTTACATTATGTTGTTTTAACTTATCTAATATTTTCGGCGTAAATTCTAAATCCGGTCCATCATCAAATGTAAGTGCGACTTCCGCTTTATTGTACGGTCCTGAAAATGCGTACGCATATTTTTCGACCCATGAAAATGGTGTCCACGATCCACGTTCATCTGCTTTCATTTGTACTTCATAGCTTTGAGGGGTATATGTGTATGGCAATGTGCTTATATAATTTCCGTAATAAAATAAGTTATATGGCATATAGGTATACGGAACATCTCGTTCTAGTCCCCATTGATATGGAGCAAACATTTGTGGCGAATAAAAACAATACATAATAAAAACCTCCCTAAAATTTCATATGTGATTCATCTGCACTTTGTTAGAGAAATTCCTATTCATAAACAAAAATAAGACTGTCCGTAATTAGGACAGTCTTACTACTTACTATTGTTAATAAATTGATGTGCTATCTTTTGGCAAAGCTTTCACATGTTTTAAATAACTCGTCACTCTGTCATCATCACCTTGCGGGTACTGATATCCATAAGCGCTAGCAATTTCATTCGCCACTTCCCTAAATAAATCACCCATGACAAAGAATGATTCCCATATGTTTTCATATTCTGCATTAGAAAATGTCTTTTTAAATTGCTCCCACATATCTCCTTCGAAATATTGCTCAAAATGCTTTCCAAACTTCCCTGCATTAACTGTAAAGTCTGTTTTCATACCAATATGCCATTCTAGCATTACGATGAACATATCTCGTACTGGTCCTTCAAGCATTCCTTTCGCATAAGAAAGCTCTTCTCTCCATAATCCTTTTGCCACATTCGTACTACACCACCAAAATTCATTACAGCAACCTAAAAACTCTTTTTCTGTAGGCTTTTTTATTAAGTAATCTTTATCGCTTGCTGGCGGGAATTCTTCCATACAATTATCTTTATCGAGAAGTAATTTACTTAAGCTATCTTGTCCAACGAACTTTTTTATTAAATCAACCGGAACTAATGTTAAATCAATCCGATTTCCATCCATGAACTGCATTAAATACGGAAACTTCCCGTCTCCATCTGGTGGAACTAATGACATTTCTTCTGGCATTTGTACAATCATTATTTCTCCAAACCTATGAATCCAATTATGATTAGACGTAAAAGAGCGTATATCTTTTACAACATATATAATATCGTAGTCTTGAAAACAATCTCTTTTCACATTTGGATTTACACGCGATCCATTCATGATGACAGCTCGAATTCTTTCATCCTCTTTTGCTGTATTTATAATTAAGTCCAGCATTTCTTTTTCAGTTCTCATCTATTCCTAACCTCCAATTTTTAATATAAACTTATATTTTGAAGTATGTTGGAGGTCCACGAGCTAACTGCGTTGTATACGATACATGTTATAACTTTTCAAACATCTTTTTCATTCTATTTATCTCCTTTCGTTATTCTTTTACAACTGCCATTATAAATCCATCGTACCCTTTACTTCCGACTGTTTGAAGCGCTATAGCACTTACACGTGGCTCAGCAGCATTAGCTCATAGAAGCGACGTATCCCTTGTACGCGAGGGTCATTACTCGTATTGTCAATCACTTCTCCTTCACGTACTACGTTATCCCCAATAATTACAGTACCAGGGCGTGATAGTTTCAGTGCCCATTCAAAATAAGCAGGGTTATTTTGTTTATCAGCGTCTATAAAGATAAAATCAAATGGTTCATACTTCTCATTTTCTATTTGTTGTAAAGAATCTAAAGCTAATCCTGTTCGCACTTCAACTCTATCATTCAAATTAGCGCGTTCAATATTGCTACGCGCAATGTCAGTATGCTTTTCTACTATCCACTTTTGATTATACCGAAAATTCTGTCTCATATGCAAAAAATAAAGAAGGGACATCTACTTCATTACAAAATAGATATCCCTTCTTTTGTTTATACATGTATCCCTTACGGATTAGTAGACCAAAGTCCTGCTGATTTAATAAATGTACGTTTATTTAATTTCAGCTGCGCTACGATAAACTCTGCAATATCTTCTGCTTGCATTACTTTATCCGGATTTCCGTCAGTTAATCCTAAATCAACAGCCATGTCTGTTGCTACTGTACTTGGAGTTAAAGCTGTTACACGAATGTTATGTTTGCGAACTTCCATCGCTAACGATTCTGTTAAGCCAAGAACACCAAATTTAGAAGCACTATATGCACTTGTTACAGGTGCACCTTTTTGTCCTGCTGTAGATGAAATATTAATAATATCACCAGATTGTTGTTCAATCATGCTTGGTAAAGCTGCGCGAGTTGCATAGTATACACCCATTAAGTTTACTTGAATGATTTTTTCCCAATCAGCAACGTCTAATTCTAAAAACTTACCGAATTTAGAAATACCAGCGTTATTAATTAAAATATCGATAGATCCTAAACCGTTTTTTAACGTTTCAATTGCAGTAGTTACCTCTTCATATGAAGAAACATCAGCAGTCGCAATAACAGCTTTTACGCCTTCTGCTTCTACTTCTTTCGCTACAGCTTTTAAGTTTTCTTCTGAACGAGCTAAAAGACCGACATTTACGCCTTCTTTCGCTAATGCGATCGCTACAGCGCGACCAATCCCTCTACCTGCTCCTGTAATTAAAGCATTTTTGCCTTGTAATAATTCTGCCAAGTATAACACTCCTTAATCATCTCAGTTATGTACTATATTAAAATTGTATCTATGTTTATGTAAAAAGGCAATGATGCACTTTCATGTGCGTAGGTTACTTGTAGGTAACTATAGAAATTTTTTATTTATAATTCTTATGGATTTGCCATAATTCATGTAAAATAAAAATAAATTCTACATAGGAGAGTATATGTGTATGACAAGAAAAAAATGGTTCTTGCTACTAACTGCAGTCGGACTATGTATCATATTTTTTGCTATATACTTTATCAATTTAGCCAAGAAGACTCCTGCCTCAAGGAGCGTGAAGGGTGTAGCCCAGCGAGTAGGTGGGAGATGAATTGGCTTCGAACAAGAGATGGCAGGAAGTCATCTTAATTGTTCGACATATGTAAAGTATTACCGGATAATTTGTCATAATCACTTAACTAACTATCGAATGTATGTTTGATATATAATGGAAATATATCGAAATGGGGGTGAAATGAAGGATGATCAATAAAGCGTATAAATTTCGTATCTATCCAAATAAAGCACAAGCGATCCTGATCAATAAAACGATTGGTTGTTCTCGTTTTGTATTCAATCACTTCCTATCTCTATGGGATAATGCATACAAAGAAACAGGAAAAGGTTTGACATATGGGACATGCTCTGCCAAACTTCCTGCCATGAAGAAAGAGTTTGTTTGGCTAAAAGAAGTGGATAGTATTGCTATTCAATCGTCTGTTCGCAACCTTGTGGATGCTTATACACGCTTTTTTAAAAAACAAAACAGTGCCCCGCGTTTCAAATCTAAAAAGAACAACGTACAATCTTATACCACAAAACAAACAAATGAAAACATTGCTGTTGTCGGAAACAAAATGAAATTGCCGAAACTAGGTCTTGTTCGATTTGCCAAAAGTCGTGAAGTAAAGGGACGTATTTTAAATGCTACGGTTAGACGGAACCCTTCTGGCAGATACTTTGTGTCATTGTTAGTTGAAACAGAAGTGCAAGAACTTCCGAAAACACATTCTTATATTGGAATGGATGTAGGATTAAAAGATTTCGCCATTTTGTCAGATGGAACAACTTATAAAAACCCTAAATTTTTTCGCTCATTGGAAGAGAAGTTGGCAAAAGCACAGCGTGTTCTTTCTAGAAGAATGCAAGGATCTTCTCGCTGGAATAAACAACGAGTAAGGGTAGCTAGAATTCATGAATACATAGCTAATGCTAGAAAAGATTACTTGGACAAAATCTCAACTGAAATCATCAAAAACCACGATGTTATCGGTATAGAAGATTTGCAAGTATCGAATATGTTAAAAAATCATAAGTTAGCAAAAGCGATTAGTGAAGTATCTTGGTCACAATTTAGAACGTTGCTAGAATACAAGGCAAAATGGTATGGAAAACAAGTCATTCTGGTATCCAAAACATTTGCTTCAAGCCAATTATGTTCTTGTTGTGGGTATCAAAATAAAGACGTTAAGAATCTAAATCTTCGTGAATGGGATTGTCCTGAGTGCAATAGTCATCACGACAGAGATATTAACGCAAGTATCAATCTTAAAAATGAAGCTTTAAGGCTTCTAACCGTAGGAACTACGGGGATAGCCTAATGAATTAGAAGCCATTAGGCTTCTGTACTTAGGAGTCTCCCACTTCAAACAGTCCGTAAGGACGTTAAGTGGTGAGTAGTTCAAATTTGGTAATCCACTAAACTATAAATTTATAGAAAAAGATACCAGTGATTACCTTCATACTATAAAAGGTTATAAACAAGAAGATATACAAAGTATCACCGGAAAATATACTCCCCTTTATAATATCGGCTATTATGCAACAGTAGTATATAAAGACGAACCTTATTTTACATACTCTTATACATACGATAATAATAAAAAAATAATACAAGACAACGGCATTTTAGGAAGACATACTGAATCATTTGAGCATCTCAATTTAAACTGGTCACTGCTCGATCAACTAATACAAGCGATTCATACAAACTTACAAGAAAGAGGTTTAAGTGAAAAAAGGGATTATTCTATACGACACGTTCATTTCATTGATATAGATGATGATAAAAACGGTGCAGAAGCATACGTTGACTTTAAGAAAGATGAAAAATCAGATTATTCATACCGTATGAATAATGAAGGAAAAGCTTATCAATATAGTTGCAGTAATGGGAAATGTATTTTTAAAGAAAAATAGCGTTAGAAGGTTCCCCTTCTAACACTATTCCTCTTCATAATTCGGAATACGTACAATAAATTCCGTACCACTCCCTTCCTCACTCTCAACTTTTATTTCTCCTCGATGAAGATCGAGTACTTTTTTCACAATCGCTAAACCTAAGCCACTTCCTCCATAAACACGATTTCGTGAAGAATCCGCTTTATAAAAGCGCTCAAAAATATGTTGCTTCTGTTCTTTTGATATACCAATTCCTGAATCGCGAATACGTACTTCCACTACTTTCTCATATTCTTTTAACTGAATTGTAATCGTGCCACCATTTGGCGTAAATTTAATACTATTATGAATTAAATTTATCCAAACTTGACTCATACTTTCTTGGTCAGCAGTAATGTGCACTTTCTCTAAATTAAGTTCCAATTCAATTTCTTTTTCAGCCCAGAGCGGTTCACTATTTAACACAATTTGCTTTAACTGTTGATCTAATCGATAAGTCGCTCTTTCTGGTGTATATTCTTCCGACTCTAAAAGGGTAAGCTTCAGTAAATTTTGACTTAGTTTAGATAATCTCGTCGTTTCCGTTTCAATAATGGTAAGGTAATGCTCTCTCTTTTCCTCGGAAAGATTGTTATCTTGTAGCGCTCTAGCAAATCCTTTTATAGAAGTTAATGGTGACTGTATTTCATGAGAAACATTCGATACAAATTCCTGGCGCATTTTCTCCATCGCATTTAGTTCATCTGTCATATCATTTATACTTTTTACGAGCACACCAATTTCTCCATCATATTTCTCTTCATTTCGTATTTTTACGGAGAAGTCCCCTTTTGCAATTTTTTGTATCGGTTCAATAATAGTCCAAATCATCGCCTCTCGCTTCGGTCTCATTAATACCCCAATCAATACCCAAATAAGAACAATAAATACAAAGCCGACCATATCACTAATTAAAAAAGTAACAAAAGGTGATACTTGTATTTCAAGAGCATTTATTACACTTGATGATACATAAAAGGCTATAGACCAAATTATTGTGAGAAAAGAAAAGAGAGCTAGTACCGCTCCAATTATTTTCAATATCTTCACCTTATTCATTCGCTCTCTTCTTCTCATTTACTTACCTCTAAGCGATATCCTAAGCCTCTTATCGTTTTAATACTAAATTTCGACTTCTCTTCTTGGAACTTCTCACGTAACCGATTTATATGAACGTCTAGTGTACGCTCATTCCCTTCAAAATCATATCCCCATACATCTTCAATTAATTGCTCTCTCGAACAAGTCCTTCCCGCTTTAGAACCTAAAGTAAAGAGCAATTCGAATTCTTTTAGTGGTAACGTAACCGTTTGTTCTCCGGTTATAACTTCAAATGTTTTACGGTTTAACAGTACATTTCCAACTTGAATTGATTGCGACACAGTAATTTGATAACGTTTCAATAACGCCTTTACCCTCACTACTAGTTCTATCGGATCAAATGGTTTTACAAGATAATCATCCGTACCAAGATGAAACCCTTTTACTTTTTGAGATGTTTCTCCTTTAGCAGTTAGCATCAAAATAGGGATATCATAGTATTTTCTTAATTCAAAACATACATCAAATCCATCCATATTCGGCATCATGATATCAAGAATAACCATATCAACTTTCACTTCATTTATTTTTTGAAGTGCATCTAGACCATCAATTGCTTCATATGTTTGAAATCCTTCCCGCTCTAAAAATACAGAAACAAGTTCTCTAATATGTGGATCGTCATCTACTATTAAAATTTTTGGTAGCAAAGAAAACCTCTCCTTTCTACGTAGCATCTTTTATATAACTTGTAAAAATGAATCATCAGCGGAGTATAAGCCCCACTGATGATTCATTTTATAATACGCCCTCTTTAATTTTCAATTGTTGCGTTGCAAATTCACGATACATGTCATGTGTGCGTAACAATTCATCATGTGTACCGCTTCCTGTAAGATTCCCTTTTTCTATAAAAATAATTTTATCTGCATCTACTACAGTAGAAAGTCTATGTGCAATAACTAACGTTGTTCTGCCTTTCATTAAGTTATTTAATGCCTTTTGAACGACAGACTCTGATTTACTATCTAAACTAGAAGTTGCTTCATCTAACATAAGAATTTGTGGATTTCGAAGTAACGCTCGGGCAATGGCAATTCGCTGTCTTTGTCCTCCAGAAAGTTTCACACCACGTTCTCCAACTTCTGTTGCATATCCATTTGGCAAATCATGAATAAATGCATCAACGTATGCCATCGCCGCTACTTTTTCAATTTCTTCATCTGTCACTTCTCCCTCAACGCCGTAACAAATGTTATCCCGAATCGTTCCATCAATTAACGGACTATCTTGTGAAACGTAACCAATTTGACGTCGCCATGATTGTAATGAATAGTTCGTAATTGCATCTTTCCCTAATTTAATAGCACCGCTAGTTGGCTCATAAAAACGTTCTAATAGTGAAAATAATGTCGTTTTCCCGCTACCACTTGGCCCTACGATCGCTGTTACTTTTCCTGATTCAATTGTGAAATCAATATTCTTTAACACTTGCTCTTCTTCGTTATACTCGAAATATACATTTTCAAGAACAATTGGTTGCTTAGCATTTGTGACTTTCACACCAGTTTCATGGTCTTCTACTTCATATTCTAAAATAGTATTAATTCTTTCCGTTGCACCAATTGCCTTTTGGAATTGTGTAAAGAACATAGATAATTGACTCATCGGCATTATAATTTGAACTAAATATAAAATAAACGCTACTAATTCCCCAGTTGTTAATGCACCGCTAGAAACTCGCATCCCGCCATATCCTACGATAATAACAAGTAATGCCATTAAAACAAACGACATAACTGGTGAAATTAACGCTTGCACTTTTCCCTCTTTCAAACCAAATTGCAATAACTTCTCGATACCTTTATTTCCAGTTTCATATTCTCTTTTTTCTGTGTTCGAAGATTTCACTAAACGAATTTCTGATAATACTTGCGTTAGCACACTTGTAAAAGAAGCTGTTTCATCTTGAAGCGCTTTTGAAATCTTATACATTTTTCGTCCTAGTGGAACTAAGATCAGTACTGATAATGGAATAACCGTTAAAAGTAAAAGTGTCATTTTCCAATCTAAAACAAATAATACGATTAATGATCCGACAATTGAAATACCGCCTGTTAATAAATTTGACAAATGCTCAGAAATTAATGTCTTCACAACACCTGTATCATTTGTCATTCGGCTAATTGTATCGCCTGTTCTATTTTGATCATAATAAGATACTGGCAATATAAGTACCTTTTTCCACAAACGTTCTCTCAGTCCGGCTACAATCTTCTGCCCGATATAATTTAGTAAATATATAGATAATCCTGCAGCTATAGTTTGCATAATAAAGAATGCAACTAGCCCAACAATTTGTCCTGTACTAATTGACGAAAGTGAAAAATTATCTACTAATCCTTTTGTTAACATCGGAATAAATAAACTCGCTCCCGTAGAAAGCAAACTCATGAATAACGCAAAAACAAGAATCCCTTTCGAAGGATTTGTATCTTGAATAAGGCGTAAAAACTGCCTCCAACTCCCTTTTTTCTTTATTTCATTTCTAACTTCCATTTCTGTCATCTCCTCGTGTTAAACAAAACTGTTCTTTCTAAAAATAGAATACAATACAAATGTAAACTGAATGTAAACACACTTTTTCTGTTTTTACAAAATATACATAAAAACTCATCTTTACAACAGATATAAACATCTGATATTATTACCTGGTATTTAATATTGTTCTATGTGAATGATAGATAACCAATTTACAATACTATATAAATCTCCAGTTATTGAAAGGAGTATCCTTTTTGCAAACAAATATACATTCTAAAAAGGAAACAATTATTTTTATTCATGGTTTAGTCGGCAATCGTCGTGCTTTCAAAAAAGAGCATAAACGATTTTCCGCCTCTTACAACATTATTACTTATGACTTATTAGGTCACGGCGATGATAAAGGAGAAGCTATCGAATTTTCATTACAGCGTCTCGTTGATCAATTATTGAATTTATACGAAAAAGAAGGCATTCAAAAGGCTCACATTTGCGCTTTAAGCTACGGCTGTTATATCTCTACCATTTTTGCACAAATGCATCCAGAAAAAGTTTTGAGCATTTGTCATATTGGTGGACATTATAATAACCCTTCCCTTTTATATAACGTATTTCAAAAGTTTTGGGAGAAGCGAGGAGACGATTACTCTAAATGGCTCTCTCAATACGCAAATACCATTTTTCCAAGTGGCATACTAAAGGCAAATCCGTTCGCAGTCATTTCAAGAAATATTTATTATCGGTTCGGATTGCAATTACATTCATCAATTATTGCTCAATCATTACGTCACCGGTTAGAATTCGATTTAAAATCTAAATTAAAATCACTTCCCCACCCTATTCTATGGGTAATGGGCGAACATGATCATCTCTATAAATCTTGTCTTTTTGATTTAAAGTCCATTCTTCCTAACGTTTTATATAAAGAAATACCGTTAGCAGGACATGCAGCAAACTTATTCCGCCCCAACTACTTTCATGATCTATACGCTCGATTTTTAAACGGGAAGTTACAGTAAAAACTATTACCTTCCAATTTATTAAACTATAAAAAGGCTTCCCAAGTTTCCCTGGAAAGCCTTTTCTCTATACGAAAAGTATATAATCTACTTTTTCTTAGTATGCTTTTGTGTAACCTAATAGGTGCTTGCTCCAGTAAGAGTTACTTACAGAACTAATACGTACACCAGTTGCATCAGTTTCTGCACTAATGAACTGACCGTTTCCTAAGTAAACACCCATGTGAGAAGGACCTGATTTATAAGTGTTTTGGAAGTATACTAAATCACCTGGTTGTGGATTGCTAGTTTTTGTTTTAGAGCTCCAGTATCCAGCAACTGTTTGACGAGCGCCTTTATGACCAGTTTGATTTAATACGTAGTGAATGAATCCACTGCAATCAAAACCAGCAGGTGTTGTACCAGCTGTTCTGTATGGTGAACCATTTAATGATCTAGCGAATCCAGCGATTGAAGATGTATCTCCACCAGTTGTTGGCTTTTGTACGTCTTTACCTGGTTGTTGAACGTTATTTGTAACGTTATTGTTATTTGTAACGTTGTTTACTCCACCTTTTACAAACTTAACGAAGTCTGCACTTACGTAACCTGTGCGGCCGTTATGGTTAATTTTGTACCAACCATTTTCAGCGCCAGTAACGTTTAATACTGTACCGTTTGTTACACCACCGATTACAGCGTTGTATGTAGCTGGGCCTGTACGTACTTTTAAAGCACCAGTGTTAACAACATAAGAACCACCAGTTTGAACTGTAGTAGTATTGTTGTTTGTAGTTGGTTGTTGTGTTTGGTTAGATACAGCAGAACCACCTTTTGTTACGAAGTCTTTGCTTACGTATCCAGTTCCACCATTGAAGTTGATTTTAAACCAATCTTGTACTTCACCAACAACTTGTACTGTTTTACCTTTATTTACAGAGCCTAATACTGTATGAGATGTACTTGGGCCTGTACGTACGTTAAGTGAAGAAACGTTTACTGTGTAAGTACCAGTTCCTTGTTGAACAGTAGTTCCTGTTTTACCACCAGTCGTTACGAAGTCACCACTTACATAACCAGTTTGACCGTTTACAGTTACTTTGAACCAACCGTTTTCTTGTCCAATTACTTGTAGTACTTGACCTTGTTTTACTTTAGAAATAACACTATGTCCTGTACCAGCACCTGAACGAACATTTAATACATCAGCAGTTACTGTGTATTTTAAGTCAGATTTTGTTTCTACAGTTTTTGTTTCAGTTACAGTCGTTTGTGTTTGAGTTTGTCCATTAATTTCTTTTAGCGCTTCGTTTGAAACTTGTGCATGAGCAGAATCCATACCTGGAACTGCAACACCTGCTACTGAAGCTGCTGCTAAACCTGCAATTACTTTTTTCATAAGTTGTCTTTACTTCCTTTCCCTACTATCCTCTTTAAAAAAACTTATAAACTTAATACTTTACAATATTATCAAAGTAAAATATTCATTAAGTTCCATTTTTTAACAAGAGTTTTATTTTTCACACAGAGTTCATTTTAAACGAGCGAAGTGAAATCCGTGTGAACTTCATGTGAACTTTACCATTAAACTTACTGTTTTTGCAATGCTTTTTTCATATTTCTTATGTATTTCATTGAAAATTCGACATACCATTCATTATCTTAGTATATATTTTTCTATCCACTCGAAAAATTCTATTCATCTAACACAATGCAAAGAATGTATTTCTTAGTATAGTTCCTCCCATGAAGTATACTCTTATCATGACAAAAAACACTTTTTTTATCAATAGTATAATATTTTTAGAAAACTATTTTTGATACTATCTATCACTTTTAAAAGATTTGACGATTTGTAAGATTTAACTTCAAAAATTCTGTTCTAATTTGACGAAAGTACACATTCCGCTACCCATTTTTAACTGTCTATGGAATTTATAGGGTATTTATATTATCATATATATATAGTAGCGTTTTAAGCTATACACATTTTATTTACCCTACACGGAAAGCAATTGAATTTTAAGATGAGCGTTTTATTGCTTGCAAATAGTGGAATCAAAAGGGAGGTATATTTATGAAAAACATAATAGATGATCCTATAAATAAAAATATAGAACTGTACTATGCTTTTTTTCAATTCGTTTCAATTATTACCTTACAAAAAATATCAACTATTGAAACACGTAAAAACGAATTAAAAAATCAGATGAAAAATTCCTATCAAAAAAATCCTTACTACTTATAAAAAGGTGAACAGGTTGTATCCCTGTTCACCTTTTTATAAGTAGCAAAACCCCGATTGGTTCAAATAATAATTAGTGGGGGATAAACAATTCCCCCACTCGTTCCTACATTATTTATAAATCTTCACACGGTTTTCTAAAGGCTGGTATTCTTTTTCACCAGCATGTACTACCGGTTTACCAAATGGCATTTGCGCAATAAGCTTCCAATTTTCTGGAACCCCCCATTCTTTTCTCACTTCTTCATCAATTAACGGATTGTAATGTTGCAATGTAGCACCAAACCCTTCAATTTCCAAAGCTGTCCAAATTGCAAATTGTAACATTCCAGAGGATTGCTGAGACCAAATTGGAAAGTTCTCTTTGTATAATGCAAATTTTTCTTGCAGTTCTTCCACCACTTCACTATCTTCGAAGTATAAAACTGTTCCATAACCACTTTTAAATGCATTCATTTTTTCTTCCGTAGAAGCGAAGTTATTTTCAGGTACAATTTTTCGTAACGTTTCTTTCGTAATATCCCATAACTTATCGTGTTGTTCTCCAAGCAAGACGACAACGCGAGCACTCTGAGAGTTAAAAGCTGAAGGTGTATGTTTTACAGCATGATAAATCACTTCTTGAATTTTTTCATCAGAAACTACTTGTTCTTTACTAATTGCGTAAATAGATCTTCTGTCTTCAATCGCTGAGTAAAAATCTTTTACCATCATAATTCCCTCCAATTTTCATTTGAGGCTTTTTCCTATGTACACATCATATGCCCCTCAAAACTTATCATTAATAAGTTTCTAACTTTATAATATAAACAAACAATAATAAACTCAAATAATAACACTCACATTTTTTACCTTTTTACTTTATTAGTGCTAAAAAATAAAAGGCAATTTGTTGTTACCGATAGTACGTAACAACAAATTGCCTTTCTTATATGATGATCCAACTCAGTATTTCACTTAATTAACTAAGCCAAATGCATAAGACATTAGCTTATTCGTCTCTGTAAAACGCTTTGTTTTACCTTTTGTTCCCATAACAACTGTAATAATACGAGTATCACCTTGTTTTGCTGTACCCGTAAAACAATACCCTGCGCTATCTGTAAATCCTGTTTTTAATCCGTCTATTCCTTCTATATATAAAGCTTTATTATTTTTGTTTAACATATCATTTGTACTTATAACATTAATATTATTAAATGCTAACTGACTTTGACGTAAGTGAGTCACTTCTAATATTTCTGGGTAATCTTTTATAAGATGATACGCCAAGTTTGCTACATCACCAGCCGTCATTTTTGTTTCACTTCCATCTGGCTCTTGTAATCCAGAAGCATTTGCAAATTTAGCATGTTCCGACATTTTTAACTGTTTCGCTTTTGCATTCATAAGCTGAACGAAATCTTTCTCCGATTTTGCCATATGTTCTGCTAAAGCCACAGCTGAATTATTAGCTGACTCAATCATTAATGCATGATATAAATCTTTAACAGTTAATGTGTCATTAACTTGTACTGGGATTCTCGCTCCCTCTGTTTGTGCCGCTTTCGCACTCATTTTCACCGGATCTTCCCAGCGAACTTTCCCATTATGTACATTTTCTAATAGAAGATATGCTGTCATCATCTTAGACATACTTGCTGGCGCAAAAGCCTCATTTTCATTATGTTGATAAATAATATCTCCATTACTCGCATCAATAATCATAGCTGCTTTTGCATCAATTTCCGGTGGTATGTACTTTGGTGGGACTACTTTTTCAACTAATTCTGTTTTAGGTAGTTCTGCCACTTGTAAAGGTTGTCCCTCTATACTTGTTGCACTCTTTTGAGTTCCTTGGAATAAGAACCAACATATCCCTAAAACAATGACTAATAGGACTGTCAGCCTTCCCCATTTTAACCGCTTCATTTCAAAACTCCTTTAACAAACCTTTTATACACTCACATTTAACCATAACAACTTTCCCTTTATATCGTCAAGGTAAAAAGCATATTTATTCATCTACAGTAATTATTATTTCAATGCATGTATGTTACAATAACAATACTGAAATATAAGAATATTCAATGATAAATCCTTATGAATAAAACTATTAATAGAAAGGATTCATACAAATGCCACTTCCAAAATCATTAAAATACGGAGACACAATTGGGATTTACTCACCTTCTTCTCCAGTAACCTACACTTCTCCTAAAAGATTTGAACGAGCGAAATCTTACTTACAACAGAAAGGATTTCATATATTAGAAGGTTCACTAACAGGTCGATATGATTATTATCGTTCGGGTAGTATACAAGAGCGTGCTGAGGAACTAAATGCTTTAATAAGAAATCCTAATGTTTCTTGTATCATGTCAACAATTGGTGGCATGAATTCAAATTCCTTATTACCTTATATTGATTATGATGCTTTTCTAAATAACCCTAAAATAATGATTGGGTATTCAGATGCAACTGCTTTATTACTAGGAATTTACACCAAAACAGGAATCCCTACATTTTATGGACCAGCTCTCGTCCCTTCTTTTGGCGAATTTGAACCTTTTGTTGATTGCACATACAAATATTTTGCCGAAACTTTACTACATGATCATTCTCTTCCTTATCATATAAAACAACCATTATTTTGGTCAGATGAATTTATTAATTGGGAAGAAAAGACGAAGGAGAAAGAACTTCGACCAAACGATTGGATTTCAGTAATTGACGGAAAAGCTACTGGACGTATTATTGGCGGGAATTTAAACACGATTCAAGGAATTTGGGGTAGCCCTTATATGCCACATATTCAAGAGGGTGACATTCTCTTTATTGAGGACAGTTCAAAAGATTCAGCTACTATTGAAAGAAGCTTTTCATTCCTTAAAATTAACGGTGTATTCGATAAAATTTCAGGTATCATTCTTGGAAAACATGAGCAATTTGATCATTGTGGTACAAATCGAAAACCTTTTGAAATACTATTAGAAGTACTTCAAAATCAAAGAATTCCTTTTCTAGCAGACTTCGATTGTTGCCATACACATCCAATGATTACCATACCTATTGGTGTTCAAGTAGAGTTGGATGCAACAAATAAAACGATACATATTATAGAATCTTGGAAAAAATGAATACATGGCTTTTATTGTTTTACAATAAAAGCCATGTTACTATATAATTTGGAATGTGAAAGATTAAACTAAATACGTTTCAATATCTATCATTAGAAAAATTAGGTATAAATATATATTTATATGCAAAAGAGAGTGAATAAATGAAACCAACTATTAAAAATTACTTATTTTTACATGTAGCTTTTTTGATATATTCTATCATTATGGTTTACATGAAATGGGCGGCTAAATTTCCCATTGCTTCCATCTCATTTTTTATTGCTTATTTCGGACTAGTTATACTTTTATTTGGATATGCAATTTTATGGCAACAAGTAATTAAACATTTCGAAATATCAAAAGCATATTCACATCGCGGGATTATTATACTATGGTCAATGCTTTGGTCAGTATTTCTATTTGGAGATACGATTCAGTGGAATCATTTACTTGGTGCAGCTATTATTATCGTCGGAATTGTGGTGGTGACAAAAGATGAATAGTTATATGTTATTATTTATTTTCGGGATAATTTTAGCTAATTACTCACAAATATTATTAAAAAAAGCTACTTTGCAACAATACGATTCTAGAATAAAAGAATATGTGAATCCTTATGTTATTATTGGCTACTCTTTATTTGTAATTAACGCTGGATTAAATGTTATCGCCATGAAGGGAATGGCATTAAAACAAGCATCAGCATTAGAATCCTTAAGTTATATCATCATATTAATTTTTGGTTGGTATTTCCTAGGGGAAAAAATAACGAAACGTAAACTCATCGGCAACATGATTATTATCGTTGGTGTAATCGTTTATTGTATCCAATAGTAAAAGGCTCCGTTTGTGATAAACGGAGCCTTTTACTATTGACCTAAATTTTGCACCTTATCTTTCAAATCTCGAACTTGATCTACCGTCTGCATAAGCTCAGAGTTTTTAAACTCTTCTACATTCACTTTCCCTTCTTCTATCTTTGTCATCGCCGTATCAATTAACATATTTAACTTTTCGTTATATCCGACGATTTGCTGATGAAGATCCTTTGCTACATCAGGCGGTGTTAATTCATTAAAAACGGGTATATCTTGTTTAATTTCACTAAGCTTCGCTTCTAATTCTTTTCGAGCTTCACTATCATTAACAGCCTTTTCAGCTAATGCTGGTGCATCATTTGCAAATGCACTTATTTCATTTACATAATCTGTCGCTTTTTGAGCATAATCTATGGAGTTCTTTCCTTGTTCAACGAGTGAACATCCCATCAAACCAATTGTAACTATAAATACTAATAAAATTGATTTTACTTTCATTTTAGGCTCCCTTCGTCTTTATAATTGTCTGTAAGTTTCTCTATCCTAACTTCTAGCTACATTACTTATAACCTTTTTTCAAATAGCTATTTACCCTCTTACATGCCCGATTACCGTTACAACATCTACTTCTATATGTACGCTAATAATATCTTCAATTATATCCGTATATCCTTGTCCTATAGCTGTTCCATAGTGTAATGTAAGCCCCTTCTTTTCATACACTGACTTTGGTACTGAAAAAATAAATCTCCTCAAATTTCTTTCATCAGCCGGTTCCATAATTAAAACAATCCCATCCTCATCAAACATATACGCTCGCCCTCCAACTTTACATTCACTATGGCTCAGTATTGCCTTGGTCAGCAAAATTTAAAACATAATACGTTTATATACACACTCTGCTGCACTATAAAAATAAAAACATTCCTTCTTTTTGTTAAGAATGAATGTTTTTTAAAAAATCAATTTCTAACTCTAACATCTTTCTTTGACGAGGTTTTATTTTTCTTACGGGAACTCCAGCATAAATATACCAATCTTCTAAACTCTTTTTCACCATACTCATCGCACCTACTGCCGTGCCTTCTCCTATAGTTACATTTGGAAAAAGAATAGAATTAGCACCAATAATCGCATGTTTTTTTAAAATAACTTTTTCTGTTTTCACATTCCTATATTGATTCGGGACGGTTGGCCCCATTAATGTATTCCCACTGAAATCATCTAGTACTGCATATACTAAGGTTTTAGCTGAGATATTTGCAAAGTCATGCATTTCAATTCCAACTTCCCCTCCATATAACGCTGTATACGCTGATATATGCGAATAACTTCCAATTGTGATTTTGCCACTTAAAATGCAAAAATCATCAATTCTTACATGATTACCAACTAATATAACACCTGGATTATATATACTTGCTTTTTTACTAATCAATACATTTTTCCCAACAGATAAAAATCCAATTTTCTTTAGCTCTTCTTGACTATAAAAACTATTCATCTGCCGACACCACCCTTCTGTCCTAAACAGATTACAATTTGTTCTACTATTTCTTTCGTCATTCCTTCCCATAAAGGCAAACTTACTATTCGTTTTGCTATTTTATTCGTTCTTGTTAAATCTGTAGACTTATAGTTTCTAAAAAGAACTTGTTGGTGGCAAGAGGGCGAAAAGTATAATCTAGCTTCTATTTTCTGTTTTTTCAGTTCTTCTATTACTTGTTTGTTGCGAACTTCTTCCGGACAAAGAATAGGCATAAATTGCTGAATAACTGCTTCTGTCTTTTGGAGTTGCCACCCTTTTTTCATTAACCCATTACTTTGTAACAATTGTTTATACCATTCAGAAATACGGGTGCGTTCTTTTAATTTGTCATCCCATTTTTTCATAGTTGCAATCCCAATCGCGGCTGCGTATTCAGACATTTTACAATTAAACCCCATCATCGTACATTCACGATTTGTATCAAATCCGAAATTCCCCATTCTTTTAATACGTTGTATATCTTCTTCATTTTTACTATATATGAGCCCTCCTTCACCAATTCCGAAAGGCTTTGTTGCATGAAAGCTATATATGATCATTCCACTAAAATCTTGACCGTAATGCATCCCTCCATTCATTAATCCAAATCCCGGTGCCGCATCTACGACAACCGGAACACCTTTTTTCTCTAATTCTTCATATTCTTCTAAGTTCATCCATGAGCCAAAAGTTGCGTACGGGACAACAATCGCAACCTCTTCTTTTAATTCTTCAATCTTATCCCAGAGTACTGTTTTATCCATATACCAATCATCTATTGAAATATCAATAAAATAAGGTTCCAACCCACACCAAATAGCCGCTAATGGAGTTGCAGGGAATGTAAAACTAGGCATGAGGGCATACTTTCCTTTTTTTCTTTTCTTAAGTTGAATGGCCGCCATTAACCCTAACGTTGCGTTTGCTACTGTTGTAACAGCTCCCCTGTTCTGAAAAAATCCCGACATAATTGTTTGTTCAAAACGTTGATTTATAGGTCCATAATTCGTATATATGTGCGATGCATCAATTTCCTTCAATTCATCTAAATACTCAATTACTGGTACAGTTGAAGCACGTAAAAAAGGAATATTCTCCATATCTATTTATTCCTTCCTATCATTTTCGGACAATATAGAGCATATCTGTTTCAGATAATCCAAATTTCCTCGCACTTTTCATTCCTTGTCTTTCAGCTATGTTATATAATTCCACCTTAAATCCTGCATTCGTTAATCGTTGAATGAATCCCGATTGATTATAAATTCTCACATGATCTTCTTGACCAAAAGCTAATTTTCTCAATTGTGGTGTTACAATTAATTTATTCTCTATAATAGAATCTACATTCATTACGATTGGTACTTGAATAATTCCCCATCCATTTGGTTTTAAAACCCTATATAACTCTCGCATTGCTTTATCATCGTCAAGAACGTGTTCTAATACATGGCTACACAAAATTACATCAAACGTATTACTATCATATGTAATACTTGTAACATCAATTTCCTTCATTAATGGATCCTTTGGTTCTATATCCCCACATACATACGTAATATTTTTATACTCGTTAAACCAATCCCTTAAATTCGCTTCAGGTGCAATATGAAGCATAGTATATTTTCTACTTAACAAGTCCGTTTCCGTTTCAATGTACGCACGATACAATCTTTCACGATCCATTGAACTACAAACTGGACATATCCCTGTATCTTTATTCCACATCTCAAATTTATATTTCGGAAAATCATAATCTGCTGGCCAAGGTAAAAATTTTTCAAATTGTTGATTGCAATATTGACAATAACAAGGTTCTTTCTCAAACATATGAGCAACTAGCTTGTTTAATCCTTTTTTAATCTTTTCATTATAAATTTGATCTAGTTCTCCATTTTTTACTGCATCCTTAACTATAAATCCCGCATTTTCTAAACAATAAGATAGGCTCTCCTTATAATCCCTCTCAGAACTTAAAAACCCACTATTATATGCATCTATAATTAATTCAATCCACTCTTCAATTGTCATTAAAATAAAATGCATTTGTTTTTGATTTTGTCCACTATGTTGTCTAAAATAACTAAGAGGCTCTTTTATATAAACTACTTTCCCTTTCCTCATCATATCTAACCAAGTTGCAATGTCATTAATAGCAGAATAAGCCTTCCCTTTAAAATACCCAAACTTCCCTTCAAACAAGTTCCGATTAAACAGAACAGTTGTCGGCTCACCCACTATATTTTTTAAATTTTTCAATATGTAATTCCCTAATTCTTTTCCTTCAAAAAGTGTAGTTTCTTTCGCAATTTTCATATTCAAAGTTGAAGGTGGTAATATCTCACCGTTCTCATCAATCAGTTCACGATAAGACGTCACAAATGAAATATTTTCTAACTTCAAAAAGTATTTCATCATTCTCTCGATCTTTTCATGATGAAATAAGTCATCATCTAATAAAAAGTTTATATAATCCCCGTTCGCAAGTTCTATACACTTATTAAAGTTTTCAGCAACTAACGGAGTTTCATTTTTAACATATGTAATACACTCATATTCACGTAAATACGGTTGAATCATAGCATTGACTTCATTATTTGTACTGTCGTCAGAAATAATAATTTCAATATTTTCATATGTTTGATTCAGAGCGCTGTTAAGCGCCAATTCCAAGTAATACGGCCTATTGTACGCAGGAATAAGTATACTTACTTTCGGTAAAGGCGAATTATTATTTATATGTTGTTTTTTCTTTTCTATGTTTATTTTCTTTTCTTTAATTTTTTGATAATAGTCTAATGTATATAATATTGATGGTGGAACTATCCTTCTTGCATAATCTAGAAAATTAGTTATCGCTTTATCTAACTCTGTTTCGTTAGATAAGAAACCATATTTTTCTCCTACTAAAATACTATGTGAAAAATCTTCTAATCCATCCATCATTTTATTAGATTCATTTAACTGTTGATCTGGATGTAATCGAAAGTAACTCAGTGTCTCTGCTATATATACTGCTTTTCCTTTACTTAATAAAGATAACCATGAAGCTATATCTACGTTACAAAGATACCTCCTCTTATCAAAAATCCCATACGGTTCTTGTAAATCATTTTTACGAAATAAAACTGTTGTCGGTTCTCCAATATAATTTTTTTGATCGACAATTACCCTATTTGCTAATTCTGTTCCCTCTATAATCGTATCCTCTTTAAATAAACGGACAGTTGAATAAATATGTCGTAGTTCTTTCCCTTTTTCATCAATTACTTGACGATGGGATGTTACAAGCTTAATTTCATTAGCTAGATCATTGAAAAAATACTTCATCATTTTTTCAATTTTATCCACATGAAAGATATCATCGTCCATTAAAAAATTTATATACTCACCGCTCGCTTCATTAAATAACATTAGAGCATTTTCAAACTGCCCGAGAGTTGACCTGTTTTTTATATAAGTAATATTTGAATGATCACATAAGTATTTTTGTAACACCTTTTCTGTTTCATCATTCGTACTATCATCTCCAACTATAATTTCTATATTAGGGTACGTTTGTTCCAACACACTACATAACGCCTCTTCAAAGTAGCGTGGACGATTATATGTAGGAATTAATACACTTACCAACGGAAGTTGATCTACCACCTCTTCATTTCTTTCAATACGAGTTCTCATTTTACTCTCTCACCTCTTCGCATATTATTTATATACGCGACACAAAAATCACATTATTGTAAACGAATGGAGCCTATATACTTTTATGCAGACATGAAACGAAATATCATACTTTTCGTTCCTGAATAAACATATTTAATAACACGGACATTTTATTTGCACCTTTTTTATTCATATGATCACTATCATAAAAATCATCATCGCAAAATAATGGCGAATCAAATAAATCTATAATTTGAAAAGAATATTGAGATTGAAAATCTTTTATAACGTTATAAAAATCTTCTTTTAATTTCTTACTACTACAATTGAAATAATGTGAAGTAACAGGAAATACAACAATTAGTGGTTTTATATCATGTTTTAACAATAGTTCTAAATATTTTTTGAAAATCGTTTTATTTTCAACTAAAGTATGAGGATATGACAATTTAGCATGTGAAGCTGCTCTTATTTTCCCGTGTTCTTCAAAAGGAATGTGAGGAGGAGTGGTATTCCATTCAGCGTGTATCCAGGGCAGTATCAATGATTCATCTTTTAGTTCATCTAATAAAATATACTCAAAATGCATGTTAAAAATAGAAAAAAGCGGTTTCGGCGTATCTAGGTGTGAGAACCCATCAGTGGGTAGATGAGAATGAACGACAGTATGATGACCGTCCTGAAACAATGGATAATATACTTTGTGAATTCTATATGATTCAGATGATAACGACATGTCGAAATAAAACGAGAAATAAGCTATTCCTATTAAACAATATTGAAAGGAATGATTGTTTGATAGAAGTTGTGATGCTATTAAATAATCATAGTATAAATCTTGCGATGGAAGTGTTAGTTTTATTGACTTTTTTGAGAGGAGCTCCGTACTTATGCCACAATGCGGATAAGATAAGCCCGTCGCAAATAATTCATACGTCGGATCACCCTTTGCTTTTTTCATAGAAATGTATAAAGACATAAGATCCGGATTTATTTGATAGATAGAAATTAATTTATTCCTCCATTCATACATGTATTTTGTTAAATTAATAATTTTTGTACTTTGCACGCCCCTATTTATCAATTCATTTGTAATTTTTTCTGCATCCATTCTCCAAATGACTATATATTGAAAAGAATTTTCTATTTGAACAATAGCTGACACGTCTACAAGATGAACGATTGTTTTACATTTATTTTTGTCTAATGTATTTTGAATCTTCTCCTTTGATAATTCATCACTTAAAACAATAATTTTATACTGCTCCTTCACGTATATCCCCTCCATTATATGTATAATATGAAATTCATTTTTCATTCGTAACGATCATATACATTTGCCATCCATCAAAAAAAGAATAGAATATTTATTTCAAAACAAAAAATAGCTCCACCATTAGGCGTAGCTATTTTTCCATTACATACTTAATAAAGTGAAGCTTTAATCAGTGGGGGGGTTCTTCATCCCCCACTGATTATTAGTTGAACCAATCGGACTTTTATGGGCAGTTGATCCCCCACCTAACTTCTTTGCTTTCACTGCATTTTAAGGTGGGGGTCTTACTGCCCATTAAAGTCGGATAAAATTATATTCCTTTGTCTAACTCATAAAGCATACGATACTTCTCATTTTCTTTCAGAAGTTGTTCATGACTACCTTGCATCACAATTTGACCACGATCAAGGAATATTACTTCATCAACATGCTCCATTCCTACAAGATGGTGCGTAATCCAAATTACTGTCTTTTCTTCCGTTGCAGAAAACATCGTTTCTATTAAAGATAATTCTGTCTTTGGATCTAAGCCGATTGTAGGTTCATCTAGTACAATGATTGGTGCTTCTTGCATTAGCGTTCTTGCAAAAGCAACCCGTTGTCTTTCCCCACCAGAAAATCTTTTTCCCATCTCATGCATTTTTGTTTGTAATCCATCTGGAAGAGAAACAATATGAGAAGCTAATTGTGCTTTCTCTAAAGCTTTCCATATCTCTTCATCTGTTGCCTCTGGTTTGCCGATTCGCACATTATTTCCAATTGTCGTATCGAATAAATGCGGCTTTTGATTCAATACAGAAATATATTTTGATAAAAGATTCGTGTGAGCATGTTCACTATTCAATAAAACTTCACCATGTAACGGGCTTAGCGCACCTGTTAACAATTTTAACAAAGTAGATTTTCCGGTTCCGCTTCTTCCTAAAATGGCAATTTTCTTTCCTGCTTTTATTTGTAATGATACGTCTTTCAATATCATTTCATTACTATGTGGGTAACTATACGATACATGATTTAATTCAATGTCTATATGTTTAGATGCAATATAATCTTTATCTACATGTAATTCCTTTTCATCCTGTAAAACACCATTACCTTCTACTTGATTGAGACGATGGGCAGATTCTACATATGATGGAATTCGATCGATAGCATCTGACAGAGGAATTAACGCGTTTGTGACAGATAACGTCATTAAGACGAAAGCCGCAATAACGGTAGGAGCAATCTGTTCACTCGCAGCCTCATTTCCAGTCCATATAATCATTGAAATAACTACAATACCCACTACTAATTGAATAATACTGTCCCGAATATGATTCCAACGCTTCATTCTTTTTTCCGTTTTTAACAACTGATCATTTCGCTCTACATACTTATCAATGAATTCATCTTTTCTACCACTTGCTTGCCAATCAGATAATCCAAAAACAGCATCTGTTAGTTGTTGATACAAACGATTTCTTCCTTGTTTTAAAGTAACATGATGTCGCTTCATTAAAAGTAACGATACAAATGGAAGCAGAAAAACGATAATAGCTAGCATACCCCCTGCAATAAGTGCAAACACTACGTCAAATGTACCGATAACAAGTACGAATATGCTATATACAACTAATGCTAATATGCTAGGAAATATTGTACGTAAATATAGGTTTTGTAAATGCTCTATATCTTCAGATAATACGCCTAACATATCGCCCGTTTGAAATCGTGAACGGAAAAATAACGCCTGTGGTTCTACTATCCCATATAGTTTCGTTCTCATCTTTTCTAATATGCGTAATACAACATCGTGTCCAACTAAACGCTCTACATAATGAAATACCGCTTGTCCTATACTAAACGCACGTGTTGCAACGATAGGAACATATACAGCCATTACATTTTCTGGTCTAAGAGCAGATTTAGAGATTAAATAACCTGAAATGAAAAGTAGCATCGCACCTGAACTAACTCCAAGAAGACCAAGGAAAATAGTTACAGTCATTCTACCTTTATTTTGCTGTATATACGGTTTAATCCAGTTACTCATCTCTATCCCCTCTCTTTCCTGTGAACATGTAATGCCTCATTCTTTACAAGTTCTTCATACGTTCCACTTTCTATCATTTTCCCTTTATTTAAAATAAGAATATGATCCATTTGTTTCATCCAGTGAAGACGATGTGTTGCAAGAAATACTAACTTACCTTCAAACAGACGTAACATCGCTTGCTTTATTTCAAATTCAGTTTCAATATCAAGATGTGCCGTAGGCTCGTCTAATAAAATAATTGGCTTTTTGCTTAAAAGGGCTCGCGCCATTGCGACACGTTGTTCTTGTCCGCCACTCAGCATACGCCCACCTTCTCCAATTCTTTCATACATTCCATTTGGAAGCGATGTAACAAGTGAACGAAGACCGACTTCATTCATAACTCTTTCCACTTCTTCATCAGTTGTATTTGTTTCATAGAAACAAATGTTATCTTTTAATGAAAGCGGAAAAATATAAGGTTGCTGTGGAATATAAGCAATATTCTTTTGCCACTCTTCACGAGTAGATCCATCAATTTCCACACCATTTACAATCATCTTTCCAGCTGAAGGAGTTAAAAATCCTGCTAATACGTCGATTAACGTTGATTTCCCTGCCCCACTTTCACCAATTACACCTATGGCGCCAGTGCCTTTCCAAGTAAAGTCCATTCCCTCTAATATAGCTTTTTCAGATTCATTACTATTTACTTTTACATCATGTAATTTCAAGCTACTAGTTGAATTCCATATTAAGTCTACATTAGATTCTTTCTTTCCTATTTCTTTTTGTTGCTGTAAAATCTCTTCTATTTGCTCCATTGCCAATTGTCCATCTAATGTAGCATGATAATTCGCTCCAACTTGTTTAATCGGTAAGAAGTATTCCGGAGCTAAAATTAAAATCGTAAGGGCCGGCAATAGGACAATCGTCCCGTCTATTAAACGTATCCCTAATCCGACTGCCACAAATGCGATTGATAAACTCGTAAAGAAATCTAATGCAAAAGAAGAAAGAAAAGCAACTCGCAAAGTACGCATCGTTGCTTTTCTATATCTTTTACTTACTTTTTCAATCTTTCCTTCGTGCTGTTCACTTTTACCTAAATACTTTAATGTTTCTAACCCTTTTAACGTATCTACAAAATGATTAGAAAGTACACGATATGTCTCATACTGACTATCCGCCATTTTCTGCGCTGCTAATCCTAGTAGGATCATAAAAATAATTACGATAGGAATCGTTACAACTAAAATGATTCCAGACTCAATATCTAGTGTAAAAACATATAGTACAATTAGTCCTGGTACGATACTACTTCTAATCATTTTAGGAATTGTTAATTCAATATATGTTTTAAATTTCTCAATACCCTCTATCGATAAGGTAACCAGATGACCTGTTCCAACAGTTTGAACATATCGTGGACCTAATGTGAAATACGCCTCTATTAATTGTTTTCTCAGTAGCGATCCTGTTTTTTCAGCGAAACGTTCCACTAATATTTGTGACATTCGAACTAGCAAGTGACGTACTGCAAACGTGATTCCGAAATAAACTGTTTCATTTAACACAGATTGCACTGCTTCTCCCTGAAATAAAAACGTAATAGCTCGCGCTAAAAACACCGTTTGTGCAATAATACTAAAAGCTTCTAACATGCTAATGATTGTTAACACTACATATAAAACTCGGCTACCAGGATACGACGGAAGTCCTCTTTTTCTTTTCATTAGTACTCCAAATCTTTATCTGACTTAACAGGTTGTCTAAACACATAGAAACTCCATATTTGACTTCCCAAAACAAATGGCAATATAGCAATTGAAAAATACGTCATCAGTTTTAGTGCATAATCTCCCGATGCTGCATTATAAATTGTCAAATCGTATATTGACCCTAACGAGCTAATTAAGACACGTGGGAACATGCCAGCAAACACACTCGCACTTAGTAAAATGATTGTTAAACTTGTCATAAAGAAAGCCCAACCATCTCTTCTTCTTTTATTTAATAATGTTGACGCACATAACGCTACAAAAGCTCCGATTGGAACCATAATCCACTCTGTACCATGACCAGTGAAAATATCTGTTTTCCATAATCCTACACCGGCAAAAATAAGAAGTGCTATAATTGCGAGTGGTGCAATTTTCAACGCGGCAATACGTGCACGTTCTCTTAACTTACCTGTTGTACGTATAGTAAGGAATTGCAATCCATGAACAATACATAACAGAAGGAACATAACTCCTCCAAGTAATGCAAATGGATGAAGTAATTGTAAGAATCCACCTACAGCATTTTTCGTCTCATCAATTGGAATACCTACCATAAAGTTAGCAATGGCAACTCCCCAAAGGATAGGCGGTAGTAAACTTCCTAAAAACATACCCCAATCCCAAAAGCCTTTCCATTTATGATTATCTATTTTCGCACGGAATTTAAAGGAAACACCTCTAATAATTAAAGCAAGAAGCATAAATACAAACGGAATGTAAAACCCACTAAATAAAGTTGCATACCAATGCGGGAATGCCGCAAACATAGCGCCACCTGCACAAACAAGCCATACTTCATTCGCGTGCCAAAATGGACCAATTGTATTTAAATATATTCTTTTCTCTAAATCGTTTTCCCCCAAAAACCTTGAAACTATACCTACACCGAAATCGAAACCTTCAAGTACAAAGAAGCCAACGAATAAAACTGCAATAATAATAAACCACAACTCATTAAGAGATAACATACTCATCCTCCTTATCAAATGGATCATGGCTTTGAGAATCCTGTTTCGCTTTCTTATTCTCATGTCCTTTAATAATACGAACGAATAAGTAAACTGTAATTCCACCTATAATTAAATATAATGATGTGAACGAAACTAAAGAGAATAGCACTTCTCCGAACGTAACATTTGGAGAGACAGCATCTTCCGTTTTCATAACACCGAAAACTACCCAAGGTTGACGTCCCATTTCAGTCATAATCCATCCTACTGTATTACCGATAAACGGTAGTGAAATTGCATACACCATTAATTTTAAATACCAAGTTTTTTCAGCTAAACGATCTTTTCTTGATAAGAACCATCCGTACGCTCCTAGAAGAAGCATAAATGTTCCACTCATTACCATCGCTCTAAAGCTCCAGAACATCGTGTGTACTGGTGGAATATAATCTCCAGGCCCATATTTTTCTTCATATTGCTTTTGAATTTGATTCATCCCTTCTACTTGGCCGCTAAATTTATCATATGATAATAGACTTAGCATATACGGGATTTGAATTTCAAACGAATTTTCTTTCTTCTCCGCATCAATTTTCGCAAATACTGTAAATGGCGCTGGATCTTCGCTCGTATTCCATAACGCTTCAGCTGCTGCCATTTTCATTGGGTGTGTCTTAATTAATTGTTGTGCTTGCGCATGACCGAAGAATAATACTAGCGCGGTTGTAAGTGTTCCAACAATGATAGAAATGCGGAATGATTTTTTAAACACTTCAGTTTCTTGTGCTTTCGTTATTTTCCATGCACTCACACCGGCAATAAAGAATGCACCGGTTGCAATTGCCGCTGTAATGGTATGCGGGAATTGTACCCATAATTGTGGATTTTGAATAATTGCTAAGAAATCATTCATTTGTGCACGTCCATCTGCTGCCATTTCATATCCTACTGGCGATTGCATAAATGCACTTGCAGTTAAAATCCAAAATGCTGATAACATTGTTCCAATTGAAAGGAGCCAAATACATAAAAGATGAATGCGCTTCGGTAATTTATCCTCACCGAATACCCATAAACCTAAAAATGTAGACTCAATGAAAAATGCTAATAAACCTTCAATCGCAAGTGATGGACCAAACACATCGCCTACGAAACGTGAATAGGTTGACCAGTTCATGCCAAACTGGAATTCTTGTAGAATACCAGTTACTACACCTACTGCAAAGTTAACAAGGAATATTTGCGTCCAAAACTTTGTCATCTTCTTATAAATTTCTTGTCCCTTTACCACATATAACGTTTGCATTAACGCAATGATAAAAGCTAAACCAATAGACAGCGGAACAAAAAAGTAATGGAAAATCGTTGTTGATGCGAATTGTATTCGTGCCAATTCGAGCGTTTCCATACTACAATCACTTCCTTCATAGTTTTTATAATAAAAGTTAATTGAGCAATCTTATCAAACTCAATTATTAAGAAATACGAAAAGACAAAAACATTTTGTATGTATTGTCGAAAAATATGAAGTTTCAGTTTTTCAAACTATTGTAATGCTATTTTTTACCTTTTCACTATTTCTGTAGTGTTTTATTCGTTAATCGAATTGTATAATATACCTGCATAGTAAATTCAGCTGATTTTTGACGTATTATTGACATCATTTTGTCTGAAATATGTCTTTTGGTATTTTTTTGAATTATATTTTCCTCATCGATAAAATGTGTTTTTTTAATATGAGACTTATCTTTGCATCAATAAAATAATCGTTTTTCTCTTTATACACTTGACTTTTCTACGAAAAAATGTCCTATTAACCAATGGATAAATTCGTTATTTTTTTGTCAAGAGAAAAATGTATTTCTAAAATTCAAACACGAAACAATGTTATTCAAAAATAGAAAATACACTCCCTCTTTCTAGACTAAAAATTCATTTTATTGTCATTTTTCTAAACTAAATTCATACATAAAAAAATACCGAGAATCGATTAGACTCTCGGTATTTTTTAAGTTATTTTGCTGTATGTTTTCTAATAGCCGGTAAAATTTCAGTAGCAATTAATTCGATGTTTTTCTCAATTTTATCAAATGGTACACCACCAAAATCAATTTCTGCCATAAAACGTTGTTGCCCAAACAATTCATATTGGTAAAGCATTTTTTCGATAATTTGTTGCGGGCTACCAACCATTAACGCGTCACGGTAATCTATTGCATTTGTAAATTGTTGTTTCGGATACCCACCACCGCGTAGCGTAAGCATACCAGCATTAATGTGAGGATAGTATTCACTAAGTGCATCTTGTGAATTTTTTGCTGTGTAAAATAAACTCGTTGTTGCAACTGGCAAACTCGCTGGATTAAATCCACTTTGCGCAGCCGCCTCACGGTAAGCATCTACTGATCCTTTAAAGTTAATAGCTGGGCCACCTAGTGTTGTTATCATCATTGGTACACCTGCACGTCCTGCTTTAATCGCACTAGCTGGTGGGCCACCAACTGCACGCCAAATTGGTAAGTTATTATTTTTAGCTCTTGGAATAACCGATGCATGCGCAAGCGGTGCCCTGAACTGTCCATTCCATGTTACATGTTCCTCTTTATTAATTTTTAATAAAAGATCCATCTTCTCTTCAAATAACTCTTCATAATCATTCACATCATAACCAAGTAAACTATATCCCCCAATACGAGACCCACGACCAGCCACAATTTCTGCACGTCCATTAGAAATCAAATCAAGTGTAGCAAAGTCCTCGTATACTCGTACCGGATCAGATGTACTTATTATCGTTGCTGAACTTGCAATTTTTATATTTTTCGTAGCTTGCGCAATCGCTCCTAAAATAACTGTATGAGCTTGCGTTGTAAAGTGCGTTTGATGACTTTCACCGACAGCAAATACATCAAGTCCAGCTTCATCCGCTAACTTTGCTGTTTTAATTAATTCATGAATTCTTTGTTCAGCACTAATTTTCTCTCCGTTATGTGGATTTAAAACATGATCCCCAATTGAATATAATCCAAACTCCATTCCTTTACTTGTATTCATACGGTATTTTTCCATCATTGCTCTCTCCTTTGATGAGGTGTTATTATTTTCTCTTTTAAAAACATTTGTAAGTCAAATGTTTTTCCCTATTGCTTACACCATCACTTGATTAGTCAATTGATAGTGTAAAAAAAATTACTCTTGCGGTAATTCTTTTTTTTCACTATGCTTATGAACTTTCGTCATTAGCTCGTATAACATTTTCTGCTCTTCTTCATTTAATACATCATCAAAAAACGATGATTGAAATGCAAGCTGCTCTGGCAGTGCTCTCTCTAAGGCCGCTTCCCCTTGCTCTGTCAGACTAATTGTTTTCGTTTTCCAATCTTGTTTTCGTACAATATATCCTTCTTTTTCAAGACGTGTTAACATTCGAGAAATACCGCCTTGTGTAACAGTTACCTTTTCAGCTAACTCCATTTGTGTTAGTGGTTGATACGTACGTATTTGCAAAAGCACATCAAATTGAGCAGTCGTTAAATCAAAGCGTTTTAAAAACTCATTTGACATCTGATTACTTTGGTTCGTAAATCGTATTAAACGTAACCATATTAATGATCCTATTGTATTATCACGCATGTTTGATCACTTCCTATCGTGAATCTTACTATCACTTTACTACGCAAGTGATAAAAAAGCAAGAGAAACCGTGAAAAATATCTCATTAAAGTATTGCATACATAACGATAAGAAAGAATTCATGTTTAAACGAATTCTTTCTTATCGTTATTCTTAACTTTCCATTTCATTCATTACTATATGTAAAGTTCCCGCTGCTTTGGGCCAACCAACATAAAAAGCCATATGTGTTATTAATGCAACCAACTCATTCTCCATAATCGCATTTTGTTTAGCTAGCTTCAGATGAAATGGTAATTGTTCTGTATTACCAAGACTGATTAGTGCTGACACAGTACATAAACTTCTTTCTCGTAATGTTAAAGTGTCATCTCGCCACACTTCCCCGAACAGTATCTCTTCACTATAATGTGCAAATACAGGTGCCATTTCTCTCATTTTCTCTTGAATACAATATTCAATGGATTCATTCATCATTTCACTCCCCCTTCACTTTTACCAATTGTGCCATTCCTTGACCAAATGACCAATTTTCTGCAGATGTCTCATTTACCGTAATAAAAATATTTGCACTTTTTATACTAGAACATTCAGAAACCTTCGAGGATATCGACTGATATAGATCACTTTTCTGTTTTATCGTTCTTCCCGGTCCACATGTGATAGAAACATACATCATATTCTCTGTTCTCTTTTCTCCTCTTTCTAATAAATAATATGGATTATATAAAAAGTGATTTTGTTGATAGGGTAAAAACATTTGAAAGAAATCATTTTCAGGGATGTTAAAATGTTCAATTAATGAAAGATGAATACATTCACCTATCTTTTTAATTTCTTCTTTATTTAATTTATTTTCATGATAATAAACGTTCACAAAGGGCATACATTGTCATTCCTTTTTCTTAATTTAACTTCAACAAGTTTTCATCGTGAAATGTGCAAAATCTCATATACTGTAACACCTTTATTCGCTGTAATATCAGGCTTCTCTTCATAAAAATTAAACTGGCTATATCCCCATTTATCTGGATTATATACTATTACATTTCCTAAACAATTTTCTACCTTTTGATCCACAATGATAGATTGAATCCCACTCAATGATTCACTTGGAGAAATACTTCCTTCATATTCCACAACATATCTACATTTCTTAAAATCACCCTTTACATTAACAACTAATGGAACACCTATATTTATTTGTTGCCATCCAAAAGATTGTAAAATATTATCGTAATACCCTTCAAAGATAAATTTGTTCATTCCTTCATGACCATTCCAAATATATAAAGGTGCATAACAGTTATAGAAATTTCCGTCCTTATCTGCCTCAGTAATTAAATAAGCTTTAAAATTCAGGTCTTGAAAACCATCCGTTTTATACCCATTATCCTTTACCCTTTTCTTAATAATCTCCATATCATAATCTTTCGGCAAAATGACCTTATATTGCATTCCAATCATGTTTATCACTCACTTTCCATCTTATATACACAATGATAAACCGATGATTGACTAACGTAAAATAGGTATAAATTATGTTTGGTATCATTTATAATGATATCGTATAAGGGGCTGTGATAAATGGAAATAAATGATCTTATTATATTCAAAACTGTGGCTAGCGAAGGCTCTATTAGTAAAGCTGCGAAAGAGTTAGGGTATGTTCAACCGAACATAACTGAGCGAATTAAAAAATTAGAACAAGAGTTAGAAACTCCTTTACTACATAGAGATAACAAAGGCGTTTCTTTATTACCTTCTGGTGACATTTTATTAGACTACACAAATCAAATATTAACGCTAGTAGAAGAAGCAAAAGATAAAATTAAAACGAGTGGGTCTTCTTATATAATCGCAACGTCACAATCTATTTTGACTAATTATGTAAGCAAGCGCATTAAAGAAAATTTTAGGAGTTATCAAATATATGTAGAAAATAGTAGTCATTTGCAAAAATTACTGCAGCAACAAAAAGTTGATATGGTCATTACTTATGAGGATTACCCAGACATATCGTTTAAAAAAGTATTTTCCACTTCAATTTCTATCGGCTTATTAAAACCGAAAGAAAAGTGTACCATTGAATTTTCAAAGGAACTCTTCTTCGTTAGTAATGACAAAAAGTGCCCTTTTAGGAATAAGACGATACAATTTCTAAAAGAAAATAATTTATCTCAGCGCCAACTTCAACAATTAGATTCTTATTCGCTTATAGAAGAGTTTATTCAGGACGGAAAAGGAATAGCCTTTTTACCAATTAAAAATGATAAATTAGTACCAATTGAAGATGTTCCAATTGAGAAATTAGCTGTTCATTTCTTTACGAATCAAAATTCTTTCAAACAAATCCCTGATGAACTATTTGATTAATATAATAGCTATAAACGAACTAAATTTACATACAGCAATAAAAATCCCTCCTTTCCGAATCTAAAAGAGGGATTTTCATATTCTATACAATTGATTTTTCACACATTTTGCTCCACTTCTGCACTTTTCTCCTTCTTATTCCGTTTCATATTCTTCAGTCCCTTAACCGTGCCAACTAATCCTTTCGGGAAAACTAGCAATACGATAATGTACAATACACCAAGAATAATCGTCCATCGTTCAAAGATTGGATACTCTGTAGCTAGTTCTGATAAATAATATTTTAGGGATTCAATAATTCCAGCTCCTGCAATGGCTCCTATTAACGTTCCAACGCCTCCAATCATAGTCATCAATAATGCATTTAATGTCATTTCAATTGAAAATACAGTTGTATTAACAAAACGTAAAGTGATAACAAATAAACCACCGCTAATTGCAGCTACTACTCCTGCAACAATGCTAGCAATAATTTTATAATGAAGAACTTTATATCCTAGTGCTTCAACACGTTGCTCATTTTGTGAAATTGCCTTTAATACTTTTCCAATAGAAGATTTGGTGAAAAGACGTAACAGAACAAAAATGATAAGTAAACATATAAGTGTTACATAATAAAACGTAAAACGATCACGGAATACTTCTGGTACACCAAATGTAAAACCATCTCCTCCGTGAGTGAGCCCACGCCATTTTTCAGCAAGTACGAAAAACAACTGTGAAATAGCAAGTGTTAACATCGCATAAAAATGACTTTTCAGCCGTAAAGAAAGCAAACCAATTATATAACTAACAATGGCTGAAATGATAATTGCAGCTACTATCCCTATTAAAAAGTTCGTTATGGATACTCCTTGTCGATCAAATAAAAGTGCTACGCCATATGCTCCGATTCCAAAGAACATACAATGGCCGAACGATACAATTCCGGTATATCCAAGCAATACATCAAAACTCATTGCAAAAATAGCAAAGATGAAGATTTGAGTGAACAAAATTAACAAGCTCCGTGAATCATTTACGAATGGAAATACACTTAAACAAATGAGCATACATACTCCGAAGTATACTTTAATTCGATTTGATGTGCTGTTCACCATTTCACCCCTTTTCACCAACAAGTCCATTTGGCTTCACGATTAAGAAAAATAGTAACATTAACATATTGATTGCAAGTGATAAATCCGGTATAAAATACGCTGTAAAAGCACCAGCTAATCCGACAATTAAAGAAGCGATGGCTGAACCTTGTACGCTTCCTAGCCCTCCAATGATTACTACTATGAAAGCTAAAATCGCATACTGCATACCCATCTCAGCGAAAATAACGCCTGAGTATGGTGCTAATAAGAAGCCACCTAAGGCAGCCATCCCTGCTCCTAATAAAAAGACGAAAGAAAATATCGCTTTTACGTTAATACCGAGCGCTTGAACCATCTCTTTATCCATTACACCTGCGCGTATCATAAGACCTATCTTTGTTTTTTTGAGCAATAATAGTAAGGCGATGTATATGATAATCCCAATTATAATAACGAACAGACGATATTTAATTAAGATAACGCCTCCGAATGTAAAACTTCCTTGTAGCCATAATGGTAATTTTGCACCAATTGGATTAGGGCCCCAAAATACTTTAATGCATTCACTTAGTACAAGCATTCCTCCAAGTGTCACAAGAAGCTGGCGAACATGATTTCCATACACCGGTCTAATAAGGAATCTTTCTAAAACGAAGCCAAGAAACATCCCCATAGCTATTGCTCCAATTAAAGCTAACACATAACTCCCTGTCATATTAAATAGCCAAACACCTGTAAATGCTCCCCACGCAAATAAACCACCATGTGCGAAGTTTAGAACACTCATTAAACCGAAAATAAGTGAAAGACCTGATGCTAATAAAAAAATGAGCATCCCTGTTGAAATCCCATTTACAAATAAATTGATTAACACATCCATCCTTCTCACCCCGGATTCATGTTAAGAGATTCCTAAATATTTGTGACACATTTCCTTATCCTCTTTTAATTCATGCATAAAACCGTTATGAACAATTTTTCCGTTATCCATAATATAAAAATAATCACCAATTTGACTAGCCATCATAAAATTTTGTTCAACGAGTAAAACTGTTGTTTTCTCCTTCATTTTCAAAATAGCTATCATTAATTTTTCTATCATAATAGGAGACAAGCCTTTACTCGGCTCATCAATAAGTAATAAACCATCACTATTAATAAATGCTCTTGAAATTGCTAACATTTGCTTTTGTCCCCCGCTTAAGAGTCCACTTTTTTTGTGCCAAAATTGCTTTAAATCTGGAAATAGTTCAAGCATCCATTCTATTTTTTCTTCCGCTTCTTCGCCCTTACCTCTAGCAAGAGCGAATGTTTCTTCTACTGTCAGATCGTGAAAAATACCTTGATTTTCTGGTACATACCCTATCCCTTTCCTTGAAATTAAATGTGTAGATAATCCATTTACTTGTGTACGATCATAATAAATTTCACCATGTGCGATATGGTGAAACCCCATAACCGAACGTAACGTCGTAGTCTTCCCTGCCCCATTTCTTCCAAACAGTACAGTAATCGTTCCTTTCTCAACAGTAAGAGATACCCCTTGTAAAATATGAAACTGATCTAAATACGTCTCTATATTATTCACTTGTAATAGTGCCACTATATAATCCCCCTAAATAAGCACTTTGTACACGCTCATCTTTCATAATTTCTTCGGGTAAACCTTCAGCCAATAACTCTCCATGAAATAAAACGATTAGATGGTCTGACAAACCTAGTACCATATCCATTTTGTGTTCAATAAGTACAATTGTACTATCTGGATGTTTCTTAATATTTTCAATCACTTGTAATATAGCTGGGACTTCCTCAACCGAAATACCTGCCGTCGGCTCATCAAGTAATAACACATCCGTTTTTAAAGCTAATAACATCGCAAGTTCTAGCTTTCTTTTCTCTCCATGTGCCAAATCTTTTGCTAATACATTCTCTTTCTCCTGAAGTAATACTGTTTTTAAGAAACGTCTCGCCTCTCCAACTTGTTGCTTTAATTTTGCTGGACTCGGGAAAAAACTATAGTAATCTTGTACGAATGATTGAACACTTAAACGGACATTTTCAAGTACCGTTAATTCTGGGAATATGTTTGTAAGCTGAAAAGAGCGACCGATTCCTAAGCGTGTTCGATCTGAAATCGATAGTTTTGTAATATCTTGCCCTTTAAAATACACTTCACCTGTTGTGGGTGAAATCTGTCCACTTAGTAAATTAAATAATGTTGTCTTACCCGCACCATTTGGCCCGATAATAGAAATGAGTTTTCCTTTTTGTACAGTTAAATTTACATCTTTAATAACATGATGCTCGCCAAAAGATACACTAAGATTTTTCGTTTCTAGCAAATGTGTCATGAAATCCCCCCTTTAAAGCTTTCAGTATGAAAAAAATACGTACAAAGAGGGGATCCCCTCTTTATACAAAAGCAACAGAAAATTCAGTCTATTTATTCTGAACTGGTGGCTCTGTTTCTTTCATCGTTAATTCTCGCTCTAATACTGGCACTGGATAGTCAACACCATCTTGCTTTTTCAACGTGATAGAATAAAGCGTCTGCATCGCTTGGTGATCCTTTTCTCTAAACTTCATCTTTCCTTTCGGTGTATCAAATTCCATTCCTTCCATTTTCTTAATTAATGTATCTACATCTGTATCACCTTTTGTTTTCTTTAACGCTTCTACAATAGAAATTGCCGCTGACATTCCCCCTGCTGTAAATAAATCTGGCACCGCACCATTAAATCGTTTTTTATGTTCTTCTACTAACCAATCATTCACCTTATTTTTCGGGAGTGTATGATAATATACCGAAAACCCTTGCATTCCTACTAACGCATCCATCGTTTTTAATGCCGGAATATCTGGTGCACCAGTAGAAATTTTAATACCTTGCGCTTCCACATTCATATCTTTCAACTGTTTCCAAGGTGAATTTGCCCCTGCCCAAACAATAAATAAATAATCTGGTTTTGAGCTAATGATATTTTGAATATTTGCAGTGAAGTCAGTCGAATTTGTATCAGCATATTGCTCGTTCACAATATTTGCACCTAATTTCTTCGCTCCAGCTTTAAATGCAGCAATCCCTTCACGGCCAAATGCATTATCCGGGGCAAATGTCGCAATCTTTACATCTTTTTTTGCAATTGCAGCTGCTCCTGCAATTGCATCTTGCGAAGAGCTTCTTCCTGTTCTAAAAACATACTTATTCCAATTCTTTCCGGTAATACTATCAGCAACTGCCGGTTCTACGACCATTATTTTTTCATATTCTTCAGCTAATGGTAAAACTGCTAATGTATCACTTGAGCTAGACGATCCGACTAAAAAATCGACTTTCTCTTCTTCTAATAACTTCGTAGCTTTTTTAACGGCTACCTCTGCTTTTGTTTCCGTATCTTCTACAACAAACTTAATCTTCTTCCCTTCCACTTTCCCAGTTCCACCGGTTGCATAGTCTAATCCTAATTCAAATCCGTTCACTGTTTGTTTTCCATATGATTCTAATGGACCTGTTAATGAAGCAAGAACCCCTACTTTAATCGTCTTTTCATCTTCTGTACTTGCCTTCTTTCCTGAACAAGCTGCCGTTATGAATAACGATCCTAAAACACAACCAGTAGCCATCATTCTTAGCCATTTACGTTTTTTCATCGACATTGTGATCCTCCCCATATTTTACTTTCTGATAGAATCAAACACGCCAAAGTCCCCTGTCCGTAATCATGACTAACTATAAGATAGGTAATGGAAAACTCTTGTAGTATCCTCTACATTCGGCACAAATCTATAATCACCTTCCTATTTAATGGAAACGGACATACAATCAATATATATTCTACTTTCCAATTGAAAATACTGTTTCGTTGCAGTATTAATCATGAAAAAAGCTACAATAATTAACTTAAGTTCTTAAGTCAATTATTGCAGCCTATGTAAAAAACACTTAATTATTTTCCACTTCCTCTAACCCTTCAGCCAATTGCTTCTTATCTAGCCCTTCCCCTATTACTACTAAGTTCGTTGGGAAACCGAAGTCTTGTTCCAGTAAAGTCGGTACTCCGAACGAGTATTGGAATAAGTGAGGATATTTGTCCCCATGAAATTTCACAAAACCTTTTACGCGATAAATACTATCTGGTAAATTTGAAAGCCATTCGTATAATTTATCTTGATCAATCGATTTCGTAAATTGATACGTCATCGTTTGTATATGTAAATGCTGTTTTACATGTAGTGTCTCATGTTCCGCGTTATTCGTAAATTCAGCTTCTTCTATGTCTTCTAAAGATATATTACAATATTTTGTTTCAAACAATTTCGCATGATTATTTATCACTTTCACTTCTTCTATTACTTTGTTCTTATCCGCACCTGTTAGTAAATCTGATTTATTAATTAAAATGTGACTACCAAACTTCAGTTGCTCATGCAATAATTGCTGAACGTTTGCACTTAATACACTTCGATTTAACCATCTTACTGCATCTAAAACGACTACAATGGATTTCACTTCTAAGAAAGGTGCTAAAATTGGTGATACACATGCATCTAACACTTCAATTGGATGCGCAACACCTGTCGTTTCTATATAAATGACATCTGGTCTTTCTTGCTGATATAACGAATGCAACTGTATTTCAAGCTCTTCTTTTAACGTACAACAAATACATCCTTTCAGAAGTTCCCTTAAAACATTCTCTTTTCCAATAATATCGGTATCTACCGAGTATTCACCAATTTCATTCATCAATACTGCAACTTTTCTATTCTTCTTTTTCTCCGCTAACAATAAATTTTGTAATAGCGTTGATTTTCCACTACCTAAAAAGCCACCTAATATATGAATTTCTACTTTATTCATTTGATCGACCATCCATTTCTTTATTTCAAACGTATTCAAAGCGTAATAATTACGATTTATATTTATTATTTTATTAAAAGAGTCGTGATTTGTAAATATATCTTCACTGTTCGTTTACTTCATACGCAACTCTAATTCCAGACTCTATTGCTCCTTGCATCCATCCATGTGTTAATGTCGTATGCTCTCCTGCAAAATGTACTTTCCCAGATGGTGGTGTAATATACGGAAATAACTCGAGCTCTTGGCCCGGTTCGAACGCTGTAAATGCGCCGCAAGAATACGGATTTTGACTCCAGCTAAAAGAGGTTCCAGTGACAAACTCACTATAGACGATGTCACCGTATATTTCCGCTAAATTTTTTAATGCGTAACGAATACGATCTCTTTGCGAGAGACTATCCCATGTTAATGCCTCATCTGCCCACGTATAACTTGCTATAACGATAGCTGGTCCTGGAGTATGAATGCCATAGCTCGGATAGTATGTAAAACGTATAGGTAAATCTGTAATAGATTTACCACCACACTGTCCCGCTTTCTCCCAAAATCTACTTTTAAACTCTATCGCAATTTTCGTTGCAGCAATATAATTTAATTCACGAATTGCTCTTCTTTTAAAATAAGAGAATAAATAATATGGCCGAACTTCTACAAATCGTAACGCTGAAAATGGAATTGTAATAATAGCAAAATCACTTGTTATTGTAAATTGCTCTAACGTTTGTTCATGATTTCCTTGTAACATTACTTTATTATCTTCTTGTATGATTTTATCAACCTTATACGGCATTAAAATATGTTCTCTTAATTGTGGTAAGAATGCATTCGATAACTTATCCATTCCACCAGTTATTTCATAATATTTCGTTGTTGAAGTAAAGAAAATCATTTCACGTAATACTTCAATTAAGGACATTCCCATATAAGCTTCCATATCAAGAAGTACCCCAATCATATCTATTGCACCATCTGAATAATACTCCATTAAAAATGAACCAAGCGAATACGTTTTATACTTTTTTTCAACGATAAGCCAATTTTTATCAGGATCCTTCTTAATGTAATTTAGTATTGGTTCTAATACTTCAATCATTAGCTCTTCTGCCGTTTTTCCTCTTTCCTTATCCAAAACCGGATATTCAAGTACACTTGGATCATTTTCAAACACATTCAATCTTGTTTGAATGTTATTCGTGTAAATGATATCTGCAAAAGTTTTATTTATAAAAAGGTTTAAAGGTAGTTTAAATTTATGAATATACGCTAAGGTTAACTTATGGGTATCAGGGATTCTCATCGGTCCAGCATTAAAATATAAACCCACACTAAATGGTTCCCGAATTGTATACACCCTGCCACCTATTCTGTTATTTGCTTCTATAATCGTTACTTCATGCCCAGCCTCTTTTAATAAAGAACCTGCAACTAATCCAGAAATCCCTGCACCGGCAATCGTAATTCTTTTTGGGTTATTCTTTTTAACAAGCCCTGCATGAATAATATGAAGCATTTCTTCCATTGCTAATGGGTTTCCCATGCCATTTCCCCTTTTACAAAGGATTTTACTGAATTATATTCGGTTCACTTACTTCCTATGTTTCATGCAAAGAATTGCACGGATACATTTTCAATTACTTGAATATCTTTTATAAAATGTAATAAACTAGATATGACTCTATAGAAGTAAGACGTATTATCTTACATAATAAAATCAATGAAATTGCGAGGAATTTTGAAATGAAAAAAGGGATTAACCGTGTTGTATTAGTAGGAACAGGAGCAGTGGGATGTAGTTATGCTTACTGCATGATTAACCAAGCTGTGGCTGAAGAATTTGTTTTAGTTGATGTAAACGAGGCAAAAGCTGAAGGAGAAGCAATGGATTTAAGTCATGCAGTTCCATTTGCTCCAGCACCAACTAGAGTATGGAAAGGTAGCTATGAAGATTGTAAAGATGCTGACCTTGTAGTCATTACGGCTGGATTACCACAAAAGCCAGGTGAAACACGTTTAGATTTAGTTGAGAAAAACGCTAAAATCTTTAAACAAATCGTTCGCAGTATTATGGATAGCGGGTTTGATGGCATCTTCTTAATCGCGACAAATCCTGTAGATATTTTAACTTACGTAACTTGGAAAGAATCTGGTTTACCGAAAGAACGTGTAATCGGTTCTGGTACAACGCTTGATTCTGCTCGTTTCCGCTATATGTTAGGTGAGTACTTCGATATTGGCCCACACAACATTCACGCCTATATTATCGGAGAACATGGCGATACTGAACTTCCAGTTTGGAGCCACGTTTCCGTTGGTATCCAAAAACTACAGACACTGCTTGAAAAAGACAACACGTATAATCAAGAAGATTTAGACAAAATTTTCATAAACGTTCGTGATGCAGCTTACCATATTATCGAGCGAAAAGGTGCAACTTACTACGGTATCGGTATGTCACTTCTACGTGTTACTAAAGCGATTTTAAATGATGAAAATAGTGTATTAACTGTATCAGCTTACTTAGAAGGTCAATACGGTCAAAAAGATGTGTATATCGGTGTACCTGCTGTTTTAAATCGCGGCGGTGTTCGTGAAATTTTAGAAGTAGAATTAAGTGAAGACGAAGAATTAAAATTCGATCACTCTGTTCAAGTGTTGAAAGAAACAATGGCTCCGGTTCTTTAATTAAGATAAAAAGCAATCCAATTTATTTTGGATTGCTTTTTGCTTTATTTTCTATTTTTTAGCCAATTCCTCATTATTTACATCAAGTACATCTAATAAAAAGATGAAGATCGGTATCCCGATAATAAGTCCCCATATTCCAAGGAAATGTTCTGAAAAGATGAGAATCATAAATGTATAAAAGATTGGTAAATTCGTTTTCGCAGACATAAACTTCGGGTTTAAGAAATAACTTTCAAGAGCATGGATTACTGTAATGAAAATAAGTATGTATACCACGTACATAACTCCGCCTACGTTATATGCAATAATACAAAGTGGAAACAAGGAAATAATTACCCCCGCAACAGGAATTAATCCAAGTAAAAAAATCATAACAGCTAATACGAGAAGCTGCGGAAATCCTAAAACAATTAATGCAATGACAGTAAGAATACAATTTACAACCGCAATCAAAAACTGCGCTTCAATTACTTTACCGAACGATCTTGCAAACCTTTCGCCAAAATATGCAATCTCCTCATAAAAAATCTTTAGCTTACTCTCTTTAAATTTAGAAGTAAATGTAATAATACGCTCTTTTTCTAATAAGAAAAATAAGCTTAATATGAGAGACAATAATATTTGTAAACTTACCTTCCCTATATTTGCTATCGATTGATAGATGACATCTACACCTTGTTCTATATACTTTGATACTTCCATTCCGTTAATTGTCGAAAGTGCATATCTAATGATTTCATTATCAGGCGGGTTTTGAAAAAACAATTTAAATTGATAAATCAATTGCGAAATTTGTATCGTTAACACAGGTAAATATTTATACAACGTCGTGCCAATAAAGGAAACTAATATGATATACAAACAGGCAATAACAATTTTCCGGTTCACTTTCAATTTCTTTGAAATAAAACGTTGAAATCGATCCATTAAAAATGTCAGTATAAACGTAATTAATATTAAATTGATCATACTTTTTAATCCATATAATACTAACGCTACTATTATTAAAACGAGAAACCGTTGAAACCCTCTACTTCGAAAGAAATTTTTCACTTCATTCATTAAAATTTAACCTCCCCCTTCAATGGATGGAAATTGAATATATTACATTTTATGAACTTCTATAGACAATCTTTCTTACTAATTAGGAAGAATCCTTTTTTTCTTTTTATATTGTTAAATTCTATTTATATTAGCCTACTTACTTCAGTTGAGCTCTTTTTTTCGTTTAACCTTTTACAATTTAGGTGATTTTCTATTTCTAGACTGCTGCTCATACGCATATCCAATATTGAACAGTTCCTTCTCACCGAATTGCTTCCCGACAAACACTGCACCTACTGGCTCTCCATTGTTATCATATCCTGCTGGCACCGCTAATTCTGGATAGCCAGCTACAGCGGATAGAAGAACTTCATCGTTATTAATCATAACTAGAGCATCCAAACCTTTTTCTACTAAATATCTATCTAGCTCTTTTCTTGCATTTTCTTGACTCGTTTGCACTACTTTTTCAAACTCATCTTTCGTTATAGCAGATTTTTCAGATCCCTCAATTAATGTTTGTCCATATTTTATTCGTCTATTACTATCCTTTTTATTAAACGCTATAATCTCTTCTAACGATTTTACCGGTACATTTTTTTGCTTTGAAAGAAAATCGTTAACATTATGTTTGAATTCATATTCTAATGTTTGTAGATTATCTACACCCTCAGCGTTTAACTGAATATCATCGGTCAATATTGCACCTGCATCTTGAAGGTCTTTTCTTATCTTTTGCGCTACTTCTTTTCTATTGTCATCTTGTCGATCTATTGAAAATAGTACTCCTACTTTTTTCCCTTTCAAACCGTCTATTGATAAGTCTTTCGTATAATCCATTCTTTCTTTATCTTTCATTTTTTCTGTCATTGCATCTTTTTCATCATAACTTACCATTATGTTAAATAACGTTGCAGCATCCTTTACCGTTCTTGCCATCGGTCCTGCTGTATCAAGTGTTTCAGCTAATGGAATAATGCCTGATCTACTCACCATACCTAGTGATGGACGTAACCCAACTACTGATTGCTGCGCCGCTGGTGCAACAATCGATCCTGTCGTTTCTGTTCCGACTGCAAGCGGTGCAAAATCTGCTGCAACTACTGTAGCAGATCCAGAGCTTGATCCTGATGTATCAAACGTAATCGGACCATACGGATTCAAATTTTGTCCTTTTTTCCCGCTATATCCGCTAGGCATTGTAAAGGATAAATAATTTGCCCACTCAGACATATTCGCTTTTCCTAAAACAAAAGCACCTTCTTCTTTCAACTTTTTCACAATCGTCGCATCCTCATCTGCAATCCAATCTTTTAACACATACGTTCCTGCACTAGTCGGCATCACTTTTTCCGTCTGTACATTATCTTTTACAATGACAGGAATACCATATAAATTCGATTTTTTATTTCTACCTCGCTCTTGATCTAACTTTCTTGCTTCCTCCATCGCATTAGGGTTTATCTCTGTAACAGCATTTAATGTTATTCCATTTTGATCATGTTCTTGTATTCTAAAAAGATAAATACTCGTTAATTCTTCATATGACAACTTTCCATCATCAATCATTTTTTGAAGCTCATCTATAGTCGCATTTACGACTTCTTTTTCTTTTATCTTTACATTTTCTATGTTAATTCCTTTTAACTGGTTATGTATCGGTTTTAACACTCTATCTTTATCATATACGATACGCTCAGGTTCCTTTGGAAAATAATTTTTATATACGTAATATCCGCCAGCACACGCTAATAAGACAATGCCTCCAGCGATAGACAGCGTTACCTTTACCCATTTCTTCATGTTGCTTCCTCCACTCTATAAGATGCTTAGCTATAAGAAAAAGAGAGTTACCTTTTACTTAACTCTCTCCAATCAAAATGCTAAATGAAAAAATGAAAGATTTCAATCTAATTACTTCTTTTTTTGCATTTGCTTTGCTAACATTTCTTTTACTTGATTATACGTTAACCCTGAATTTTTATTTAAACGCTTTACTTCCTCAACATCAGTACCTACTACTGTATATTTTTTCTTATCATTCATTTGTCTAATTCCTTTCTCAACGGATTATTTCTTATATTTCTTCCCTAAATGCATATAAATTAACATCACTACAAAAAAAGAAGCTGTTTTTAAGCACAGCTTCCTTCTCGTTATATATTGGATTTCTTAATAAAATTTCACTACATCTTCAGTAGGCAAGAACGTTCTTTCTGCTGGTTGTTCGTTTGGTTCACCAAATGGCATTTGTCCTACTAAGCTCCACTCAGCTGGAATGTTCCAAGTTTCTTTCACTTCAGCATCTACGATTGGATTGTAATGTTGTAATGAAGCTCCAATTCCTTCAGCTGATAATAACATCCACACAGTATGTTGTAACATCGCATTTCCTTGATGAGACCAGAATGGGAACTGATCTTTATATAATGGTGCATTTTCTTGCATTTTTTCTACAGTTGCTTGATCTTCAAAGAATAGTACAGTCCCTACACCTGCATGAAAACCTTTTAGTCTTTCTACAGTTGCTTCAAAGTTTTCTGCTGGTACGTGGGCTCTTAGTGTTTCTTTCACAATATCCCAAAACTTTTCATGCTCTCCATCCATTAATACAACCATACGACCACTTTGCATATTGAAAGATGTTGGTGCATGTAAAGCTGTTTTTAACACTTCTTCAATTCTTTCTTTCGTAATTGCATCGTTTTTTGTTACTTTACGAATCGAACGGCGGTTCACGATTGCTTCTTTTAAGTTTGTTGTAGTTGCTGACATTTTAATTCCTCCAAATGTTTGTTTTATAATTTATTTTGTTATTTCATAACAAGCGAATTAGCAATATCCATCGGTATTACATTGCATACCTTCAAATGAATTTGTTTTATCCTTTTCAATTTCTTTATCAATGACCCTTTCTAGTGTTTCTTTACTAGCAAGCCCTTGAATGACTTCATCTCCAATCATGACAGTTGGAACAGCCATAATATTCGCTTCCTCATATGCGTGCTGAATTGCTTCTTGATGCTTTTCTTTATATTTACGAGTTACTAAAGCATCTTTAAATTCGGCTTCAGGAAGACCTACTTCTACCGCTAATTTTGTTAACACATCAATATCTTCAATGTTTTGCTCTTCTTGGAAAAACGCTGTGAATACGCGGTGATGATACTCATTACCTAGTCCACGTTCTTTCGCAAATTGACATCCTTCAAAAGCTAAATGTGTATATGGATGTGGTGAAACACGTGGCAAACGCATTTCAACTCCTAACTTCTTCGCTGTCGGAAGAATGAAAGCATCCCATGAACCTAATTTTTCTGGCTCATTCCATGGATCTATTTTTGAATATGGACTTGGACGTAATTCAAATGGCATCCATTCAATCTCTACATCTTTCTCTTTCGCTACCTCATCTAATGGACCTTTTGCTAAAAAACAAAACGGACATATAAAATCTGAGTATACTTTCATTTTTACAGTCATAACTTTTACACCTTCCCTTTAGTTGTAATCACATTAGTTACATTAATGATAAAAAAAATATAAATATGATTTAAGCATGCATTTTTTCTTGCAACGATTCAAACAATTGACCCATCGTAATATTTCTCAAAACTTCTTCCAGCGCGGATTGCGCTTGAATCAAAATGACTTCTAATACAGCTTGAATATTTGCTCCAATTGGACAATCTGGATTCGGTTTCTCGTGAATATGAAATAGCTTATCTTCTTCAACTACGTTCACTGCATGATACACATCTAACAATGTGATTTCATGTAAATCCTTTAGTAATCCCGCGCCACCCGGTCCACGATTTACGTAAACAAAGCCAGCTTGTTTCAAATACGACATAATTTTACGAATGACTACTGGATTTGTATTGACACTCTCAGCCATATAGTCTGAAGTACAAAGTGAAGATGGATTGTTTTTCAAAATAGATAAAATATGAACAGCTATGGAAAAGCGGCTACTAATTTTCATCGTGATCACCACCTCGATGTAATCATTATAGTTACAACTAAAAGATAAGTCAATCCTTTTCATAGATTTTTTATAAACAAATTAAAAAGTGCCCCATTATGATATATGAGACACCTCTTTTTACTCTGCAAACAGCACTTGAAATTCCTCAATAAATAGCTGCACAGCGATTGAAGAATCCTTTAATGAAGGAACAGCTAAAGCAATTTCTCTCCATACTTGTGGTTCCAATTCTCTCGTTTGCACATTCCGTGGTAAATTCGTTAAAGATAATTCGGCTAATATTGCAATACCTAACCCTTCTTGAATCATGTTTAAAGCTGTAGTAACGGTTGATATTACATACTCAGCCCGAAGTGATACGTTGGCTTGTTTAAACATATCAATAATGGGTGGTTCGTATCCGCCCTTACATAATATGATCGGTTCATTCTCTAAATCACTAATTGCAATAGAGTCCTTCTTACAAAGAGGATGATCCTCTCTTAAGATAACAACCATTTTCCCCTTCGTTAATGGGACAATCTCCATCTCTTTATTAGGCAAAATAACAATTCCTATATCAATAACCCTCGATACTAACCAATCTTCAACTTCTTGAATCGTTCCTTCACAAAGAACAACTTCTAAGTTCGGATACTTCTCCTTAAAATGATTTATCATTTTGGGTAAGAAATGTGCAGAAGCACTCGGAAAACTCCCAATTCGAATCGTCCCAACTTCGTGCCCTTTCTCCATCGCAACTTCTTGTTCAATCTTCTCTACACCGTTCAAAATCTCTCTAATATGTACAAGAATTCTGTTTCCTACATCCGTAACGATTAGCCCTTTTCGTTTATCACGTATAAGAATCGTAACTCCTAACTCTGACTCAATACTTGAAATCGCATGACTTACCGCTGGCTGCGTCATATTTAACACACGAGCAGCCTTCGTAAAACTACTTAACTCAACAGTTTTTATTAATACTTGCAGTTGTGTAATGGTCATAACTAATCACTTATACTCCTATAAAAAAGATTCATTTTATTTATTACAGTCGATATCATATCATAGTGAAATGAATAACAACAAGGAGGTCTTACCGTGACACAGCTTTCTCGAACTAAGACGGCCATCATCCTTACCTTTCTCGTTTTCATGTGGGGAATCAATTGGCCTTTATCTAAATTCGCCCTGCATTATACACCACCCGTTTTATTTGCAGGCGTTCGAACTTTAATTGGAGGATTCATTTTACTCCTGTTCGCATTACCAAAATACAAAGAGTTACACTTAAAAGAAACTTGGCATTTATACGTTATTTCTTCTTTACTTAACATCATTATATTTTACGGATTACAAACTGTCGGCCTTCAATATATGCCTGCTGGGTTATTTTCCGCCATCGTATTTCTACAACCTGTTTTACTCGGAATTTTCTCATGGATTTGGCTTGAAGAATCTATGTACGGGTTAAAAATTTTCGGGCTTATTCTCGGATTTATTGGCGTAGGTGTGATTAGCTCTAGTAGTTTAACTGGACATGTTTCTATTATCGGCATCCTTCTCGCGTTAGGATGCGCGATTGGCTGGGCACTTGGCACAGTATTTATTAAGAAGACTGGGCACCGTGTTAATGCTATTTGGATGGTAACACTGCAGCTTATTATTGGCGGATTCTGCTTAATTGGATTTGGATCAGAGTTTGAAAGCTGGTCTAATATCGCTTGGAGTATATCATTTGTTAGCGTACTACTCTTTATTTCATTCTTTGTTATTGCAATGGGATGGCTTGCATACTTTACTCTTGTTGGAGCTGGTGAAGCAAGTAAAGTTGGCGCTTATACATTCCTTATTCCTCTAATTGCGATTATTGTAAGTTCAATTTTCTTACATGAGGCCATTACAATTAGTTTATTCATCGGACTATTATTTATTGTTGTGAGTATTTGTTTTGTAAATATAAAGCCGAAAACACTTGCTGTAGGGCAGCGGGTTGAAGTGAAATAAACAGACATAAGAAAAAGCCTACTGTTTGTAGGCTTTTTCTTATGTTACTTTTTACGACGTACTACAAAAACACACGTACCTACCCACGATACAATCGCCAAAATAGATAAAACGATCGCTATTACTTGCATATGACTAGTGCCTTCATTCTTTTCTACACTAGACACTTCACCATGTTCTCCTGTTAATGAAGTACCTTTTGCAATTGTAGTAAGTGAATGCGGTTTTTCAGCTTTTTCATCGCCTGTCCATTCAACAATTTCTCCGTCTTTATATTGTTGATATGCATCCCAAGCTATTTTTTGTTCTTTATCTGGATTTTTAGCGACGAAAGTGAATCGCTGGAATTGGCCAGGTAAAATCCCTTCTCCTGTCGCTTCCCATATTACAGTTTTAACTTTTCCAGCTGTATCTTTTTGCTCTTGCACTTTCCATCCTGGCACTGGTTCATATTGTTGGAATTCCACTCCAGACGGGATTTTCAGAGTAACCTTTGTCGTTGCTATATTCTTTTCAACTGGCACCTTTATCGTATACGTCTCCCAAGAGTTTACATCAGAAGTTGCTGGTTGTACCGTCACATGAGCACTAACCGGTAATGAAAAAATCCCCATTGCAATTATTGTTGCGATCATTGTTGTTCCTAATTTTTTTATACGTTTCATTTTCTATTTACTCCTTTTCATCTAAAACGGCTCTTTATCTGCCACCTACAATAAATTTATAATCTGTATCAAAGCTATCAAGAGATTTTGTTAATCCGTGCACTTGTATATTCCAGTTTCCTGTCATGTTAATATACATACCTTCCGCTTCATACTCTCCTGGTGAAACGGCTGAAACTTTAAATGAACCTTTGCCCATATTCATATCTAATGATTGCGTAGTTAAAATAATTTGCTCCATATTAGTAACAGGTTGTCCGTTCTCATCCTTTAAAGTAATATGGAATGTATTTTGTCCTACTTTATTAGGACTTACATTTAGCGTAAGTTCATATCCATTATCTAATTGCTTACTCTCTGTAAAAGGTCCAGTAGGAGGCATCGGTGGTGTTTGTACGTTAGTCATAAATGCTACGATTACGAAAACGATAATTCCAATGATAAACTCTACTTTCACTGTAGCGCCTAATCCTTTCTCCGCTCTCATTTTCCCTTTCACATAATGAACAATTCCCAATATCCCCATGAAAATGAATAAAAGTATCTTCACTACTAGGGCCAATCCATACTTCGTATCGAATAACGAGTGGATTGTTGGTATAAAGAATGTACTGTTAAAAAGACCTGTTATTAAAATCACGATGACAGCACCTGTTGCCCAAGGTGAAAAACGCTTAATCATATCCCAATACATACTCCACTTATCATCCTCTTTACGTAAAAGAAGTACAATGGATGATAGACCGCCAATCCATAATGAAGCTGCGAATAAATGTAGAAAGTCCATTACAACAGCAATCTCTTTAAACTTTAAACCAAATGCATGACTATTAAATGCTTTCATAACAAGTAAACCAATAAATAATAATATTGGAATGCTCCATACTTTAAACGACGAAAACTTCTCACGCTTCACAGCAAAATACGTAACAATTATAAGCGTACTAATGAGTGCTATTTGAGTGATCCATACATAACCAAAAACAGAAAGCTGCAATGTTTCTTTTAATAGTATAGAATCGAATGCTTCTAGCCATGAAACATCAGCATTTATTTTCGCTTGCAGTGGTAGGTTGAATAACAAACTAATAAATATCCCGAATAAGGAAATCCATATTATGTTCTTACTCCTTGATTGAACCGAGGCTGCATTCCCTTTATACATAATAAGATTAAAGAATAGCACTCCTATAAATAGCGAGAAACTCGTATATAAAATTCCACGTTCCATAATCATATCAATTTGCGGGGCATACCCCATCTCTTCTACTTGTACATCGTCCGCTCCCACTTCCGCTAATCCAATACGGAACGGAATAACTCCTTGAATGGGATGTCCATCAGCTGAAATTACTTTCCATTGAATAAAGTAGAAACCGTTTTTGAGATTCTCTTTTAATCCGGCTTCTAATAACTTTTTATTTTTTTTATCAATATGAGCATCTTTTAAATCGACCCTTTTACCTGATGTATCTCTCACGTACAATGTATTAAAACTTGAAATTTGTATGTCCTCATCGAATTCAATTTTCACAACAGGTGGTGCTTTTTTCAACGTTTCATTTTCCGTAGGGTTTGATTTCACAACGTATGCATGAGCAGATGCGCTTTTTGGCATGAATATAATAAGCACGCACGCAAGTAATAGCCATGCCCCTAACCTTCTCATTACTTTCACAATCATTTCACTTCTTTCTTCCTCATCACTCTATTTTCATTACTTTAACTTCCCAAGTCTGAGTCTCAGGCGAAATATTAACCTGATTAAATATAAACTTCTATACAATATAACTCTTTATTTCTCTCTCGCCTTTAAACTTCTAATACAATAGTAACTACCTTCATAGATACAACTTACATTTTTAAAGTCGATTGTTATTATATCATAAAATATATTTACGTAAGTTTTCGAAATAGAAAAGTTATCGTGAATCATTTGTGAAGAAAATGTGAAATACATAAAGTGAAACTTTAATCATCCTCACCAATCGGCTTTTACGGGCAGTAATAGCGGGATAAATAAAAAGGTATTACGACGTTATTACGTAATACCTTTTCCACAATAATCATTTTCTCTATATGCACTTGGTTAAAATCAATTAATCTTCTACCTTGTTTATTCATTCGAAATGTGTGCTCTAACGTTTGAATACCTTGTGTTTTTTATTTGGTATGCTTCAACATAACCTTTCACTCTTTTTAAATTTCATTTTCTTTTTTAGGATTAACGCTAATTATTTCCAATAAATCTTTTACCCTCTTATCATATGTATGTTCAATTAGGGGTCTTCTAAATCCTTCCATCGCAATTTTCTTTCTTTGTGCTGGATTTGCTAAATATCTTTCTGCTTTCTCTATAAAATCAACCGATGAAGTAAATGTCTCAATTTGTATCCCTGGAATATAGCACTTTTCCAAGTCCGAACGAATATCCGTCATTTGAAAAGCACCTGTACTAGCTATTTCGAATGTACGATTATTAATGGAACAAGCATTTATTTTTACTCTATTTATATTAAACGTTACATCCTCTATCGATCGATGTATATTCATGTTAATTTTACTTTTTTTGTAATATTCCATACTATTTTTATAAACTAAAAATGGTAAAAGTTTAATTTTATCCTTCAATAACTCATAAGTTTTTAGTCTATCCCAATTACATCCTATAATTAGAGTATTTTTAGTCGCTAAATACTCTGCAATTGAATCAACAAACTCAAGCCGATTATCAAAAGCTGTGCTTATGAAACTGATATCAAATAAGTATTCCTCTTCCGTAAGTATCGGCGTATATATAGGAGGTTCTGCCGCTAAAGGCAAGTAATACACATTATCACAGCCTAAATCTTTATAAAAATCAATACACCCTGTATCTTGTGTAAAAACATAATCATAATCAAGCGCTAAATTTTTCGTCACATCTGTAAAGTAAGGATTATCTGTAAGCCAAAGTGCAGTCTTAAAGTTATATTGTTTTAATTCTAGAATCCCTTTACTTATCCCTTCTTCAAAACCGTGAAAGACAATGATAAGAGCTGGTTTTATCTTCAAAGCTGTTTTCACCATGTTTTCGTATGTTACCATCGTTACATTACCAACTGCCTTTTTCAAACTTTTAAATATAGACTCCTCTAGCACTGGAAAATATACAGTAACACTAGATTTTACAAATAATACGTTAAAATTTTCTGCACTATATGAAATCGTCACAAATAGCCACACTCCAATACATGACATTAACTATTTATATGATATGTATTGCCTAAAAATATATAGTTGGCTACAAATTAGTCTCCCCTTTAACATATTGCTGTGAAAGAGAAGCATAATCAGCTCATTTTACATCTTTATATAAGATATGATTTTCTTATAAAATGTATAACTTATTTGTCACTTTACACAAATACATAAATAAAAAAGAAAAGACACCCTAAGGTGCCTTCCTACGACTTGAACCATCTTAATTTTAATAATATGTATTGAACTCCCATCCAAATATTATTTTACCACTTTTAGTTATATTGTTCATTGGGGGATATCGCCACATGCCCATCAACTTAGGAAAACAAATTCACCCCAAAACGAAAAAATGAGCTTAATTCTCATATATAACTGTCGAGAAATAAATTTTTTATTTTAGTGGTTCTTCAAAATATTAGCTTAATGATGATGTAGTGCTATCCCATATTGTAACAAAAATGATATTAAGAGGTTTATCTAATTAAAAATCCCACCTGTAACGGACTTTTGATGAGGTTGCTTAAATTTTTTCTAATAGTTGCTCGATTTTTTCAGCATTAATAGACCAGTTTAAATCTTTTTTAATCAAACCATCTTTTTTAAGCTGACTCAGAATAGCACTGGTCGTTTCTCTTGTGGAACCAATCATGTTTGCAATATCAGCATGTGTCAATTTCATATTGATGGTTTGCCATTCGTTTATTCTTCTTCCAGTTTTTTCACTTAACTTCAATAATAAGTATATTAGACGGTATTTAACATCACTAAGAGCAATTTTCTCGCTTAAGCTATAAACTTCTTTTAAACGGTTGGAAAGTATATTTATAAATTTCAATGCAATTTTTGGGTTCCTTTCAATAAATCCCTCAAAATCATTCCTTTCAATCATACATAAATAAGTATCTGTCATTGCTTCAGCATAAACCTGGTCATCTGTTAAAGATAGGGTAGATGTTTCTCCAAAAATATTACCACTTGTTAAAATATCAACAGTAAACTGTTTTCCATGATGATTCATACGAAATAAGCGTACTTGACCTTTCTTTAAAAAAAATAATGCTTCAATTGGCTTATCTGGAGATAATATAATCGTTCCTTTTTTAACAGGTTTCATCTCACTTAATTCTTCAACGGCCTTAAGATCGTCCATTGGTAATTCTTCCAATAGACTAATTTGTGAAAGAAGTAATAATTTATCCACTTGAAATCATTCCTTTCACTATTTTTGTTTTCATTATACCGTTCTTTGTGATTTTTACTGTAATCTAAATTACTGCATAAAAGTAATTAATTAGTATAGTACCAAGTAGGAGGTGGTTTTGTGGAACCAGTTTTATATACAATGGATGGGTGCTTAAGCTGTTTTAAAGCAAAACAACATCTAATTCAAAGTAATATTTATTTTATAGAAAAAACTATTTAATGATCTAAATGCTGCATTAGAAATAAGGGGTTTAACTAGGAGAAATTAATGCCCCCGTATTTGTAGATGGAACGGTCATTTTAAAGGGACGTGAAATTTTAAGAGTTAAAAAAAATAGGGGTAATCCAAATGAATGAAAAAACATACATATTTTTGAGAAATGATTAATTACTATAAAAAATAAGTCGAGTTATAGGGAAATTTTCGTTTATATATAATTGCTAGTCGTCCGTTAATTAATCCCACGTTCAACAACAAGCTATCTAATAAGATACTCCAATTTTTATCAACTCTAATAAAATATAAATCATGTACTTATAGTACATGATTTATATTTTAAATTAGCACAGTAATAAGAACTAGCATGTGTATTTTCGTTGTAAAATATTGAATAGTTACCTTTTAAGATGTTTTTTTGAACAGATCTTAAACGCAATTGCAACTATTATAGAGAAAAATAAATGAGTTCCTAAGCTCATTAATTGCTGAGGAGCAAAAGCATTTAAATGGTTTGTTCCCATCCCCATCATTATAGGCATGATAACAAGAGAACCCACTATCCAAATTCCAACCCCAAAAACAATTGTGAGAACAATACGATTTTTAATAACGAATGTAAACAATCCGAATGTAATGCCGAAAATAATACTTATCATCATATGAATAATCCAGCCACTAAGTAAGCTGCTACTTCCCATCATCCCTGCAATCATGGCTATCTTACCCATCATTTGCATGATTATTCCAAAGATAATTCCACCAATGATGCCACCTATAATTCCAGTTTTAATTGTTTTATTAACCGAAAATTGCACGTATATCACTCCTTTTTTGTTTTCATTGTTATCGTAACAGAGTGAAAAAAACAATTCTGTAATGTAAATTACAAAAATCAGAATTAGGCAATTTCCCACCCTCTATTGAATTCAAATTAATTGTTAGTTAAGTTTAAAAATTAACTGGCTATTAAAAAATCATTAAAAAGAGCAAGCATATGAACTGCACCCCAATTGTTAGACACAGTCTAACAATTGGAGGTGCAGTTTTTCTATGGCTAAATTTACAGCTGATGAAAAAATACAAATCGTTTTACGTTATTTAAACGG